>DAHUYZ010000002.1 GCA_027306855.1 Solirubrobacterales bacterium | reverse complement strand
GGCGAAGACGTCCAGACGGGCGTCCATGCAGGTCACCACGGCGAGCTGGCGCCGCGGCCGCACGTCGACGTGACTCTCGGCCAACCCGTCGGCAAAGCGGCGGTTGGCGGCCAGCGCCTGCTCGATGACGTCTTCCACGCCGGGCACCCTAGCTCGTCGCGGCCGAGGCGGCTTCGCCAGCGCGCGCGCCCTATACTCGCTGCCACGCGCGGCTGTAGCTCAGTTGGCTAGAGCGTCTGCTTGCCATGCAGAAGGTCGAGGGTTCGAGTCCCTTCAGCCGCTCTCTCTTGTGGTGTCTCGGGACATCCTGGACGGATGTCGCGGGACATCGTAGACATCCGGCGCGCCTCCAAGAGCCCGGCCGCTGCGATCACGCGCCCCGTAGCGAGTAGGCGACGCGCCACGCCCGCAACACCGGTCCCAGCATCAGCGAAAGCGGACCGCCCGCGCGCAGCAGGCTCAAGGTGCTCGACCTCATGTCGTTCGTCAGCGCGCTGTCCTTCGACAGGTACAACGACACCATGCACGCGACGATCACCGCATGACGCTCACCGCGCGGCAGCGCTCGCGCCTGGCTGGTGGCGCGCGCGACGATCTCGCGCGCACGGCGCACTCCAACCGGCCCGCTTTGATAATGGGCGAAGTAGCTGTGATCGCCCTTGGCAAGATCCTCGCGCTGATCGACGTAGCTGTCCAGCACCGTCGCGGTGAGACAGACCCAGAAATACGCCGAATAAGTCTCGATCGCCTCTGAGCGGCTACACCCGGGCTCGCTGGCGAGCGCTAAGAGCGCCAGCACCGATATCCATGTGCTGGCCGAGCCGGTCAGCTCGTACCAGCTCGCGTCCTCGCGGCCTGGAAATTCGCGGGCAGCCCAAGCCCGGAGCGTCTCTTCGCGCACGCGCGGGTCGAGCTCATGGTTGATCGCCTGCACCTGCGCACGCCCAGCGGCGCGCATGAGAATCGGACGGATATTTGGGTATGACGGAAGCGACCGACACCCCGCCCGACAGGCTTGCACGAGATCGCGCAGATAGCCACCGTCGTCCGTGTGTGCGTTGTGACGGTAGTAGTCGGATATCGACCCAGCAGGGTCTAGCGCCTCGGTGAAGGCCAGATGCAGCTGCCGGCCGTTGACCAGCCCGTTCGCCGCGCCGGTCTCGCTCACGCTGTCCAGGTAGTCGCACATGATCTCGTATGCAACGAGCAGTCGCAGCAGGTCAATGTCGCGGCGATCCGGAAGTGTCCAGAACAGTGCGGCGCCGTCGGTGTTGCCGCGCTTGCTGTGCAGCGATTGGAGCGCATCCCTGCGCAACGTCGCGTCCGGAATCGCGCTTGCCTGCACCCGCCAGTGCTCGACCTGACCCGAGACCGCGCGCAGTCCCCACCTGAGCTCACGCGAGGCCGCGCGAGCCAGCGCAGCCATCTGTGCAACCACGCCGTGGCCACTGTTCGTCATCGCTCCCAGCGTCCGTGTCGCTCAGCGCCCTGTGAGCAGACACGCGACCGGGACGATCAGTCCCCGAGCGCAGGCCTGACCTGGGCGGCGGCATAACCTGGCAGCGCGACGATGATCACCGCGGACACGGTGACGATCGCAAACATCGCAGCTGCGACCGCGACCGCCGGACTGAATATGACCGGGAATCCCGTCACGGTCACGAGCGCACGGCTGAGAACCAGTTGCCCTACGAGACCAAACGCCGCGCCGAGCGAACAGCCCGTCCCGAGCAGCACGGCGCTCTCGTACAGGAGCGCTCGCCACAGCTCGCGGTGGTCGAAGCCATCGACCTTCATTCCCGACAGGCGGCGCCGGCGCTGCCAAATCAGAGCGCCCATCGCCGTAGCCATCGCTACGGCCGCGGCGATCAGCACGAGCGCGGCGATGTCATCCAAACGGGCGAGCCCCTGATGCTGCGTGGCGCGGTATGTCGCTTCACGCTGAGCCGCGCTCTGAACGCTCAGCGCAGAGCCTGGACCCAGGAGGTGAGCGATATCTCTCTCGACAAGCTCAGGGGCGACGTTAGGCCGTAGCTCGATCTCATAGGCGCTTGGATCGCTAGATCCCCACGCGCGCGCGAAATCGTCTGCGTTGACGATCATCGCACCCGCGGGCCAGCCGAAGTTGCTCGTGGTCGCCGCGAGTCGCAAGCGCACCGGGTTGGGCGCAGGCAGAGTGACCGTGTCGCCGATACGCAGCCGATGGGCGCGCGCCAGTTCCTGCGAGAGCACAACCCAGCCGCCTTCGCGCAGAAGAGCGTCCGCGCGCGCAAGATGGCCGTCGATCACCTGCGTGGGCGGAATCGGACGATCGCCGGAGCGTGGCGGCCCGATGACCAGGACGCGCCGGTCTCCGATGTCGAGGAAGGCGCCGCGATAAGCACTCACCTCTGCCACACCGGCCACTCGTCTCAGCTCGCGAGCGAGGTGGCTCTGAAACGGGGTTGTCGCGAGGACGTCAGATGGGTTCTTCGGCGACACCCACAGATCGGTCACTCGCGTGATGTCGCTCGATACCTCGTCCAGGCCGTGCTGCAGATTGCGCTGAGCACCCTGGATCGCAACGCTTCCGAACACCGCGACGGCGCCCGTCGCCGCGATCGCAAGCGACCTCGCCCTCGTCGAGCTCGACTGCAGCTCGATCGCGGCCAGATGACTTGCCACTCCCATGATCGGCCTCTGCAGCCGGTCGAAGATCGCGGCCGCCGCTCGAAACGCCACCGGCAAAGTCGCGAGCAGCCCAAGCAACAGACAGACAACGGCCCCAATCGCCGCTTGCACGCTCCGCACACCGGTGAGCAGGATCACGGCGGCGACGATGGCGCACAGGGTGGCGCCCAGCATCGGCCCTGCCAGCGAATGCCGTGCCGTCAGCGGGGGTCGCCTGATTCGAACCGGCCGCGACACGAACGCGTCGAGACGCAGCGGAAGCAGCACTCCGACGATCGCCGCCAGCGTCCCGCCCGCCAGCGCAAGCGCCATGCTCGGCAGGGTGATGACCCTCAACGAGCCGACTGGGAACGCGTACGAAAGATAACCGGGGCTCGTCTGGAGGAGATCGCGCGAAAGCAGATCGCCGAGCAGGAGTCCTGCCAGCGAGCCGACGAGCCCAAGCACGAGGGCGTCGTAGAGGATCACCTGCACTATTTCCAACGGCGTGTAGCCGTCGAGACGCAGGTCTCCGATCAGCTTCCGTCTCTGCGGAGCGGTCAGGAGCATCGCATTGAACGCGAACAAGAAGCCCACGAGCGCGCTGATCGCCGAGAACAGCTCAGTCGACTGCTCGGTCGGCGCCTCCGCCTGGGCGAAGAGGGTGGCGTCAAAATCGGCTGGCTGCACGCTGAGATGACCTGCGGCAAGGCGTCTCAATGCGCTTTGCGCTTCGACCTCGCGACCCGCCCGCGGCACGACCAGGATGCGGCTGATCTTGCCCTGCATGCCGGTGAGACTCTGGGCCAGAGCAAGCGGGGCGATCGCGATCGGGCTATGCGCTATCTCTCCGATTTCGCGCGACCCCAAGGTGGTGGCAACGGTTGTGGGTACGGTACGCGCGCCTATCTGGAGCGACACCGCCTGCAATGCGCCGGCGCCGATCTTCTGCGCGACCGGCGCTGGCAGCGCGATACCTCGTTGATCGGAAAGCGCATTGGCGCTCACGTGCCCCAGCAGCCGGCCTTTCAACCCGATGAAGCTCGGCTGCACTCCAATCAGGTCAATCGCTTGGGAGCCCTGCGCTCCAACTACGGTGACGCTGCTCTGAAGGACTGGAGCGGCGACGCTAACGCTCGGAAGGCGCCGCACGCCGGCGAGTAGGCGCTCGTCGAAACCCTGCGTGTCTCTTGCTGTGAGCTGTAGACGGGCCGACCCGACGAGCCCGCTCGTGAACCGCGAGACCGACCCGGAAAGGCTCGTGTTGGCGATCTGTGAGGCGAACAGCAGCGCCACGCCGACGGCAATGCCGAGCGCCGAGAGCAACTCCTGCCCAAGCCGCGCTCGCAATCGTGCCCGGTGCAGATGAGCGATCGTCGTGAGTCTCATGCTCGATGGCGCCCTGTACGCTCTGCGTCAATGCATAAAGCCTGGTACGCCCACCCCGGCCGTACGTCCCCAACGAGGACACCTCCCAAGTGAGCGCGATAAACGTCGAGCGCGACGGAGCGCTTGCCGTACTGAACATCGACAACCCGCCGCTGAACCTGTTCGACGGCGGGTTGATGAGCGAGCTTTCGGACGCGGTTGACGCGCTCGCTACGCAGCCGCCCCGGGGCCTGCTCGTGAGGGCCACCGGCAAACTCGTAAGCGGTGGCGTTGACGTGCACGTCTTCGACGGCCTGCAGCCTGACGCGGCGAACGAGATGTGGGTCAGCTTGCTCGATCTCGTACAGCGTGTCGAGCGACTGCCGCTCCCCACCGTGTTCGCGGCCCACGGCCTGTGCTTGACCGCCGCGTTCGAGCTCTCGCTCGGATGCGACATCCTGCTCGCCGCGCGCTCCGCGCGGTTTGGTCTCGTCGAGACAGTGGTCGGACTGACTCCCGCCATGGGAGGGACGCAGCGTCTCGTCGAGCGAGCCGGCCCAGCACGCGCACGCGAGCTCGTGATGACGGGGGAGCTGTTCGATGCGACCACGCTCGAGCGCTGGAACGTGGTCAACCGCGTCCTCCCTGACGAGGGGTTCGAGGAGGCCTCGCGCGCGTTTGCGATGGGGCTTGCCGAAGGACCTACCCGCGCACATGCCGCGACCAAGACGATCGTCAGGGCATGTCTTGACGACGGCGGCGCTCACGCTGCAGACAAGGTTGTCCCAACCGTGGCCGGCGAGCTGTTCGCCACGGAAGACCTCGAGCGGGCCGTGCGTTCGTTCCTCGATCGCGGACCCGGACACGCAACCTATATGGGCCGCTGAGAAGGCACGCCTCGGGGCCTCACCGGACGGCAGTCCTGTTCATGCCACAGCGGGACGATATTCCCGCGTCATGGGATCCTGCTCGAGCAGTCCGACCGCGCTCAGAGTCTTCACGTAGCGATGCGTAGTCGACGGAGACATGCCGAGCTCCTGCGCCAGATCGATGATTGTGCGCCACGGACGATCGGGGCCATAGCACGACAGAACCAGCAGCCCGCGCAGCAGCGATTGCGATAGCCGCGGGTCGCCCAGCGCCTTCAAGAGCGCCCGCTGCGTGGCCTCATACAACGGGCTGCGAACGTCGTCATCGCTCGACTCGCCACCATTGGAGTCATCGAGCGCCGCGGCTAAGAGGGCCGAGACGGCGCTTGTCCCTGAAGCTCCGGCCGAGCGGATCACCTGCTCCACCTGCCCCGGCGACAGGGCGATCGAGATGTCCGTGCCCTCGCTCATTTCATACGCCCTTCCAACCTCTCAGGCTCCGAGTTCGATCTAGCTTATCGCAATCATTCGATGGCTTCGAACTGGCTTGGTCACCGGCCGGCTCGCGCCCGAGGCGGCCTCCTCTGGGCGGTCGATCCCTCTGATAGACACCTCTCATGCAGGCGCCCACACGACGACCGCCGACCGCCCGACGGATAGGGATCGCGATCGCGATCGCGCTGCTCCTCGCCGTTGTGGCGTTCGGCATCACGCGTCTGGATCTGTCTGCCGTCGGGAAAGCGCTCATAACGGCAAGCCCAGGCTGGGTGGCGCTCTCGCTCGCCCTGATGGCGCTTTCCATGCTGCTGCGAGCCGCGTCGTGGCATGAGACGTTGCGTGCGGCGCTGCCCGAAACGGAGATCAGGTGGATGCCCGTCATCCGAGCGACGATGATCGGGGTCATGGGATCGGCGATCTTCCCGGGCAGGGTGGGCGAGCCTACACGCGTCATCGTGCTCGCACGCCGCCTGCCGGATCCGACCGCTCGCGCCGTTCCGGTCGTGGCGGGCACCGTCTTTTCGCAGACGATCATCAACCTCGTTGCCCTGGGAATCCTCGCGTCCGTCGCCTTCAGCAGCGTGCCGCTCCTTCACAACCACGCCTCAGCCCTCGAGGGCGTGCTCGTAGCCCCGGTGCTGATCGTACTCATAGTGCTTGCGGGACCCGCGCTGTTGCGCCTCGGACAGCGCTCTCGAAGCACACGGTTGCGCAGGAGCGCCGATCTGCTTGCCGGCCTTCTGCGTCTGGCTCGTCGCGGGCTGGTCGTGTTCACGAGGCCGCGACACGGAGTCGCCGCGGTGGCCGCTCAGTTGCTCGCATGGGCGTTGCAGTGGGCGGCTTGCTACATGGTGATCGTCGCACTGGGCCTGCAGGGTCAAGCGACGCCAGTGACCGCCGCCGCGATTCTGCTCGCCGTGAACGTAAGCGCGATCCTGCCGGCGACCCCGTCCAACGTCGGCGTCTTCCAGGCGGCATGCCTTGTCGTGCTTGCGGCCTACGGGGTAGGCGCGGGCGCCGGCCTCGCCTACGGAATCTTGCTCCAGGCGGTCGAGGTCCTCACGGCGCTGGCTCTCGGAGTCCCAGCCTTGCTCGGCGAGGGCATGACTTGGCGGGACATCCGTCGACAGCGCTAGCCTCGAAGCGCCCGCAGCGACTGGCGTAGAGACCGCGTCGTATGCAGGACGGCCGTCGGCTCATAACCGCAGTGAGCCATGCAGTTCTCGCAGCGCGGATCGCGACCCCGGCCATACCTGCTCCAGTCCGTCTCCTCGACGAGCTCTTTGTAGCTTTTCGCGTAGCCGTCCGACATCAGATAGCAAGGACGCTGCCAGCCGAACAGCGAGTAGCTCGGGATCCCCCATGCGGTGCACTCGAACTCGGCCTTGCCTTCGAGGAAGTCCAGGAACAGCGGACTGTGGTTGAGCCGCCACTTCTTGCGCCGCCCTTCCGAGAATGCCTCCCTGAAAAGCTCACGGGTTTGGCGCACCCCCAAGAAATGCTCTTGGTCGGGCGCCTTCTCGTACGCGTAGGCGGGCGAGATCATCATTTCGTCGACCTGCAGCTCATCGTTGAGGAAGTCGAGCACCTCGCGCACCGTCTTGGGCGAATCGTGCGTAAAGAACGTAGTGTTGGTCGTAACCCTGAAGCCCTGCTGCTTGGCGGCTCCAATCGCCGCGACCGCCTTGTCGAAGACCCCCTCGCGTTCGACCGAGGCGTCGTGGCGCTCGCGCAGGCCGTCGATGTGGATCGCCCACGCGAAGTACGGGCTCGGCTCGAAGTTCGCCAGCTTACGCTCGAGCAAGAGCGCGTTCGTGCACAGATAGACGAACCGCTTGCGCTTGACGAGTTCGGCGGCGATCAGGTGGATCTCGGGATGGATCAACGGCTCGCCGCCCGCTATCGACACCATCGGCGCTCCGCTCTCCTCGATTGCGCCCACCGCCTGCTCAACGGACATACGCCGGCGCAGGACATGATCGGGATGCTGGATCTTGCCGCAGCCCGCACAAGCGAGGTTGCATTGGAACAGCGGCTCGAGCTCGACTATAAGCGGAAACTTCTCGCGCCGGGCCAGCCGCTGGCGCAGCAGATACCACCCCATGCGCGTGCCCTGTCTGATCGGAACGGACATATCTGGAATCCCTTGTCTGACCCCTACTCGCTGCTCACCGGCCCAAACACAGTATGAACGTCGCGCTCGCCCGCGAGCCGTCCGAGCGCAGCGGCGGCGCGACGCAGAGCCGCGAGCGCTCGCATGCCGTCGGCGAGGGTCGGCAACGGCGGGCCAACAGGCAGTCGCCGGCGAAGCTCGCGCCCCGGCGTGTCGGAGATGATCCTGACCACCGCAAACGGTCGCTCGTCCGCTGCTTGCGCGAGCCACGCCGACTCCATGTCGACGGCCAACGCGCCGCTTGTGAGCATACGCTCGCGCTGAGCCCCGGTCACGATCTGCTCCACCGACGCAACCCGACCGCGTTTGACGGCAAGCCCACCCTCCGAAAGCGCTTGCTCGATGAGCGAGGCGCCCGCACACTTCACGCTTACGCCACCGGCGCTGCCCTGCGGATCGAGCTCGATCACCTCCTCGGCGACGACCACTTCGCCGAGCTCGCTCTCTCCCGACAGCCCGCCGCCGAACCCCACGACTATCAGCGCGGCGGCTGGGTCCTTTCGTATGGTCTCGACCGCCGCCCGGGCGCGGACGGGGCCCATGCCGGTACCCCGCACTCTCAGCGCACGAGAGCCCGCTCGAATCGCAAGCGCCTCGACGAGCAGCGGCGCCACCACGAGCAGACCGTTCGCGGCGCGGGTCTCAGTGCGAGCCTGGACCGTTGCACTCATGCGAGGCCTTCCCAGCTGGAGCCGTCACGGCGCGTCTCCGACGGGCGACAAATCGCCCGTGACCGTGGCCTGCACCTCACCGCCGAATTCGCTGCGTTCGTGCTCTACCCGCAACGTCGCGAGCACGGCGTCGGCGGCCGCATGGCCGCTGCGAGCCGCCCCCTCGAGTGTGGCGGGCCAGCCCGTGTCCGTCCATGCACCGGCGAGAACGAGTCCCTCGAGCGCGGTCTGGGCTAAAGGACGCGCCGCGCTCGACCCAGGCACCGCGGCGAAAGTGGCGGCGTGCTCGCGACTGACGGCAAACAGGCGGACCTCGGCGTCGCGCGCGAGCGGAAACAGCTCGGCAAGCGCCTCCAGGTAGCGCTCGCGCAGCTCCTCGCCGTTCATCTCCATCTCCGCGTAGGCGCCCGACAGCGAGACGGCAAGGTACTGGCCCTCGCGCAGACCGACGGCGGCGGAGCGATCGAACACGTATTGCACCGGAGTATCGACGCCTGCGGCGAACTCGATGTCGCTGACGCGGCGATCGTAGACGACGTGCACGTTGACTATCGGGCTGCTCCCGAGCCGGGCATAGTCCTCACAGGCCGAGCCGAGCAGGTCCTCGAGCAGCGTCGCCGCACGCGCATGGGGCACTGCGACGATCACGGCGTCCGCATCCAGCGCGAACCCGTTGCTGCGTACCTGCAAGCCACCTCCCTCGCGCAGGATGTGCTCGGCCCGCCAGCTCAACCTGACCTCCACGCCGGCTTCGCGCAGCGCCCTCAGCGCCGGACGCCCGAGGACCTCGCTGAGCGGCTGAGCGTGAAATCCGATGTCGCCCGCGTCCTTGGACTGCAAGAGACCCGTCTTGAGCACGAACGCTCCCAGCGACAGCGACGCGCGCTCGGCGGGTAGGTTCAGCGTCGGCAGCGCAATCAGATCCCAGAGCCTTGCGATGGACTCAGGACTCTCGCCCTGCGCTGACAGCCAGCTTCCGAGCGTCTCCTCGTTTGCGCTCTCCAATTCGATCGCCGAGCTCAGCTCCAGTCCAGCCAGCCGCCGCGCGGTGAGCATGGCGCGCAGGCGCGCGCTTCGATCGATATGCGGATAGCGCGCGAGCGCTCCGGCGAGATGAAGGGGCGCGGGCAGGCGATTGCGGCGCAAGACCGCCAGCCTGTGCCCGGGCCGCAGCACGGGTATCTCCAAGCGAGACTGCAGTGACACGCGCCCCGAGCTTCCAAGACGCTCGAGCAGCGCTCTGTAAGCCGTGCAGCAGCGCAGGAATACGTGCTGTCCGTTGTCGAGCAGCAGCCCTTCTCGCTCGAACGAATAGGCAGCGCCGCCAAGCCTCGGCCTCACCTCGAGCAGCGTCACCTGCGCTCCCGCCTGCGCGCAATCGAGTGCTGCGGTGATGCCCGCGACACCGCCGCCGACGACAATCACCCGCCGCCGCCCGTTCATCGCGACGCTCCAAAAGACGTCGACGAAGATCTAGTGCTCACAACGCGGCTCCCACCATGCTGCGTCCGGCGACCCATGCCTTCTCCCACACGGGCAGCGACACGCGTTCACGAGCGCTCAGCCGCGGACGGCGCTCGATCCGCTCCAAGAGCCTCCTGTAGATCCCGGTCATCGCCAGCACGCACGCCGCGCTGCGATGGTCGAGCAGCGGGACCAGCTCCATGCCGCGGGCAAACCACTCTCGCGCACGTGCGACCTCGAAGATCATCAACTCCTCGAGCGCCGCGAGATCGTCAGTCAACGGCTCACCGCCATCGACGTCGAAGCGCCGAAGGTCCTCCGCGGGAAGGTAGAGACGGCCGTTCTCGGAGTCCTCGCGCAGGTCGCGCAGGATGTTCGTCAGCTGCATCGCCACGCCCAGGTCGTCCGCGAGCGCCGGCGCGCGGTTCATGTCGCGGGCGCCGAACACCGCGACGCATAGGCGGCCGATCGAGCCCGCGACGTGGCGGCAGTACTCGAGCAGCTCCTCGAACCGCTCGTAGCGCCTTCCCTCGACGTCCATCCGCACACCCTCGATCAGATCCACACGCGCCTCCAGCGGCAGCTCGAATCTCGCGTGCGCGCCCGCGAGCGCAACCATGATCGGATCCGCGCTGGACACCGACGGCTCGCGAACCTCGCGCTCGGCGCGCGCCAGCAACAGCAGCTTCTCATCCGTGTCCCTCTGCCCGTCGGCGATGTCGTCCACACGCCGAGCAAACGCATACACCGCCGAGATCGCGCCGCGCTTCTCCGCTCCGAGCAAGCGGATGCCGTAGTAGAAGTTCGCCGCCGAAGACCGCGTCAGCGATTCGCAATACCGACCCGCGTCATGCGTCCTCATCGGCGCCACCCGGCCAGCGCATCGATGAGCGCCATCAGGCGCCGTCCACGACCCGCCCGCGGTGGGCTCGTCGCGAGCACGTCGAAACCGGCGCGCTCGATGGCTCGGAGCGCCGCGCGGCCGCCGCCGACAAACGCCGCGAGCGCGAGCTTGCGCCGGCCGGGCGCACATCCGATGAGCGCGGCGCCTTCGTCGAGCAGCTCGTGTGTGCGCCGCACCTGAAAAGCGACCGCTTCGCCCAGGCGCTTGCGCATCTCGCGGGTGGGATCGCCGATCGACTCGAGCAGGTCCTCTGGCGCGAGCGAGAAGCGCGCCAGGTCCTCGACCGGCATATATACCCGCCCGGCGAGCGCGTCCTCGCGCACGTCCTGCCAATGCTCTGCGAGCTGAAGGGCTGTGCAGATGCGATCCGAGCGTTCGATGTTCTGTGGCTGCGCCATCTCAAAGATGTGCAGCACGAGCTCACCGACCGGGTTGGCCGAGAGCTCGCAGTAGCCGAGCAGCTGCTCCCATGTCTCGTAGCACTTGACACGCTGATCGACGCGGTTCGCTTCTATCAACCGCACAAACGGCTCGCGCGGAAGCGCCAGGTCCTGCAGGGTAGCCTGCAACGGAGACAGCAGCGGGTGGGCCGAGCGGCCTTCATAGGCTCTGTCGAGTTCGCGCTCCAACCCATCGAGCGCCCCAAGCCGATCGCCCACATGCGAGTCTCCAAGCTCGTCCGCCAGCCGCGCAAAGCCGTATACAGCCATCAGGCGCGCGCGGTCGCGGCGGGCCAGCACGCGCAACGCGACCGGAAAGTTCTCGCCCGCGGCGCGCTCCATAACGGCACGCGCATCCAGCTTCGGTGCGGGCATCGCCTCCAGGAGCACGCCCGGCATCACACCAGTCCGTCTCGTAGGCAGCGCCCTAGCGCCATGATCGGAAACGTCAGTCGATACAGGTGGTAGTTGATGTAGTAGTCGGACGGAAACCCTGTGCCCGTGTATTGCGGCTCATCCCAACTCCCATCCTCCCGCTGGGTGGCTACCAGCCAGCGTACGCCGCGTGACATCGCGGCAGTTCGCTCTCCGGCGGCATGCAGAGCCAGCAGCGCCCAGGCGGTCTGCGAGGCGGTGCTCGGCCCGCGTCCCATCCAGCTCGCCTCGTCATAAGAGCGCGGGTCCTCCCCCCATCCCCCGTCTTCGTTCTGGTGGGCGGCAAGCCAGGCAAGCGCGCGCCGGATGCTCGGGTCAGAGGCCGGGATGCCGGCGGCGAGCAGCGCGGGCACGGCGGCGCCCGTACCGTAGACGTGATTGACGCCCCATCGTCCAAACCACGATCCTTCGGGCTCTTGGCTGGCGATCAGCCACTCCACCGCCCGCGCGCATGGCTTACGTTGCTCCAGACCAAGAGCAGCGAGCATCTCGATCGTATGGGCGGTCACATCGGCGCTCGGCTCATCGACCACCTCCCCAAAGTCCAGGAACGGGAGCTCGCGCACCAGCGTGCGTGTGTTCTCGGCGTCAAAAGCCCCCCAGCCCCCGCCTTTGCTCTGCATCCCCAGCACCCAGCTGAGCGCCCGGTCGATCGCTTGCTCGACGCGCTCGGACCTCTCGAGCTCCACACGGCGTAATGCGAGCACGACCTCCGCTGTGTCGTCGACATCCGGGTAGTTGTCGTTGGCGAACTCAAAAGCCCAGCCACCGGGCTCAAGGGCCGGTCGGCCAACGGCCCAGTCGCCGCGCACACGGACCTCCTCGCCGAGCAGCCACTCGGCCGCGCTTCTGAGTGCGGGATCATCGGGCGGCAAGCCGGCATCGCTCAGCGCGACGATCGCCAAGGCCGTATCCCACACCGGCGACTGGCATGCCTCCAAACGACGGCTCTCGCCCGCGGGAGCGCCCACGCCCAGCGCGTCGTCGCGGTCCTCGACCATGAAAGAGTCGATGCCCTCGATGCCCCGTCGCATGACCGGGTGATCCAACCCGTAGCCGCGCAGGCTCAACGCCATCAGCGAGTAGACCCACGGCGGCTGGATGCCGCCCCACGAGCCGTCCGCCTCCTGACGATGCACGATCCAGCGCTCGGCGCGACCCAGCGCGAAGCGTCGCAGCGGCGCTATCGGCCGGCGCTCATAAGCGCGCAGCGCTCGATCCAGGCGCGCAAGCAGGCGACCCCGGCGGGACGCAGGCACGGCTGGGCTCCACGGCCGCGCGCCGCTCAGCTCATTCAAATCGAACGGGAGCGAGTGTACGGGACGATGCGCCATGACCACCGACAGCGCGACGATCGTCTGGCGCGCCCAGCAGGCGAAGTCGTAGACGTTCAGCGGCACCCATGAGGGCAGCAGGATCAGCTCAGGCGGCAGCGCCGGCACCTGCTCCCAGGGCCACAGGCCGAAGAGAGCAAGCCAAACGTGCGTGAAGACGCGCGCGCTCTCGATGCCGCCGTTATCAGCAATGAAGCGCGCGGCCGCGAGCATGTGCGGCGCTTGCGACTCGTCGCCCGCCAGGCGCAGGGCCCAATAGGCCTCGATCGTCGTCGAGAGATCGCCCGGCCCGCCGTAGAAGTTGGCCCACGTCCCATCATCGCGCTGCTGCGAGCGGATCCATGCCGCGGAGCGGTCGGTCTGCCGCTGATCGCGTATGCCCAAGAACTCGCGCAGAAACATGTCCTCCGCGTCCATCGTCACGTTGGTCTGGAGCTCGCCCTTCCACCAGCCCGCGTCGTCCTGCAGATCGAGCAGCCGCTCACGGGCCCGCTCGAGTGTCACCTGCGCCTCGCTCCCTACTTGCGTAATAGGCGATGACATGCGCGTAAAGCTATTGCATGCGGCGAGCCTCACAAAGTCATGACGCCCGTTCAACGAGCACCTCGGGGCGTCCCGCGGTGATGACGGCGGCGCGCAGGGCTCGCTCGCCGACGACGAGAGGAGCAGGCGCGAGGAACCTGTACAGGATCAAGCCATGCACGTCGCGTCGTTCCGCCAGATGGAAACCGGGCGCCGGCGGGGACCCGGCCGACGCGCGCAGCGGAGCGTAGCCCGTATCGTCGATCTCGCGCACAGCGATCTTCGTTCCCAGCGCGGCGCCTTTCAAACCCGGCAGGTAGTACTCCAGCGGAGCCGAGCCGAGCTCGACGGTCGTGATCGCTCTCTGCGAGGACACCGGGCCGATCGCACGCGCAAGCGCAGCCCAGTCGCCGCGCTGGAGCCTCGGGCTCAGATAGACATCGACGCTGAGCGCGCCGAACGCGAGCGCGAGCAGACCCGCGAGCGCCATCCCCGCCGTCCTGGTCCGTCGCGGGACGATCAGGACCGCTAGCAGCGCGCTCACAGGGATCATCGCCCCCACGAGGTTGCGCGGAGCGAGATAGTCCGCGCCGGCGAACGCCAGGACGATCGGAATCAGAACGGCGCCTGCGCTGATCGACAGCGCGATAAGCGCGCCGCGCTCCTCACGACGCTCGAGCCCCCTCCAGAGACCGAACACAACGCCCGCGAGCGCGACCCCCCCCACGAGCAGCTCAATCCCGTGCCCGAGCGACGCTCCTGTGTAGCCGGTCAGGTAGTACTGCGGGATCGTTTCCAGGCGGCTGGCCAGCGCCCACCGGCCGATCCACTGCGTGCCGTGGCCCGCCTGGGCAGATATCAGGGGGATCAGGGCAGCACCCGTGAGCACCGGCAGGCCGGCGCCGTAGAGCGCTCGCGCCGCGATGCCACCCTCATGCAGCGATATGCCGGCCTTTGCGGGCACGAAACGATTTGGGCCGCCTTGCGCATGCACGCGCGTAGCTGAGCTCTCTTCGCTCCCATGCGCAGGAGCGGACCGATCGAAGAGCAGCAACAGCACCATCGGCACGAGCAGGAAGACCGCGAAGTAGTGGGTCAGCAACGCAAGGGCGCCGGACGCGCCAAACAGGAGCAGACGACCCCGCGTCGGCCTATAGAGGGCGCGCAGCAGGCACAGCATCGCGATCGCGCAGCACAGCACGAACAGGCCGTAGGCGCGCGCCTCCTGCGAGTACCACACCAGCAGCGGATTGGCCGCGACGAGCGCAGCCGTCGCGATCGCCACCCGCCGACCGGCCAGCTCCGAGCCGATCGCCCACGCAAGGATCACCGTTGCGCTACCCGCGATGGCCGAGAGCAGGCGCAGCGCGAACGCCCCGGTGCCGAGCATCCGTGTGAGGGCCCACTCAAGCACATACCAAAGGGGCGGCGAGTTCTCGGTGTGCGCCACCCCTCTCAGCGTCGCCAGCAATCCGCTGTGCAGCACGTGCACGGGCGTGAACGCCTCGTCGTACCACAGGCTCTGAGAAGAGAGCGTGGCAAAGCGCCAACCTGCCCCGAGCAGCACGATCGCGACGAGCGGCCACCAACGCCGGGCCGCATTCGCTACGCCGCTACCAGCGGTCTCGCTGGGCGTTGTCACGCCCGGGGAGACGGCAGGCGCGCTCATAGTAAGGGCCCCCGCCAAAGTATCTCGCGGCCTGGATGTGGCCGTTCCGCGGCGGTCTGCGCCACCCACGATGCTCGCCGTACCACCAGTACGCCTGCGCTCGCGTGCGGCGCATCCCATCCACGGCCCGACCACCCCAATTCCACCATCTACTTTGGCGGGGGTCCTAAGCCGGTTTTGAACGCCGGCGCAGGCGGAGCGCCCGCCGGCGGCGAGGAGCGCCCGCAAAGTCCCGAAGATGCCGCGGTGCCGAAGCACGAATAGCGGTTTTCGGCGGCGTCCGTGACTTTTGGCGGCAGGTAGTAGCCGCCGCTGATGGCCCGCTTGCCCGCGACGACGGAGCCCTCGAAGACGAGACAGAGCTGGGTGCGCTCTCCGGGCGCGCCGGGCGAGACGTTCCCGCAGACGACATCCCGGCTCGTGTAGGTTTTTATGTCCTGCTCGATGTCGAGGTTGCGGTAGTCGTGCCCCGTCACCGTCCGCCATGTCCGCAGGTCGGCCGCGAGCCGATGATTGACATGAGTCTGGCCGACCAGGTCATTGACCGTGGCGACGGCGAGCAGCAGTCCGAACAGGATCACGATCGTGTTCTCGGCCAACCGCAGGCTGCCCGAGCCACCGCGCTCGTTTGAAAGCGGACGAGCCCAGCCCGGCACGCGCGCCCCGACACCGCGCCGACCGGCGTTGTTCGCGCGCGCATCCATCGGTCCGCTCATGAGACCGGCGCCAGCAGCGGCGCGTTCTGGTGGACGATGAACAGCGCCTGTATCGCGAGCGTCGCTGCCAGCAGACGGCGGTCACGGCTTGCGGCCGCCAGGGGGAGCGTCCACAGCGTGTACCAGGCGAGCAGCCAGGTGCTCGTCACGGCGATCGCGAGCAGCGTCCAACCGGATGCCGCAACCCAGTCATAGCCGCGCCACGTCCGCCACATCAGATACAGGACGATCAACACGAGCGCACCCTTCAAGAGGTCGTGATCGACCGGGAAGATGCCCGGCTTGCCGACCAGGTGCGCGATCTCGGTGGGGAAACTGTCGGTGGAGACGAAACCCGCGTCGCGATTCAGGGCCGAGATGACGTCGAGCCCGTTGACGCCGAACGCTGCCATCGCCAGCGCAGCGCCCAGCAGCCCGGCGAGCAGCGCTCCGATGAGTGGCGCCGGCCGGCGCCGGCTGAGGATCATGAAGGGAAGCGGAACGATCGCAGTCGCCTTGACGAGCCCTCCGATCATGAGCGAGGCGCCCGACCAGGCCTCGCGGCCCGCGAACGTCAGCGCGACCGCCACCATCATCAGCAGGGTCATGATCAGATCGTTGTGGGCGCCGCCGAGCCCGTACACGAAGTAGAGCGGGTTCAAGCCCACGATCAACAGCGCCAGCTTGGGATCGAGTCCGCGAACGCGCGCGCAGCGCCATGTCAAAGCCAGCGTGCCTGCACTTGCCAGCAGAGCTTGCGTCTTTGCGCCCCACACAGCCCCCTTGATTCCCAGTACGGCAAGGGGATAGGTCAAGAGCGTATAGATCGGGCCATACGCCGTCGCGACCTTGCGCCAGTCGCTGCCGACGTATTTGTAGATCGGGTCACCGAAGATCGAGTGCGGGCCGTGGATATAGGGATTGACGCCGTGCAGGACGGCCATGCGCGCGTAGGCGATGTAGCTGAAGACATCGGTCGAGAGCAGGATCGGACCGGCGAATACGATCAGCTCGAGCGCGGCGACCAACGCGATTGCCCACCGCGTCGAGATGACCTGTCTGCGGCTGCCGGCCGCGAGCGCCAGCATCCCCGCGTACGATCCCGTGAGCACGAGCAGCGCAATCAGGAACACGCGGTAGCCGAGCCGCTCGCCGGCGAAGCCAAGCCAGTTCGCGATGCTCGGGGAACGCGGCACGAGTGGCGAGTGTCCGACCGAGGCGTCGATCACGATCTCGATCGTGCCCGCAAGCATCAGCAGGCTGAGCGCCGCCGCAAGCGCACGCAAGCGGCGCGTGGTGAGCAGGTTCAGCTCGCGGCCTCCCGGCTCGATCGAGCGGGACTCAGCGGCGACGAGCGAGCTCACGGGCCTTCGGGTGCGGGCCCTTCGAAGCGCAGCACGTCGAGCGCGCCGGTCACTTCGAACACGCGCTGCACGGAGGGCTCGCCCGGCTTCAGGACCAACTCATAGCCACGCTCTCTGGCACGAGCGTCGGCGAGGAGCAAGACGCGCAGACCGGTCGAGTCGATGAAGGCGAGCTTGCTGAGGTCGACGACCACGCGTGAGGGCTGTTCCTGCTCGATCACCGAAAGGCGCTCTTGCATCTTGCGCGCGCTCGCAAGGTCGAGCTCACCTTCGAGCGAGATGCTTACGGTTCCGTTGGCCGCGACGCTCGAGATCGAGAGGCTGCCAGGCCTTGGCGCATGCCTGCTCATAGCGCGGACTCTAGCCCATGGCGGGCGCGCCGGAAGCGCTCAGTGGCCCAGCGCCGAGGGCGTAGGGAGTCCTAAGAGCCCCTAACGAAATAAGCGGGTGCGGTCGGGGCGGTTCTGGGCCAAGCGGGGCGCGGACGCAGGATCGCGGCAGTAGGAGCGCTACGACGCGATCCGAGGACAAAGCACCGCGCCGGCCCAGGGCCGCATACGGACGTGCCCGCATGTCGTTAGGGGCTCTAAGCCAACGAAGTCCACACCGTCTTGGTCTCCAGATAAGCGTCGAGCCCGTCGTGGCCGTGCTCCCGCCCGACGCCGGACGCCTTGAAACCGCCGAACGGCGCCGAAGGATCGGAGCCTCCCCAGTGGTTGATGTAGATCGAGCCGGCCCGCAACATGGCGGCGAGGCGATGCGCACTGCCCACGTCGCGCGTCCAGACCCCGGCGGCGAGCCCGTACTCTCCGGCGTTCGCACGGGCCGCGACCTCCTCGAGCGTGCTGTACGGGGACGCTACGAGCACCGGTCCGAATATCTCCTCGCGAGCGATGCTCAGATCGTCTGAGGTCGAGCTGAACAGGGTCGGCTGCACGTAGTAGCCGCCGCTGTCCTCGAGCGTCGGCGCTCCGCCACAAACGATCTCCGCGCCCTCGCTCCGGCCGGCCTCGATGTAGCCCATCACCCGCTCTTGCTGCTCGGCCGAGATGAGCGGCCCCAGCTGAGTCTGCTGGTCTAGTCCCGGCCCGAGCCGCGTCGCGGCGGCGCGCTCGGCCAGCGCTGAAATCACCTCGTCGTAGCGCTCGGCGGGCACGAACAGTCGCGAGCCGGCGTTGCAGGCTTGACCGGAGTTGAAATAGATCGCCTGATAGGAACCCTTGACGGCGGCGTCGATGTCGGCGTCGGGGAGGATGATGTTCGGCGACTTGCCGCCGAGCTCGAGCGTGACGCGCTTGAGCGCGCAACCGGCCTTCGCGCCGATCTCCCTGCCGACGACGGTGGACCCGGTGAAGGAGATCTTGTCCACCCCGGGGTGGTCGACCAGCGCCGCACCCGTCTCACCGTCGCCGGTGAGAACACCCAGGACGCCCGGCGGGAAGCCGACTTCGAGCGCCAGCTCGCCGAGGCGCAACGCGCTGAGCGGGGTCTGCTCGGCAGGCTTCAGCACGATCGTGCAGCCGGCCGCGAGCGCGGGCGCGACCTTCCAGGTGGCCATCAGCAGCGGGAAATTCCAGGGAACGATCTGGGCGCACACCCCGACCGGCTCGCGACGCGTGTAGCAGAGCATGTTGGGAGCCGTGACAGGCAGGACGCTGCCCTCGATCTTCGTCGGCCAGCCGGCGAAGTAGCGCAAGTGGGCGACCGTGCCGCGCACGTTCACGTACTGAGCCAGCTTCACCGGCTTGCCGTTGTCGAGCGACTCGATCTCGGCCAGCTCCTCTTGGTGCGCTTCCACCGTGTCGGCCAGCGCCGCGATCAGACGGCCGCGCTCAGACGGCGCAAGCGTCGCCCAAGGGCTCTGCTCGAGTGCGGTACGCGCCGTCTCAACAGCGCGATCGACGTCCTGCGCCCCGGCCTGCGGCACCTTCGCGATCTCGCTGCCCGTGGCGGGGTCGAGCGTGGCGAACGTGCGGCCATCCGCAGCCTGGGGACGCTGATCGCCGATCAGCAAGCCGTGCTCGGAGACGATGAACTCGCGCGCGGCCCGGCCGAGCGCATCGGGGAGTGCGGTCGTTGCGGCAGTGCTCATCGGCTGCTCCTCAAAAACACGTTCTCATGGCGTCAGGACGATCTTCAGCGCCTCGCGGCGGTCATATAGAGCGTACGCATCTGGCGCCTCCTCCAACGACATGTGGTGCGTCACCAGCGGCGAGGGATCGAGCAAGCCGGCCGACATCATCGCGAGCACTCCGTCGACGTGCCCGAGCACGTTCGCGTGGCCGGCGCAGACGTGCAACGACTTGATCCACAACAGGCCCATATGGACCTGCGCGCGCTCCGCGTACACGCCGATGGCCTGGACGGTGCCGCACTTGCGCGTCAGGCGCAGCGCGAGATCGAAAGCGTCGGGGTGCCCGACCGCGTCGATGCACACGTCCACGCCGCGCCCCTCTGTGGCGTCGCGAACGGCGGCGCGCGTGTCCTGCTCGGTGAGATGGACGGGCAGCGCTCCGAAGGACTCGGCCATCGCAAGCCGCTCGGGCACCGAGTCGATGGCGAGCACGCGCGCCGCGCCGGCCGCCTTGGCGACCTGCACGGCGCACAGTCCGACCGGCCCGAGCCCCAGGACGGCGGCAGTGTCGCCCGCACGCATGCCGCTTTCCAGCACCGCGTGGTAGCCGGTGCCCATCACATCGCCGGCGAACAGCGCGACCTCGTCGCTCATGCCCTGTGGAACCTTGCGCAGCACGAGGTCCGCGCTAGGGACGAGCGCGAGCTCCGCCTGGGTTCCCGCGAGCGATCCGAGCGTGGCGCCGTGGCCGAACGTGCGTGAGGAGTCGCACTTGTGGAAGAGGCCGCGCCGGCAGAAGTAACAACGCCCGCACGCCGTCTGAAAGCAGCCGAGCACGCGATCGCCGACGGCGATGCCATGCACGTCATCGCCGATGGACACCACCGTGCCGACGTACTCGTGGCCGAGCGTGAAGCCCTGCTCGACCTGGACACGGCCGTGGTAGATGTGCAGGTCCGAGCCGCAGACACCCGTCGCATCGATGCGCACGATCGCGTCCCCCGGATGTGAGATCTCCGGCTCCGGCACGTCCGCGACGAGCACCTCGCCCGGCGCTTGAAAGGTGACGGCCCGCATCAATCGCAGACCCTAGAGAACCGGCCCGTCCGCCGCGTCCCGGCGGCCCCACGACCCGTGCGAGCCACCGGACTCCCGTCGTTTCCCTATTCTGCCCGGATGGCCACGGAGACCTCAAAGGCGGTCCTGATCACAGGCTGCTCCTCGGGCATCGGCGAGGCCACCGCGCGGCGGCTCGCGCGAGCCGGGTGGACCGTGTACGCGAGCGCGCGACGGCTTGAGTCGATCGAGTCGCTGGCGGGGGACGGCTGCAAGCTGCTGCGGCTCGACGTCACCGACGAGCAGTCGATGCGCGCCGCCGTGGAGGTGATCGTGCGCGATCACGGTGCCGTCGGAGTGCTCGTCAACAACGCCGGCTACAGCCAGGGCGGCGCGATCGAGCAGGTCCCGATGGAGGCCGTGCGGCGTCAGTTCGAGACCAACGTATTCGGAGCGATCGCGCTCACCCAGCTCGCGCTGCCGGCGATGCGCGCGCAGCGCTGGGGGCGGATCGTCAACGTCGGCTCGATGGGCGGGCGGCTGACCTTCCCGGGGGGAGGCCTGTATCACGCCACCAAGTACTCCCTTGAGGCGATCAGCGACGCTCTGCGCTTCGAGGTGAAGGGGTTCGGTGTGGATGTCACCCTCGTCGAGCCGGGCTTGATCACGACCGAGTTCGCCAAGTCCGCGGTTGCCAGCGTCGTCGAGGCTCAGAGCGCCTCGATGGGGGCCAATAGAGCCGAGAGCGCCGACGGGAGCAACCCGTACGAGCGCTTCAATGTCAAGCTGGCGGCGATGACGACCGGCGTATACGAGAGCCCGATCCGGCATCTTGGTGGCGCGCCGGATGTCGTCGCCAAGGCGATCGAGAGGGCGATCTCACGCCGCCGTTCTCCATCGCGGATGCTGCTCACGCCGTCCGCTCGCCTGACGGTGCTCCAGCGCAAGCTGCTGCCGGACCGCCTGTGGGACGCGATGATGCGCACTCAGCTTCCGCAACCGCGCTGAAGCGCGCACGGGGGCGTGTCAGTCCTCGCAAGGATCGCTATGGGCGCGCGTGGCGGGCCTCAGAGTCCCTGGGAAAAACCGGCCTATCAGGCGAACGCCTCCGCCTGATGGACCGGCCGCCCGACCTGAAAGCCTTGCGCGTAGTCGACGCCGTAGTCGCGCAAGAGCCCGATCGTCGGCTCGTCCCCGACATACTCGGCGATCGTCTGCTTGCCCATCCCGTGGGCGACTCCCACGAGCGCCTGGACGACGAGCTGATCCTTGTGCGAGGCGGGAAGCGCGCGCACGAACTCGCCGTCGATCTTCAGGTAGCGGAACGGTAGGTGCTTGAGGTAGTGGAACGAGCCGAAACCCGCGCCGAAGTCGTCGAGCGCGATCGCGCCACCGATGCGCTGGACGCCCTCGCAGAACGCGACCGCTCGCGCCATGTCGCAGATGGCCGCGGTCTCGGTGATCTCGATGATGAGGCGATCCGGCTCCACGCAATGGCGGCTGAGCTCGCGCTCGATGTGCCCGAGCATCCCGCCGTCGGTGACCGAGAGCGCCGACAGGTTGACGGCGACTCGTGCTCCGGTGCTGGCAAGCTCGGTGCCCATCAGCATCGCGACCTTGGACAGCACGAGACGGTCGATCTCTGCGATCAGCCCGTAGCGCTCCGCCGCCTCGAGAAACCCGCTCGGAGGCTCCAGCAGCCCGTCCGGGTTGTCGGCGAGCCTGATCAGCGCCTCATAGTGGGAGACGCCGCCGCCGTGGAGCGAGACGATCGGCTGGTAGCGCAGAACGAACAGGTCGTCGCGCAAGGCGCGCCGCAGACGCGCGAGCCACGGCCGGCGATGGAGGCCGGCCGGCGAGGAGAACGCGCCGATGCTCGCCGGGTAGCGCCTGCGCCTGCGCTCCGGAGGGCGCAAGTCACGCACGCGGATTTCCATGGTGGCGGCGGTTGTGCTCGAGCTGGACATGAGAGTCGTGGTCATATTGGACGTCTGGCGGCCGCACAGAGCGAGATGCGCAGTTCTGTGGAGGTTTTCGCGGGAAAGCTGCACTAAACCTCTTCAATCCTGCGCAAAGCTGCACGCCCTGTCCCGGGCAAATCGGTCTCAGCTGCGCACGTGTCCGAGCTGCGCACGTGCCGAGCAAGCCAGTCCCAGCTGCATATGTGCCGGGCCGGTCAGCGTCCGTATGGACGGCGAGCCCGGTCTGAGAGGACGAGCAAGAGGGCGATCAGCACGAAGTTCATGACCACCGAGGAGCCTCCGTAGGCTACGAACGGAAGCGTCACGCCCGTGAGCGGGATGACGCGCGTGACGCCGCCTACGATCACGAACACTTGCATTGCCACGATGAACGACAGACCGGTCGCCAGCAGCTTCGAGAAGGAGTCGCGAGCCAGCATTGCGGTCTTCAAGCCGCGTGCGACGAGCAGCATGTAGGTGAGCAGCAGCCCGGCGGCGCCGGCGAGGCCCAGCTCGTTGGTGATGACCGCGTAGATCATGTCGCTTTCGGGGATCGGCAGGATCACACCGCCGTGGTGGGGAAGCACCAGCAGCGACCGATCGAAGCCCGTCCCGAGCAGTCCGCCGTCCGCCTGGGCGAACAGCGCCTGGGCGAGCTGGTAGCTGCCGCCCCTCGCTTCATACAACGACTTGTCGAAGGGGTGTTCCCAATCGAGTACGCGCGCGTGCACGTGAGAGACATGAGTGGCGACGAACCACGCGCCGAGCGCGAACAGGACGAGACCGATCAGCGGGAACGACAGGCGTCCAGTGGCGACGTACAGCAGTGCCAGGAACGCCCCGTAGAACATCAGCGAGGTGCCGAGCTCGCGCGTCAAGAGCAGCGTGCCCATCGCCGCGCCCCAAACGACCAGCATCGGGCCGAACTGCTTCATCGGCGGGACCGTCACGCCGAGCACACGCCTCCCGGCCGTCACGAGTATCTGGCGGTTGTCGCGCAGATAGCTCGCGAGGAAGATGACGATCGCGACCTTCGCGAGCTCCGCCGGCTGGAAGGAGATCGGACCGAGGTGGATGTTGAGATACGCACCGTTCACCTGCTCGCCAATACCCGGCAAGCGCGGCATCACCGCCATCACGATCCCGACCGCCGCGATCGTGTAGCGGTAGCGCTCGAGCACCCCGATGCCCGCGCGTCGCAGCCAGATGATCGTCGCCGCGAACAGGACCAGGCCGAGGACCATCCATTGCGCTTGCTGACGGGCAAGCGTTGGATTGATGCGATAGACCATCACGATCCCAAAGCTCGCGAGCATCGCCCCGAGCGGGAACAGATACGGATCGGCGTGCGGGAGCGCGAAGCGGATCACCAGATGCGCGGCTAGGCACAGCCCCAAGAACAGCGCCCCGTATGTGAGCGACAGGCCCGAAGCGTGGTTGAGCGTCACGTTCGTGGAGGCGCCCGTCGACGTATTGCCCGCCTGGATGAAGATCGCCGTGAAGCCGGCCGTGACGAGCAACGCCGAAGGGATCAGGGCGAGCAGCTCGCGATTGCGGGGGGCCAGCATCAGACCACTCCCCAATCACGCCACGGACGCCGAACGAGGCCGACAGACGCTGAGGCAGACGCTGAGAACCCCTCTTGTGGTACCGACGACACCGAGCCGAGACTAGCGATGCGCCCGGCGCTCGGCGGCCGGTCTGGTGGGTAGGCTAGCCGCATGCCCGACGGCGGCACCGACAGTCCGTGGGCAAGCAGAGGCCTATGAGCGCATCCCCTACCCCCACCCTCGAAGATGAGCGTCCCCCCACGCCGGGCCGGGGCATGCGGATGCGCTTTCTGCTCGCTGGAGCATTGATCGTCCTGCTCAGCGGCGGCGCAACCGCAACCCTCGCGCTGACCACACTCGGGAAAATCGCCAACGAGGTCTTCCCGCGCGGAAGCCAGATCCATGTGGGCAAGGGCGTCGTGGCGCCCGCGTATGAAGGCGAACCGCAGACGTTCCTGATCATCGGCTCAGACAGACGAGCCGCCTCCAAGGACGCATTCGATCGCAACGACCCTCCCCACAGCGACACGCTGCTGCTCGTACATCTCGATCCCCAAGCCGGGCAGACCTCGGTGATGTCGGTGCCTCGCGACCTGCTCGTCACGATCACGACCAAGCGCGGGCAGACCTACTACCCGCGCAAGATCAACGCGGCTTACACGATCGGGAGCCTGGAAGGCGGCACGGACAGAGGCGCCGAACTGGCCGCCTCCACGGTCGAGCATCTGCTGAACATCAAGCTCAATGGCGTGATCGACATCACGTTCAAGGGCTTCATCGGGGTAGTCGACACGCTCGGCTGCGTGTACGTGAACGTCGACCATCGTTACTACAACGAGCCGAACGGCAGCATCGAAACGAACTACTCGGCGATCAACCTGCAGCCCGGCTATCAGAAGCTCTGCTACGAAAACGCCCTCAGCTACGTCCGCTACCGGCACACCGACTCGGATTTCGTGCGCGTCGCGCGCCAGCAGGACTTCATCAGGGACCTGCGCGAGCAGGTGCCGGCCAGCGACCTGATCGGCGAGATCGACAAGGTTTCGAAGGCGGTCGGCAAGGCGGTCACAAGCACGTTCCAGGCCACACCGGGGCAGCTGATTGAACTGGCCAAGCTCGCCGCCTTCTCGCAGCAGAAGCCGATGCGCCAGGTCAAATTCCAGATCGACAGCGCCAACGCCGTCGTGGGCGGCGAAAGCTATGTCACCGCCTCGCCGCAGCTCATCAAAGCAACCGTCAACGACTTCCTACACGGCCATGAGCAACCTCGACTGCCGAGCTCGTCAACACCGTCTTCGGGGAAACATTTACACGCGCACGCCTCCTCCTCGCCGGGCACGCTCGACCTCTATCCGGTGTCCTCGTCGAGTAGGGCGGTCGCGCTGAGCGCCGCGCCTGGGCTCCCGTTCCCGATGGAGTACCCGACGCTGCAGACCGGACCGGCGGTCCAGCAGCAAGTGAGGGTGTACGGCCTCGAAGACCAGTTCAAACACCGCCACCACGCGTACGTCGCGGTCTGGCAACAGAACGGCCTCGGCGGCTACTACGACGTCGAGGGCACCGACTGGCTGAAAATCCCGCTCTTCTCGCACGCGCACAGCGAAACGATCGACGGCCATGCCTACCTGGTCGTCTACGACGGCTCGCACATCCATGACATCGGCTGGCGCAGCGGAAAGGCCATCTACTTCATCAGCAACACGCTGCTCGAGGACCTCTCGAACGCCCAGCTGGTCGCGCTGGCGAAAGCGACCCAGCCGCTGCGCTGAATCGCGCGCGCTCAGCCGCTGAGCGCGGCCCGACTGTCGAGCGCGTCGTTCACGAGCGCGTCGGCGCGGGCGTTCTCGGCACGCGGGACGGTGCGTATCGACCAGCGCTCGAACGAGCGCAGCGCCGCCATCGCCTCGACGTGCAGCGCCCGCATAGCAGGGTGCTTGACCTTGTAGACGCCCTGCACCTGCTTTGCGATCAACTCGGAGTCGCCGACGATCTCGACGTCCGTCACGCCGAGCGCGCTGGCGCGCTCGAGGCCGAGCAACAGCGCGCGGTACTCCGCAACGTTGTTGGTCGTCGAGCCGAGCAACACCGATGACTCGTCAAGCACCTCCCCGTCTGGACTGGAGAGGACGCACGCGGCCGCGCCCGGGCCCGGGTTGCCGCGCGAGCCGCCGTCGACGTGGACCACCGCTCTCATCGCGCTGCTTGCCTAGGAGGCGTCCGCCAAGGGCGGCAGATCGCCCGGGACGCGCGCTCGGCGCCGATCGCGGACAACGCGGCGCTCGAGATCCTCCGCAGACGCGAGCGAACCACGCGCGCGACGATCGGACTCGCGCCGGTCGACGATCACCGTCACGTTGTCGTCGTTTTCGTAGTGCTTGACGAGCTTCGGATACAGCTCGTCGGCCAGCGGCCGGGGCACGACGCAATAGATCACGTCTGCGAGTTTACCTCAGGCCATACCGGTCTAGGCCGTCAGCAAAGCCAGCTCGCCCCGCTCATCGGCGGCGGCGTTGGCGAGCCTGTCCTCGTCGGGCAGCTCATCGAGCTCCATCCCTCGTTCGAGCAGTCGCGGCTCGGCGAAGGCGTCGTCGAGATCGACCTCGTAGCGATACCAGCACAACTCCCAGGCGACGACGATCACGACCTTCCCGCGCGCTTCGGGCAGCGGCCGCACAGTCACCGACGGCGCGCCGAGCGACCGCGACACACCAGCGACGCGGCGAGGCTGCTCACCTGCGTTGAAGACCTCGAGTGCGCGTACCGCCTCGAGGTCGTCACTCGCGAGCGGCTCCGCGTCTTGCGGCGGCAAATGAACGACTTCCTCGCGGCGAGCATCCGCCGGCCCCTCATCGAACGGAACGTCCTCCTCGTCGAACGGCTCGCGGTGAGCGTTCCCCGGATCTTCCTCCGCGTCACGCCTAACCTGACGGGTCCGCGCGTGCGCGGCCACCGTCGTCGGCTCGCGCAGCTGGCGCAGGCGACCGAGCAGAGACTGACCTCGCCTGCTGCGAGGGGGACGGAGATCGAGCGCTTGACCCTCGGACTCGCGCAGCCATCCGCTGGCGCTGGCTCGCGGAGCGCACAGCTCACAGACCATGTGGCGCTCGCCGGCGCTCAAGAAGACGTCAGGACGCTCCCCGCGCAGCAGCCTGCGCCCGCACACGTCGCAGGCGATGTCCGGCACCGACGTGACTATCGAGCGGGTCGTCATCGGCCCATCAGCCTAGCCGGACGGCCGAGAACGTGCCGAGCGGGCGCAGCGACCCCAGATGGGCGCGCCGCCGATCTCCTGAAGGGAGGCCGCACGCGGGCAGGTTCGCCGACGGGCGCTATCGGACCGCTTACGCATGGACGGCAGGCTCGGCGCCGGCCTGCTCGAGCACCTTCTTGACGAGCTGCGACGGCACCTCCTCGTAACGGAGCAGCTCCAGCGTGTAGTCGCCTTGACCCTGGGTGATCGAGCGCAAGTCGGGTGCGTAGCCGAGCATCTCGGCCATCGGCGCCTCCGCCTTGATCTGTGTCGAGCCACCGGCGCCCTCCATCCCCTGGGGGCGGCCACGGCGGCTGTTGAGGTCGCCGATCACCTCGCCGACATGCTCCTCCGGGACGTTGACCGTGACGAGCATGATCGGCTCCAGCAGCACGGGGCTCGCGTTGGCAAGCGCCTCGCGCATCGCCAGAGCGCCGGCGAGCTTGAACGCGAGCTCGGAGGAGTCGACCGAATGAAACGAGCCGTCTACGAGCGTTACGCGCACGTCCTTGACGGGATAGCCGGCGACAGGACCGGCTTCCATCGCCTCGACGACCCCCTTCTCGACGGCCGGGATGAACTGGCTCGGGACCACCCCGCCTTTTATTTGATTGACGAACTGGAAGCCCGACGCGGGCGCCAGCGGCTCGATCTCGATGTGGCAGTCGCCGAACTGCCCCCTGCCCCCTGTCTGCTTCTTGTGGCGTCCATGCGCCTTCGCGGACGCGCGGATCGTCTCCTGATAAGGCACGCGCGGCGGCTCGAGAGAGACGTCCACCCCGAAGCGCGAACGCAAGCGGTCGACGACGACTTCGACATGCACCTGCGAGAGCCCCGCGACGATCTGCTCGCCGGTCTGCGGATCGCGATGGAGATCGATCGTCGGGTCTTCCTCCTGCAGGCGGCGAAGCGACGCGAACAGCTTCTCCTCGTCTCCCCTGCTGGCGGGCTCGATCGCGAACGCCATCACGGCCGCCGGCAATGGTACGGAGGGCATCTCGACCTGCGCGTCGCTCGTCGACAGCCAGTCCCCGGAACGCGTGTCCTTGAGCTTGGCGACGGCGCCCATGTCGCCCGGTCCGAGCTCCTGCACGTGCTCGGTGCCCTTGCCCGCGAACACCATCAGCTGGCCGACGCGCTCGCGCGAGCGGCTGCGGGTGTTCAGCGCATGGCTGTCGTGGCGCAGCGCGCCCTGGTAGACACGCAGCAGGGTTACGCGGCCCGCAAAAGGATCGGCCCTCGTCTTGAAAGCGTACGCGTAGAGCTCCGAGCTCTCAGTCGGCGAGAGCTCTCGCTCGCCGAGCACGAGCGGGCCGTGCTTGACCGGGGATGGCAGGTCCTCGACGATCGCGTCGAGCAGGCGCGCAGTCCCGAGGTTGCGCGTCGCGATCCCGCAGACCACAGGGAAGATGTGGCCGTGGTTGGTGCCCTGCTTCAGAGCGTCTGCGATCTCCTCATGCGAGATCTGCTCGCCCTCCAGATAGCGCTCCATGAGCAGGTCCGAGACCTCTGAGACCTCGTCCATGAGCCGCTCCCGGTATTCCTCTGCCAGCGAGAGCTGATCGTCGGGGATCGCCGTTTTGACCCCGCCGCCGCGGGCGCTCGAGTCCTGGCGGATCGCTTCCATGTCGAGCAGGTCGATGACCCCCACGACCTCGCCGTCCACCCGAAGCGGGATCTCGGTCGCGACGACATGCTGCCCGAATGACTGCTTGAGCTGCTCGAGCGTGCCGAAGAAGTCGGCGCGGTCACGGTCGAGCATGTTGATGAACAGCAGACGCGCGATGTCGAGCTCCTGCGCCCGCTCCCAGAGCCTGACGGTCGATACCTCGACCCCGGTGAGAGCGTTGACGAGAAACACGGCGGACTCGCAAACGCGCAGCCCGGCGAGGGCATCGGCTATGAAGCTCGGGTCGCCGGGCGTGTCCAGCAGGTTCACTTGGCGATCGCGCCACTGAAGCGAGCTGAGCGTGAGCGAGATCGACATTCCACGCGCCTGCTCGTCGGGGTCGCTGTCCGAGACGGTGGTCCCCTCCTGCACCGATCCCAGCCGCGTGGTCACGCCGGCCTCGAACAGCAGCGCCTCGTGCAGCGAGGTCTTGCCCGAGCCGCGATGGCCGACAAGGGCGACATTGCGAATCCGGTCGGGTGCCGCACGCATGCGATCCTCCTCGCTTTCGACGCTTGGGCTCACGATACAGGCCCGCGACCGAACGTGAACGGCGACATCGCGCGGACGCTCCAAGCCACTCGGGCGCCACCCCAGATCGACCGTCCGTCTTGGCCTGGTCCTGAGACTCCAGCCACGGAAGCCTCGGCCAACCGCCGTAGAAGCCTTGGTCAGTCCTCGTCGAAGGACCCGTTCTGCATGCGCGAGCGCAGCCGCAGGACGGCCTTCGTGTGCAGCTGGGAGATGCGCGACTCGGTCACGCCAAGGACCTCGCCGATCTCGCGAAGGGTGAGATTCTCGTAATAGTAGAGCGCGATCACGAGCTTCTCGCGCTCGGGCAGCGAGGCGATCGCGCCCGCGATCCGGTCCTTCAGGTCGCCGACGTCGAGCGCCCCCGAAGGGTCGGGAGCATTGAGATCCTCGATCGTGTCGAGCAGCGAGACCTGGTCGCCGCTGGAGTCCGAGACGCTCCACAGCTCATCGAGCGCGGCGACGGAGGAGTGAGATATCGCGAGCAGCGACTCATGCAGCTCGGGAAGATCGACGTTTAGCTCGGCGGCGAGCTCCTCGTCGGATGGGGTTCGCTGCAGCCGATGCTCGAGCTTGGTGTTGGCACGTTCGATTTCCCGCGCGCGCGCGCGTACGCTGCGCGGCACCCAGTCGAGCGAGCGCAGCTCATCGATGATCGCTCCCTTGATACGAGTGATCGCGTATGTCTCGAACTTGATCTCGCGCGTAGGGTCGAAGCGCTCAATCGCCGAGATCAACCCGACCAGCCCATACGAGATCAGGTCGGCCTCCTCGACGTGGGGCGGCAAGCCGGCGGCGGTGCGGCCCGCGACGTACTTGACGAGAGGCGAATACGCGACGACGAGACGCTCGCGTGCGCGAGCATCGCCCTCGACCTTGTAACGTCGCCACAGTTCGCGCAGCTCGATCGCTTTGACGTTCGTCTCCAGGGTCTTCTCCCGCCGATCAGGCCCGAGGGTGACTGCGCGCATAGGCGCTTCTGAGCCTCGCGGACTCTACCCGAGTGTATAGGCGCGTTGTCGAGATGCTCGCGTGCCCGAGCAGCTCCTGAATGACTCGTAGATCGCTTCCGCCGTCGAGCAGATGAGTCGCAAAGCTGTGACGCAGTGTGTGGGGAGAGACGTGGCCGCCGACACCCGCGCGGCTCGTCCATATACGCAGGCGCCGCCTCACATCGCTCGTCGACAGGCGCCGGCCTGTGCGGCTGACGAACAGCGCTTGCTCGTCTGCGTCCGAGAGCAGCGCCTTGCGCCCGTAAGGCGCGCCGTCCATATACATGCGCAGGGCTTCTTGAGCCATCTCGCCGATCGGCACGAACCTCGTCTTGCCGCCCTTGCCCTCGACGCGCACCTGCTCGCCGTCGTGGTCGACGGAATCGACGTTCAGCGACACTAGCTCCTCTGCGCGCAGCCCGCACCCGTAGGCAAGCTCGAACAGCGCCCTGTCGCGAACCTGCAGCGAGTTGGCCGCCGGGATCGAGTCGAGCAGCCCCGCAAGCTCACCGGTCTTTAGAACGCTCGGAAGCGGGCTTGCTCGGCGTGGGGTTGAGATCAGGTCGGCGGGGCTCTGCTCGATGAGACCGTGCTCGCGCAAGACCCTGAACATGGCCCGTAACGCCGCAAGCTTACGGGCGCTGGTCGCAGGCGAGAGGGACCGCTCGGAGAGATGCGCGACATACCGGCGGATGTCCCTTGGGCCGGCATCCGGCGGCTGCAGGCCATGCGTAGAGGCCCACTGCGCGAACTGGCACGCGTCGCGCGCGTAGGCCCGCCGTGTCCGCTCGGACGCGCCTTTGCGGCGTAGATCGCGCTCCAGCTGCGCAAGAGCGTCAAGCCAAGGCTTGCCCAGTGGCTCGGCGGCCGTGTCGTTGGGCCCCTCGTAGCTCATCACCGGGCATAGTTCGCCGCACACGGCCCGACGCCTCTCTCTCGCAAGGCGTGCCGCGCCGGCACACCGTTCTCAGCGCCCGCCGGCCAGCGACCGCGACGGCACTCCCAGAAGCGGCTCGAGCCGCACGCCCAGCTCGTGCCAGTCGTGCGCTCCGACGACGTCCTCGACTTCGCATAGATCTCGATTCCAGGGATGGATGATCGTTGCGGTCTTGATGCCGTGATCGATCGCGGCGGTCAGGTTCAAGGGACCGTCGTCGATCAGCAAGTCGATCTCCAGCTCGACGCAGCGAGAGACCTTGTCGTAGGAGCAGCAGAGGTCGTCGAACGGAAGCCCGATGCTCTCGAGCCATGCTGCGGTGGCCTGCGCGCAGCGCTCGGCTCGATGGGTCGTGACGTGGATGAAGTGGCCGGCCTCGCTCCAGCGCCGCACCGCCTCGACCGCGCCGGGATACGGCCGACCCGAAAGGATCGTCTCGTCGCAGTGGCTCTCCTCGATGCACAGCGAGAGCTGATCGGGGCGAAGCCTCGTGATCCCCCAGGTGAGCTGCTCATCGTATGGAAGGTCGATGCCGAAGCGGCGGCGGGATATCTCCGACAGCACGTCCCAGTAGTGATGCAGCGTCGAGTCGACGTCGATGGCGATCCGCATTGGAGGTCGAGTAGATTATTGAGCTGTGAGCGGCGCTGGGTTTGTGAGCGATATCGGCCGGCGGGAGGCGTACGGCGCGCTGGGACGATCGCCTTGGATGGACATCGATTGGCGCGAGCACCAGCGCTGGATCGAGATCGACGGCCTGCCGGTCAACGTGATCGAGCTTGGCGAGGGTCCTGCGACGATCGTGTTCGTACACGGCTTGTCGGGCTCATGGCCGAACTGGCTCGAGCAGCTTCCGGTGTTCGCGAGCGACCACCGCGTGATCGCGATCGACTTACCGGGCTTCGGTCACTCGCCGATGCCGGCCGAGACGATCACGATCTCCTTCTATGCGCGCATCCTCGATGCCCTGCTTGGGCGCCTCGAGATCGATGCCGCCACTCTCGTCGGCAACTCGATGGGAGGGTTCATATCGGCGGAGCTTGCGATCAACTTCCCCCAGCGCGTGGAGCGGCTCGTGCTCATCTCCGCTGCGGGCGTCAGCACGCACAAAAACATGCAGGTCGAACGCGCCGTGCCCGCGATGCGCAAGCTCCAGCGAGTGCTCGCGATCTACACGGCATGGGTGGCCGCGCAGTCCCACACGGTGGCTAGGCGTCCGGGCTTGCGCAATGCGACGTTCGGCCTGGTCACGCGCCATCCGAGCAGACTCGCGCCGGCGCTTGTGGCCGAGCAGCTGAAGGGCGCCGGCAAGCCGGGGTTCATGCAGGCGCTTCAGACGATCCTCGAGTATCCGATCGAAGAGCGTCTGCCCGAGATCGCCTGCCCGACGCTGATCGTGTGGGGCGATGAAGACCGGCTGATCACGGTCCGCGACGCGGACGTCTTCCAGCGGCTGATCCCCGGCTCGCGCAAGGTGGTGTTCGAGGGAACGGGCCACATGGCGATGCTGGAGCGCCCTGCCGCGTTCAACGGTCTGCTCGCAGACTTTCTGGCCGAGTAGAAGCCTCGAGGCTCAGAGCGCGTCTGGATATCGGGCGTGCGTACATGGCGAGTGCACGACCAAGCGATCCAAGGACGCAGCGAGTCGTAATAGTGGGGCTATTTCGGCTCGCGAGGACGCTGGAGCGCGCCGCGTCGGGCGCCGCCAGGTGCGTGCGGACGATTTTCAGACGCGCTCTCAGGCCGTCACGGCGCCGGCAGCAGCCGACCCGACCAGCTTCGCGTACTTGCGGATCGCGACATCGACGTGCTCGTCGGCACGCGGCGCGGGGGTGTAGGAGGCAAGCCGCTCGGCAATCTCCTGCTCGCTGAGAGCGACGTCGATACGGCGGGAGTCGACATCGATCGTGATCTCGTCCCCGTCGCGCAGCGCGCCGATCGGCCCACCGCGCGTCGCCTCGGGAGCGATGTGAGCGGCCATGAAACCGTGGGTGGCGCCCGAGAAGCGGCCGTCCGTGATGAGCGCGACGCTCTCCCCCAGCCCCTCCCCGACGATCGCGGCGGTCACCGCAAGCATCTCGCGCATGCCGGGGCCTCCGGCGGGACCCTCCCCGCGGATCACCACGACATCGCCCGAGACGATCTCGTGAGCTAGGACGGCGGCCATGGCGGCCTCCTCGCCGTCGAATACGCGCGCCGGCCCAACATGGTGGCGGCGCTCATGGCCGGCAAGCTTGACGACGCATCCTTCTGGGGCGATGTTGCCGCGCAGGATCGCAAAGCCGCCGGTCGGCTTCAGCGGGTCGACAAGAGGCCGGACCACGTCCTGGCCGGGCGTCTCCTGCGCCTGCGCCGCGTGCTCGCCGATCGTGCGACCGGTGACGGTGAGCGCGTTCTCGTGGAGCGCCCCTGCTTCGATGAGACGCTTCAACACGAGCGGCACTCCCCCCGCCTCGTACAGGTCGGTGGCCGCGTAGCGGCCACCCGGCTGCAGATCGCACAGCAGCGGGGTCCGCTCGGAGATCGCGTCGAACTCGTCGATCGACAGCGGAACGCCCATTTCGTGGGCGACGGCCAGCAGGTGCAGCACGGCGTTCGTGGAGCCGCCGCTCATCGCGACCGCGGCGATCGCGTTCTCGAGGGCCGGCTTGCCGATCACGTCGCTGGGACGGCGTCCGGCACGCAGCACGTCCATGACGAGCTTGCCGCACTCGACGGCAACCTCGATCTTGCGCCCGTCCTCGGCGGGCACCATCGAGGAGCCGGCGGGCGAGATCCCGAGCACCTCGAAGGCCATCGCCATCGTGTTGGCCGTGAACTGACCGCCGCACGCTCCCGCGCCGGGCGAGGCGACCTCCTCCAGCTCGTGCAGCTCCTCCTCGGTGATCTTGCCGGCAGCGAACTGGCCGACCGCCTCGAACACTTGCTGGATTGTGACCTCCTGACCCTTGAAGTGGCCGGGACGGATCGAGCCGCCGTAGAGCATCAGACCGGGGATGTCCAAGCGCGTGAGCGCCATCACGCCCGCAGGGATCGTCTTGTCGCAACCTGTGATGACCACGAGCGCGTCGAACTGGTGGGCGGAGGCGACCAGCTCGATCGAGTCGGCGATCACCTCGCGCGAGACAAGCGAAGCGCGCATGCCGGACGTTCCCATCGTGATGCCGTCGGAGATCGCGATCGTGTTGAGCTCCATCGGTGTCCCGCCCGCGGCACGGATCCCCTCCTTGACCTTGGCGGCGAGCACGCGGTTGTTGAAGTTGCAGGGCATCGTCTCGATCCACGAGTGCGCGACGCCGACGATCGGCTTTGCGAGGTCCTCGGCGCTGTAGCCGATGCCATGCAGATAGGCGCGCGCGGCGGCACGCTCCGGCCCCTCGGTCAGGGCGCGCGAGCGGTGCTTGAGGTCGAATTTGGAAACATTCATATGCGACGGAACACTATCGGCGGGAGCGTCACGATCCTCCCGCGCCTGTGCGCTCCGCCGAGGCGATCGTCGTCAAGCCGGGTGATCGCGCATGCGCGCCAGCCCGATCACGTCCACCGGGCCCGGTCCCTCCCCGACGTCGCGCAGACCGTCGCGTACCGCCTCGCCGGCGAGCGCTCGGGCGATGTGCGCGGCTTGAAGCGGCGTGCGGCCGAGCGCGAGCTGGGCGGCCAGCAGCGAGGAGTGAGTGCAGCCGGAGCCGTGAGCCGCGCCGTCGGGATGGCGAGCTCCCGCAATCGGCACGACCTGCTCGGGTGAAGAGGCCTCGACGAAGAGGTCCGTAGCGTGTGCGCGATGCCCCCCGGTCAGCACGACCGCCTTGGGGCCGAGCGCCAGAACGGCGCGTGCCAGCGCTGCGGCGACCGCGTCGTTGCCGGTCTCTTCGCTGAGCTCATCTATGTCCTGGGGAGCGGGCGAGCCGTGGCGGATGAGCGCGTTGGCCTCGGGCACGTTTGGAGTGAGGACGCTCGAGCGCGGAAGGATCTCGCGCACGAGCGCGCCCTGCGCATCGGGGTCGAGCAGCTGGGCGCCCGACTCGGCGACCATCACGGGGTCCACCACGATCGGCGTGTCGCGGGGAAGCTCGTCAAGGGCGCGAGCGACCGCCTCGATCGTCTCGGCATTCGCGAGCATCCCGACCTTCACGGCGTCGACCCCAATGTCTCCCGCGACCGCTCGCACCTGGGCGAGAATCATGTCCGGCGGGATCGCGTGGATCGCATCGACCCCGAGCGTGTTCTGGGCGGTGATGGCGGTGACGGCGCTCATCCCGTGCACGCCACAGCGGGCGAACGCCTTCAGGTCCGCTTGGATGCCGGCGCCACCCCCCGAGTCCGATCCGGCGATCGTGAGCGCCCGGGGCGTGCGCGACGCGGATGCGTCCTGCGCCCTCACACCGCCGGGCCGCGCCGGCGAGCAGAATAAATTGCGTAGCTGCCGAGCGCCGTCACCAGCAGCCGACCGTCCTCATGGCGCACCTCGCTGCGAAGGACGGCGTTCGAGCGGTTGCGCCGGTCGAGCTCGCTCGTGCAGATGATCTCGCCCTCGATCGCGGTCTGGATGTAGTTGATCGAGATGTTGACCGTCGCGATGTGCTCCTCCTCGGTGGTGTGTACCCAGAGAGTCGAGCCCATGCAGTAGTCGACAAGCGCGTATGTGGCGACGCCCGAGAGCAGGCCTCCCGCCCCGATCAGCTCGGGACGGATCTGGAGGCGAATGCGCTCGGGACTGTCCCAGCGCATGCCCATGAAGCCGCTCACACCATCGATGCCCATCTGGCGCTTGGCGCGCTCCACGGCGACGCGCTCGGCGTCCGGCGCGCCGTCTACGTCGGTGGCGCCTCCGGCGGCGTCTGTCAGGGACGTCGCTTCGTCGTGCATAGCGAGTCGCAGGCTACGCGAGCCGAGCCCCCAGCGTCGACAGACCTGCTCATGTAGGCGACGACCGCCGGGCCCATCCGTCGGCGATCGTGCAAGCGAGCGAGCGACGCAAAACTGTCCCACTTGTGTCTTTTTCGTCTCATTTACACACCTATGATCGAAGCGTGTCCGTCGTAGATAGAGCCCATCTCGGAGTCCCGGCACGACAAGACCCGCGCCGCGTGCTCGGAACCATCGGGGAGGATCTCGCGATCGCGCATTTCCGGCGACTCGGGTTCGTGCTGGTGGAGCGCAACGTGCGCACCCGCCACGGCGAGATCGACCTGATCGCATGCGATGGGCACGTGCTCGTCTTCGCAGAGGTCAAGACCAGGCGCGCGAGTCGCCGCCGGAGAGGCCTCTGCCCGCAAGACCAGCCGCTTTCGTGGCTGCGCGTCGCTCAGCGCAAGCGGCTGAGACGCCTTGCGTACGCTTGGCTGTACGAGAGCAGCTGCGCGCGGCCCAGGGCCGAGACGATCCGTTTCGACGCGGTCGGCGTGATCGTCGACGGCGAGGACCGCCTCTTGCGCATCGACCATCTCGAGGGGGCCTTGTAGGACCCTCTACCGTTGTTCGGCCGCAGGGTCAGCCGGGGCGAGCCTAGACGCTTAGGACCCGCGTCAAAATATCTGCCGGGATTGAGCCACCGTTCCGCGGCGTCAGACGCCACCCACGATGCTCGATCGCCCTCCGGCACCCGTTACCGGCCTGCGCTCGCGTGCGACGTCTGCCATCCACGGCCCGACACCCTCAACCCACCATCTATTTTGACGCGGGTTCTTACCGCTCGACGAGCGCCAATTGTTGATAGGCAAGCGACTGGAACGAGAGCCTGTGCAGCGGGGAGACGCCGTTGCGGAGGATCGCCTCGCGGTGAACGGGGGTCGAGTAGCCGACGTGCTCGGCGAAGCTCCAGCCGGGATGGACTGTGTCGGCGTGATGCATGTACCGATCGCGGACCACCTTCGCGACGATCGAGGCTGCCGCGATCGCGGCACTCGTGGCGTCGCCGTTTACGATCGCCCGCTGGGGCATTCCTATGTCGGGCACGGGAAAGCCGTCGGTCAGGCATTGAACAGAGTCGGCCGCCAGTCCCCGTGTGACGTTCGCGAGCGCATCGCGCAAGGCGGCAAGATTGGTCTTGTGGAGCCCACGCTCGTCTATGCCGCGCACGCAGCGCGACACAACGCTGATGCTCGTCGCGCTGCCCAAGATGAGCGGATACAGCTCCTCGCGCGCAACCGATGTGTGCTGCTTTGAGTCGTTCAGGGACGCAAGCGCGCGGATCTCGCGCATCGTGATCGTGTCATAGTCGAACAGCACCGCCGCCGCGAGCAGGGGCCCCGCCAGGCAGCCGCGGCCCGCCTCGTCGGCGCCAGCCACGAACCGAGCGCCGAGATCGCGATCGAAGGCGAAAAGCCGCCGGCCGCTGCGCGCCCGCGCGGTCCGAGCCCGGCGCCTTCTCGCCGTAGCCGAAGAGGAAGGCGACTGGTCTATGGCGCCGGTCGAGGAGGAATCCTCAGAGAATCCCGATGCGGTCGGGAGGCCAGTAGGTGGCGAATGCGGCCCCGATGATCCACCCTGTGGGGACAGGTCCCCAGAACCTGCTGTCGTCGGACTCGCCACGGTTGTCCCCCATCATGAACCAGTGACCGGCGGGAATCCTGATCGGCACCGGGAAGTTGCACTCTGAGCCCCCACCGCACGGCCGGATATACGAGTCGGACTCGCGCGTGAAGGTCTTCTGTCCCGGCGTCTTGCGAAAGACGTGCCCTTCCTTGATCGAGATTTCATCGCCCGGACCGGCGACGATGCGCTTGATGAAGTTCACGCTCGATTGAATCGGCTCCGGCGCCGCGCACGCCGTCCGGCCCGGCGTGACCATGTGGGGCGAGGGGCCGCAGATCTCCTGTTCGGCGTTCTTCGGCGGATGGAACACCACGATCTCACCGACATGAGGATCGCCGAAGTGCATGCCTATCCGGTCGACGAGAACGCGCTGACCGACGGCGAGCGTCGGTTCCATCGAGCCGCTCGGTATGCGGTAGGGCTTGACGATGAAGGCTTGGATGACGATCGCGAGGCCGATCGCGACGACGATGATGAGCACCAGCTCGACGATCGAGCTCGTGCGGGACTTCTTGCCTGGCTCGGACTGTACGTCCTTTGCCGAAGATGGATTCTCGCTCACGCCGATGTGCTGTCGGCGGGCGCATCCTCGGCGTCGGAAGGCCGATCGGCCTCAGCCGCGGCGGCTGCGTCATCGCTGGGCGCGCCCTCGGCCTGCTCCTCTGACGCCGCGACGTCCTGCGAAGCTGGCTCGGCATCCGGCGCGTCCGCGGCATCGGCATCCGCCGTGTCCTCGCTTGCGCCGGGGGTATCTTTGCTCGGGCCAGCAGCCACATCTTCGTCAACAGCAGCCGTGCCCTCACCCGCGCCGGGAGTCGTGTCCTCGCCGGCGCCGCCAGTCTCGACCACTTCGGCCTGTTCCACCTCGGCCAGCGTCTCCTCCGCCGTCGCCCCCTCCGCGTCGGTCGCCTCGGTCGCTTCGTGCAGGAGGCCGTACTCGACCGCTTCCTCCGGTCCGGCGTAGCGACGCTCTCGGACCCTGGCGCGCTTGCCTACACGGTCGCGCAGGTAGTAGAGCTTCGCGCGGCGCACATCGCCCCTCGCCGCCACCTCGATGCGCTCGATCTTGGGCGAGTGCAGAGGGAACGTTCGCTCGACACCCACGCCGAAGGACTGCTTGCGGACGACGAATGTCTCGCGCACGCCGTGGCCCTGGCGCTTGATCACGACGCCCTCGAACACCTGGACACGCCGGCGGGTGCCCTCGATCACCTGGAAGTGCACCCTGACGCGATCGCCGGGCGCGAACTCTGGGACGCGGCGCAGTTGCGCACGCTCGAGGCTTTCAATGACGCTGCTCATGGCAAAAGAAGATGCGCGGGAACCGACGGCGAGTCGCTGTCGTCCGCGCGCGTAGCGCAATGGTATCGAACGCCGCTTGCAGAGGGCCTAACTAGGGCCTTTGCAAGCCGCGCAGCCTGCTCTGCTCCTGGCGCCAACGCTTGATGCGATCGTGGTGCCCTGACAGAAGCACCTCGGGGACCTTCCAGCCGCGGTATTCCGCGGGTCTCGTGTAGTGCGGATACTCGGGCATGCCTCCCAGCGCATCGCTGAACGACTCCTCCGCCGCCGAGTCGGCATGACCGAGAGCGCCGGGCAGCTTGCGCAGGACCGCATCGCAGACGACCATCGCGGCGAGCTCCCCGCCTGAGAGCACGTAGCGGCCGATCGACAGCGTCTCGCCGGCGAAGTGCTCGACGATGCGCTCGTCGAGCCCCTCGTAGCGCCCGCACAGCAACGTCAGGGCCGGCTGCTCGGAGAGCTCGCGCACATAAGCCTCGTCGAGCGGCCTGCCGGCCGGCGTCAGCGCAATCACGCGTCGCGTGTCGCGCACGGCGGCCGCATCCATCCTGTAGTGCGCACTGAGCGCCGCATCCATGACGTCTACCCGCAGCACCATCCCCGCGCCCCCGCCGAAAGGCGTGTCGTCGACCTGGCGGCCACTCAGGGGCGTGTGCTCGCGGATGTCCACGTACGTCAGCCGAGCGCCGGCGTCGAGCGCGTTGCGGACGTGGCGCTGCGTTTGGAACCACTCGAACCACTCGGGGAAGAGGGTGAAGACGTCGATCTCCATCAGTCTCCTTCGACAAAGCTCATGTCGACGTCGATCCTCTTCGCGCAGACGTCGACGGACCGGATCGCATCTCGAACCATCGGCACGAGTAGCGGCTCCTGCTCGTCCGAAGCGGCGAGATCCCGGTCGGCGGCAGGTAGAGCGGCACGGTCGATCGCAAGCGCCTCGCACGAAGGCAGCTCGACGAGCGCACGTACCACGCCGACGAGGCGATCGCCGTCGGTCACCTCGCATCCCTCCAGCTCCGCAGCCCACCATTCCCCGGCGCCCAACGAAGGGGCGTGCTCGCGAGCGACGGTCAGCTCCCGACCGCGCAGCGACTCGGCGGCCGCTCGGTCCTCGGCCCCTTCTAGGCGTACGATCGGGTGCTCGTCGGTGCCGGCGCGGCGCACGATTGCCCGCTCCAGCCCTGCGACAGCGACGAGCGTCCCGAGGCCGAGCAGGCGTGGCCGGGCGCCTGTCACGTAGAAGCTGCCGTCCAGGCCGTGGGCGCGACCAACGCGTCCGGCCGTCATCGCCGAACGCTCCGGCTCACCAGGCGTCGGCGTCACCGCGAGGGGCCTCTCGGCACGGGTAGGCGTTGTCGGAGGACGGCGTCAATCGACGATGTCGAGGAGGACGCGGCGTTTCTCGCCTGCTGCCGCTGCCTTTATGACGGTGCGCAGCGCCTGGGCGGTGCGGCCGCCCTTGCCGATCACCTTGCCGTAGTCCTCATCGGCGACGCACAGCTCGAGCACGATCGTGCCGTCATCCTCGTCGAACTGCTCGACCGAGACCTCCTCGGGAGTGTCGACGAGACCGCGAGCTAAGTACTCCAGCAGGCTCTTCAACGAGGACATCTCATTCGATCCCGGCGCCCTGAGACGGACTTGCGCCTGACGCCCGGGCGCTATCCGGCGATCCCTTGGATGCGCAACAGCTTGCGAACCGTGGCGGACGGTTGCGCCCCTCGAGCCAGCCAGCTCTTGGCTCGCTCCTCGTCGATCGAGATCGTCGAAGGGTTCGTCTGCGCGTTGTAGTGGCCGATCGTCTCGATCACGCGACCGTCGCGCGGTGAGCGCTGGTCGGCGACGACCACACGCCATATCGGGTTCTTCTTGGCGCCCACACGCGTGAGCCTGAGCCTGACTGCCATGACGCTAACCCTAGCGTGCCTGGCGGATCAGCGCCCCGACGTCCGGCATCTTACCCCGTCCCATCTGCTTCATTACCTTGCGCATCTGGCCGAACTGCTTGACGAGCTGGTTGACCTGCTGCACGTTCGTTCCCGAGCCCCGTGCGATCCGCAGCCGGCGTGAGCCATTGATGAGCTCGGGCCGCCTGCGCTCCTGCTGGGTCATCGACAGGATGATCGCCTGGATCCGGTCGAGCTCGCGCTCGTCGACCTTCAATCCCTTCAACTGGGCGCCCGCAAAGCCCGGAATCATGCCAAGCAGGCTAGTCAATGAACCCATGCGCCGGACCATCTTCAGCTGGTCGAGGAAGTCGTCTAGACCGAGCTCGTTGCGGCGCAGCTTGCGCTCCAGCTCAGCGGCCTGCGCCTCGTCGAACTGACGCTCGGTCTTCTCGATCAGGCTCATCACGTCGCCCATGCCGAGGATGCGCTGAGCCATCCGCTCCGGATGGAAGCGCTCGAACTGCTCCAGCTTCTCGCCGGTGGAGACGAACAGGATCGGCGTGCCCGTAACGGCCCTGACCGACAGCGCCGCGCCGCCGCGCGCATCTCCGTCGAGCTTGCTCATCACGACACCGTCGAAGCGCACCGCTCGCGCGAACTCCTCTGCAACGTTGATCGCGTCCTGACCGGTCATAGCGTCGAGCACGAGCAGGATCTCCTGAGGCTCGATCGCGTCGCGGATCCTCACGAGCTCATCCATCAGCGCCTCATCGATATGCAAACGCCCACTCGTATCGACGATCAGCACGTCCTTGCCCTCGCGGCGGGCGCGCTCCAGAGCCCAGCGCGCAATCTCCACAGGGTCGCCGTCGGTCCCCTGCTCATAGACCTCGGCGCCGGCCTGTCGGCCGACCTTCACGAGCTGATCGACGGCGGCAGGCCTGTAGACGTCGCACGCCGCGAGCGCCACCGAGCAGGAATGCTCTTCGCGCAGATACCTGGCGAGCTTGGCGGTCGCCGTCGTCTTGCCCGAGCCCTGAAGACCCGCCATCAGGATGACCGTGGGCGGGCTGGAGGAGAAACGGAGATCGCGAGCGTCGCCGCCCATCAGCGCCGTCAACTCGTCGGCGACGATCTTGATGACCTGCTGACCGGGATTCAACTTGCCAACTATCTCCGCTCCCTGGCAACGCTCCTTGACCTCGACCGCGAACTGCTTGGCGACCTTGAAGTTGACGTCGGCCTCCAGCAGCGCGAGCCGGATCTCTCGCAACGCGCTGTCGATGTCCTTCTCGGTCAGCGTTCCGTGCCGGCGGACCTCGCCCAGCGTCGCCTGCAGCCTCTCCCCGAGCGAGTCGAACACAGGCCTACTCGTCCTCGCCCGCAGGCGCCCCGCCGAGCGCCCCGCCCTGCCCGCCATCGGGGGCGTCGCCCCAACCGCGCACGTGTGAGCCCTCCGCGCCCCGCGTCAGCGCCTCTCCGATCCCGCCGAACGCCTGCGCGAACTCGGACGGCACGACGAACACCTTGTTGGCATCGCCTTCGGCGAGCTGGGGAAGCATTTGCAGGTATTCGTAGCTGAGCAGCTCTCTCGTCGGTTTGCCCTCGTGGATCGCGCTGAACACCGTGTCGATCGCCTTCGCTTCGCCCTCGGCGCGCAGCACGGCCGCCCGCTTGGCCCCTTCGGCCTTCAACACCGCCGCTTGCTTCTCGCCCTCGGCTGTGAGGATCTGCGCCTGCTTCTCGCCTTCCGCAGTCAGGATCGCGGCGCGGCGGTCGCGCTCGGCGCGCATCTGCTTCTCCATCGCGGTCCTGATGTCCGGCGGCGGGTCGACCGACTTGATCTCCACGCGATTGATCCTGATCCCCCACTTGCCCGTCGCCTCGTCGAGCACGGTGCGCAGCAGGGCGTTGATCTTGTCGCGTGAGGTCAGCGTCTGCTCGAGATCCATCGACCCGATCACGCTGCGCAGCATCGTCGCGGTGATCTGCTCGATCGCCTGGATGTAGTTGACGATCTCGTAGTCGGCCGCCCGCGGGTCGGTGACCTGGAAGAACAGCACCGTGTCGATCTGCACGACCAGGTTGTCCTCGGTGATCACCGGCTGGCCGTCGAACGAGACGACCTGCTCGCGCAGGTCCACCAACGGGCGAACGCGTTCGATGAACGGCGTCAGGAGCGCAAGCCCAGGATCGAGCGTACGGCTGTAGCGGCCAAGGCGCTCGACAACCCCCGCGCGCGCTTGGGGAATGATGCGGATCGCGCGCGAAGCCGCGATCAGCAAGAACACAACAACCACGGCTACGACGATCAGGGCAACCATTGTCAGCCCCTCCTCTCCATTCGATCAGCGCATGACCAAGGCGGTTGCGCCCCGTATCTCGACCACTTCGACCCGCTCCCCCTGGTCGATGACCTCGTCCTCGTCGAAGCTGCGAGCGGTCCAGACCTCGCCGTCTATCTTCACGCAGCCGACGCCCTCATAGTTGGCGATGCGCTCGATCACCGTCGCCTTGCGACCGACCAGCGCGGCGGCGCCCGTACGGATCGCGGGCGCCGTCTTTCGATGACGGCGCGCTACCGGCCGCAGCGTGGCGAACACGATCCCCGACGCGAGCAAGAAGACGACCGTCGACAGCAATACTCCCACCCCGAGCGCGCTCACGACCGCGGCCAACGCGGCCCCCAGCGCGAACGGTCCGAGATAGAAGCCGCCCTGGTGCATCTCACCCAAGCCGAGCACGCACGCCGCCACAAGCCACAGGATCCAGGCGTCCATGCCTGCGATTATCGCTCAGCGGGAAGCCCGTGTGGGGTCCGTGCCGGACGGAGCGGGCTATGTACGCACACGCCCGGGGGCTCACTCCGGGGCAATCAGTGCCTTTGCAAAGTCATCGGGGTCGAACGGGCGCAGATCCTCGAGCGCCTCGCCGATGCCGATCAGCTTTACCGGCAGGCCTAGCTCATGGGCTATCGCGATCGCGATGCCCCCGCGAGCCGTGCCGTCGAGCTTCGTAAGCGCGATCCCGGTCACGCCGACCGACTCCGCGAACGCCTTCGCTTGACGCAGCCCGTTCTGACCGGTCGTCGCATCGATCGTGAGCAGCGTCTCGTGCGGCGCACCCTCGAGCTGGCGCGCGATCACACGCCGCACCTTCGCGAGCTCGGCCATCAAATCGTCCTGCGTGTGAAGCCGCCCGGCCGTGTCGACGATCACGACATCGATGCCCTGCGCTCGCGTGCGAGCCACGGCCTCGAAGGCGACCGAGCCGGGGTCGGCGCCGTCGGGCCCGACCACGATCTCAGCGCCCGCTCTTTCGGCCCAACCTTGCAGCTGCTCCCGTGCCGCGGCCCTGAACGTGTCGGCCGCCGCGAGCAGCACGCTGACGCCCAGCTCGCGCTTCAGATGCCAAGCCAGCTTTCCGATCGTCGTCGTCTTGCCGGTCCCATTGACCCCGACCGCGAGAATCACCGTCGGCTTGGCGCGGATGTCGATCCGATCGTCGTCTGAGCGCGCCGCGTCGGCGAGCAGCTCGACCAAGCGTATCGTGAGCGCCTCGCCGTTCAGCGTGCCACCTGAGGACTCGCGTTCCAGCGTCTCGACCACAGACGCGGTGCTCGACACACCGACGTCGGCCATGATCAGCGCCTCCTCCAGGCGCTCCCAAGATTGCTCGTCGAGGCCTTCGAAGATCGTCGCCTGGATCTCCGACCCAAGCGCCTGTCGTGTCTTGGAGAGGTTTTCGCGCAGGCGCCGCAGCAGTCCTCGACGCCGCGTCGCGTCCTCCTCACCGCTCTGCTTCACCGCGGAGATCGAGGGCCCACCGGTGATGAACAGGTCTGTCCAATCGCGCGCCATCAGCGGTCCACCATCATCGTCAGTCACGCGCCATCGTCAGCGATGCGCCATCAGTTCCAGTCACAATCGACGCTCGCGCGCCTGTCACGAGACGGGAGCGACCTGGGGCGCCGTCGACTGCTCTTGGGGAAGGCGCCGCGAAAGCACCTTGGAGATCCCGTTGTCGGCCATCGACACCCCATACAGCCAGTCCGCGGCCTCCATCGTGCGCTTCTGATGGGTGATGACGATGAACTGCGCCCTGTCTGCGTAGCGGCGCAGCAAGGTCAAGAAACGGTCGAGGTTGAGATCGTCGAGCGCGGCCTCGACCTCGTCGAGCACGTAGAACGGGCACGGACGAGCCAGGAAGACGGCGAATAGGAACGCGAGCGCCGTCATCGACTTCTCCCCCCCTGAGAGCAGGGAGAGCTGCTTGGTCGACTTGCCGGCGGGCGTTATCTCGATCTCGACCCCAAGCGTGTCCTCCTCCTGCTCGAGCTGCGCCTCGTCATCGAGATCGTCCTCGCCGCCGTCCTCATTCGCCTGGCCGTCCGCGGCTACGTCCTCCCCGCCGAGCACCGGACTGGGCGCCTGCTCTTCGGACACCAGCCGCAACCGTCCGCTGCCACCGGGAAAGACGTCGCCCACGAGCTCCTCGAAGTTGCTCGCCGCCGCCGTAAAGGTCGCGTGGAACGTGTCGTGGATCTGGCGATCGGTCTCGCGTATGACGGCGCGCAGCTCACGCAACGCGGTCTCCAGATCGGCGCGCCGCGTCTCGAGCTCCTCGACATGAGCGAGGGCCTCGTCATATTCGGCCTTGGCGAGCGGGTTGACCGGGCCAAGCTGCTCACGCCTGCGCTGCAGTCGCTCCAGACGCCCTTGCAGCGCCTGCTTTTGCTCCTCGTCGAGCCGCGCCGGGGCATCGGACGTCTCGCTCTCATCTTCATTGGTCGTGTCGGGGCTCGCGATCGGCACGGGCAGCTCGAGGCGCTCGCACACCGCCCGCAGCTCCTCCTGCGCCTCGGCCGCCTGATCGCGCAGGCGCTGCGCCGCCACCTCGGCGGCCGTCACGATCTCCCCCTCGGCGCGCAGCTCGCCCTGGATCGCCGCCTCCTGCGCCGCGCACTCGCGAAGCTCCGAAGCGAGGAGCTCGCCCTGCGCCCGATCGGCGCTCAACTGCTCCTGCACCTCGCCGAGCACCCCGCCCAACACCTGCGCGGCGTCCGCAAGCGCGCTCGACAGGCGTTCGGCGCGTGGCTGCAGTTGAATGTCGGCCGCGTGCTGGGCTCGCAGACGCGCGATCCTTCGCTCTCGCTCCTCGCGTTGCGCCTTGACACGCTCCGCTACCCGCCGCTCAGCCGCAAGCTCACCGAGCAGCTCGGCGCGGCGGACCGCTTGCGGTCCCTGCTCGGGCGCGGCGCGGCGCTGCTCGATCAGCCACTCGGCGTTGCGCCGCTCCTCGCGCGCCTGCGCAAGCATGCGTTCGCGCTCACGCAGTGTCGCGTCGGCCCCGTCGCGCTCAACATCGAGCTCGCGAACATGCTCGAGCCGGCGATCCACCTCCGCCTTTGCCTCCTGCTCGGCGCGGACAGAGGTCTCACTCTCGGCGAGCAGTCGCTCTCTCTCGTTGCGCCGCGCGAGAACACGCTCCGCGCCACCCTCGGTCGCCTGACGCACCTCACCCCAGGCGGCGAACAGCACCCGTCCCGAGGGCGTGCTCGCGATCCCCGAGAAGCTCGGCGGCAGGTCCTCCAGTCGATCTACGACCCAAGCATCCTCGAGCATCCGCCGCGCAACCTCGATAACCGCGCCCGACCCGCGCACAAGATCGAGCAGCCGCCGCGCCCCCTCGACGGGCGGACGTTCAGCATCCTTGCGCGGACTTTGCGCGCCGGCCGATGATTCTGCGCCGTCCGCGCCCTCGTCAGCCGCGTTGCCCGCGAGCAGCGCCACCGCTCCGTCGGGCCCCGAGCTGTCGAGCAAAGCGGCCGCGGCATCCAGGTCGGCTACCAGCGCACCATCCAGACGACCGCCGAGCGCGGCGGCAAGCGCAAGCTCATAGCCGGCCTCGACCTGCAGCGCCTCGCTCAAAAGACGCGTCTGCGCACTCAGAGACGAGTGGGCGCCGGAGCGAGCGTGAATGCGCAAGAACTGGTTGGCAGCCGCGAGCTCAGCGCCCACGCGAGCAGCCTCCCCACGAGCCTGCTGAGCCCCGGCTTGCGCGGCACGGAGATCCGCTCGTGCCGCCTCCGCCTTCTCGTCGGCGCTTTCGCGCGCCTGCCGTGCCTCTAGCGCCGCCTGCTCGAGCTCGCCCACAAGCAGCTCGGCGCGCCAGCGCTCGGACTGCAGCTCAGCGAGCGCCCGCTCGATCTCCGACTCACGCTCACGCTCGATCTGCCCGAGCTGATCCTCGAGCTCGCGTACACGATCTTCGCTCGCGCTCTCCTGCTCGCTGCTGTGCTCGGCCGCGACTTGCTCGAGCGCCGCCAGCTCGACCTCGATGCGGCCCGCCCGCGTGCGCACGGTGTCCGCGACCGTCGCGGCCTGCTCGCCGCGCAGCGCAAGGCGCTCCCTCGCCGAACGGATCTCATACGCGCGCTTTGAGATCGCGTCGTGGCGCTCGGTCCGCTGCGCCAGCGCGCTCTCCGCTTGTGAGCGCCGCGCCGCCACATCCGCCAGACGCTGCTCTATCTCCTCGCGCTTGGCGCGCGCGAGAGCCACGGTCGCCTCCGAATCGAGCAGCTGCTCGCAGCCGGCCCTGACCGCCTCGAGCGCAAGCTCGAGCTGCACCTCGAGCATCTGGCGCTGCAGGCGTTCGTGCAGCTCGGCCGCCTCCGCCTGGCGCTTGAGCGGTCGCAGACGCGTGCGCGCCTCGCGCTCCACGTCGAGCGCCCGGTCCAGGTTCTCCTGGGTGCGATCGAGCTTCAGCTGAGCTCGGCGCCGGCGCTTGCGGTGCTTGCCGAGGCCGGCGGCCTCCTCGATCAGCATGCGCCGCTCGCGCGGCTTGGACATCACGATCGCCTCCACCCTGCCCTGGGAGATGACCGAGTGGGTCTCCTTGCCCAGACCTGTGTCCGAGAGCACCTCGATCACGTCCACGAGCCGGCAGCGTGCGCCGTTGAGCCTGTACTCGCCGTCCCCCGCTCGATCGAGCCGGCGCACGATCGATATCTCCGCGAGTGGCACGTCAACCGTACCGTCGGAGTTATCGAGCACGATCTCGACCTCGGCCGAGCTGCGTGCCTGCACGCCGCGCCCTCCCCCGAAGATCACGTCCTGCATCGAGGAGCCTCGCACCGCCAGCGGCGACTGCTCGCCCATCGCCCACAGCAGGGCGTCCGTCACGTTGGACTTGCCCGACCCGTTCGGGCCGACGATGACGCTCACACCCGGCCCGAAGTCGAGCCGAGTACGATCGGGGAAGGACTTGAAGCCCTTCAAGGTCAGCGACTTCAGATGCATGAGCGCTGATCCTCGCGCATTGCGGGCCCGCCTTGCCGCATCACTTGCCCACGCGCTCGAGCGCCTCGCTGGCCGCTTGCTGCTCCGCACGCTTCTTGCTGCTGGCGCGACCCCTGCCGAGAGTCCGCCCAGCGATCGTCGCGGTCACCTCGAACGTGCGCTCGTGGGGCGGTCCCTCGATGTCCGTCACCTCATAAGAGACGGTCTCTCCCCGTCTAGCGAGCGCCTCCTGTAACGCCGACTTGAAGTCGAGCGGATGGTCCAGCGCCTGCTCTATCTCGGGCGCGAACGCCCGCACGACCGCCTCGGCCGTGCGCTCATAGCCGGCGCTGAGATAACAGGCCCCGATCACCGCCTCAATCACAGAGGCAAGCACCCGCTCGGTCTGCACGAGCGAGGACACCTTGTCTCGATCGCCGCCGGGCGCGGCTGCCCGCAGGCGATCGCCCAGCTCCAGACGCTCCGCCACCGCACGGCACGACCGCCCGGAGACGGCCTGCGCCCGGATCTTCGTCAACCGGCCCGCGCCGAATCGCTCGGCCTCCAAGCGTGGATAGAGGTACGCCGTCACGGCGAGTGCCAGCACGCTGTCGCCCAGGAACGCGAGGCGTGCATATGAGTCGCTGCGGCGCGGCGTCCACGACGCGTGCGTGAAGACCTGTCTCGAAAGGTCTTCGGGCAGGCTTTCCAGCAGCGACCTTAGAGGGCCAACGGAGTCCGCGCCGCCGCCGCTCATTCGGCGGGAGCTTGGGCAAGCACGAAGTCCACAGCCTGCCCGACCGTCATGATCTGCGCCGCCTGCTCGTCGGACACATGCACCCCATAGCTGTCTTCGAGCTCCTGAACGAGCGTGTACAGGTCGAGCGAGTCGGCCTCCAGATCGTCCTTGAATCTGGTGTCCTCGTGGATCTCATCCGGCTCGAATTCCAGCTCGTCCGCGAGGTGCGCCTGGATCAGTGCGAATACTTGCTCGCGTGTCATCTGCTCTCCGGCAGGCTAGCCGGATCGCCGGACGCGTGCGGGGTCCGCAGCGCCTGCGCCGACTCGAGCGCCGCATGAGTCAGCCCTACGAGATCTTCGCGCGCACCGCGCTGCGCTCGCAGGATCGCGTGCGCGAACCCTTCCCTCGTGAAGCGGCCGTGCGGCACGACGGCGAGCCGGCGCAGGCCCAGCAGGTAGGCGCCGCCCTGGGCTTCGGGGTCGATCTCCTCGCGAAAGGCGCGCAGCGACGGACGCAGCAGCGCTCCGCCCAGCTTCCCGCGCCACGACGACATCGCAGCGTCGCGAACCGCTCCAAGCATCGTCTGCGAGACGCCCTCCATCAGCTTCAGCGCGATGTTGCCCGTAAGCCCGTCCGTCACGATCACGTCAGCGGCGCCGCTCACGACATCGCCGCCCTCGACATTGCCGAGGAAACGCAGCCTTCCCTCCTCGCCGTGCCGGGCGAGCGCCGCGCCGGCCGCGAGCACCAGCTCTCCTCCACGCTCGCTCTCCTCGCCGTTGGACAGCAGCCCGACGCGAGGCCGCTCCACACCAAGCACCGCCTGCGCGAACGCCGCCCCCATGAAGGCGAATTGGACGAGATGCTCGCTGCGCGCCTGCGCGTTCGCACCGACGTCGAGCAGCGTGACCGGCATCCCAGGCACGGGGAGCGGCAATGCGAGCGCCGGCCTGTAAACGCCACGGGCGCGCCTGACGTTGAACAGCCCCGCCGCAAGCGCGGCCCCTGTGCCGCCGGCGCCTACGAGCGCGTGCGCGCGCCCATCCGCCACGGCCTTCGTAGCCTGGACTATCGAGGCGTCGGGCGTTGCGCGCACCGCCCTGGCGGGATCGGGGCTCTTGGCGATCGAGACCGGAGCGTCGACGAGCTCGACGCCGGTGGGCACGGCGCCGATCAGATCGGCTGGGCCGAACAGCAGCACGCGCGCTCCCCTACCGGCGGCGAGGGCAGCCCCAGCCGCCACCTCCTGCGGTCCCATGTCGGCGCCGTTGGCGTCGACGGCGACGATGATGTCAGCTCTCGGATCCCCGGGTCGAGGTGGTCCTTCACTCACGGCCTGGAGATCCGTTCTGCCGGTGCTCGGCGCGTCGCTGCCGAGCCGGTCGCTAGTGATCGTGGTCGTGATCGTGCGCGGCGGCCGTCACGATCTCGCGTCCGGCGTAGGTTCCGCACACAGGACACACCCGGTGGGGCCTGCGCGGACTGTGGCAGCGCGGACATTCGTTCACAGCGGGCGCCTCGATCTTGTGCTGGGCCCGCCTGAGAGCCGTACGGCTGTGAGACTGCTTTTTCTTGGGGACGGCCATTGGCGGGGTAGGCTAGCAGGCGCCGCTCCGCCGCATAGAACCGCACGCACGGGCACATGCGACTCGGCTATTCGAGCTTCAGCTCGCCCAGCTTCGCAAAGCGCGGATCAGGAAGACGCTCGTGACGATGCTCGGGCCCGGCTTCGTTCAGATCGGCGGCGCACTCCGGGCAGAGACCGGCGCAATCCTCTCTGCACAACACCTTCGTCGGAGCGGCAAGCGCAAACGCATCGTGGGCCCAGGCGGCGAGGTCGAGCATTCGATCGCTCACGTACGGGCTCGACAAGTCGCCGGTCTCTCCAGGGACGTCGATCTCGCGCGCGTCGACCTCGACGGTCGGAGAGGCTTCCTTCAGGCAACGCATGCACGATCCGGTGAACCGCGCGCTCAGACGCAGGCGCAGAGCGTGTCCCGAGCCGGCCATGCGCGAGACGTCCAGCCGTACAGGCACGATCTGTGGCGACGGGACATAGCGCTCGCCGCCGAGGATGAGCGGCTCGATCTCGACCGCCAGCTCCAGCTGCCGGCCCTCCCCCGGACTCAGCCGCAGGCCGGCGAGATCGAGATTGTGCGTCACGACGCTCACGTCTAGAGAGTAGGACCAGTCAGGAACGTACCCCGCCCCCCGATCCGCAGACGCTCGGTGACGCCGATCCAGCACCCTCCGGGCGCAATTGCCCAGAACCGAGACGGCCCTGTTCTCGCCCTTTCAAGACCCTCTCGACGAAACGAGTCCTACGGTATCTGGCGCAGCTCGCGCTTGAGCACCTTGCCGGTCGCGTTGCGCGGAAGCTCATCCATGAAGACCACCTCACGCGGCACCTTGTAGCGGGCGAGGTTCTCCTTGACATAGTCCTTGACGACATCCTCGCTGAGGCCGCCGTTGCGCGCCACTACGAACGCCTTCAGACGCTGGCCGAACTCCTCGTCCTCGATACCGATCACCGCGGCCTCCTCGATGCCTTCGTGGTCGGCCAGCAGGTCCTCGACCTCACGCGGGAACACGTTCTCTCCACCCGAGACGATCATCTCGTCGTCGCGCCCGTCCACGAACAACCTGCCCTGCTCGTCGAAACGACCCATGTCGCCCGTGCTCATCAGGCCCTCGATGATCTCCTTGCCGCCACCGCCCGTATAGCCGTCGAAGGACATCTCGTTGCCGGCGAAGATCCGCCCGACCTCACCGCGTGGGACACGCCTGCCCTCGGCGTCGTACAGCCTCACGACCGTGCCACGCGGCGGCTTGCCCGCCGTCCCTGGCGCGTCGCGCAGATCCTTAGGGGTGGCCACCGTCGCATACGCGACCTCGGTCGAGCCGTACAGGTTGTAGATGTTCTCGCCGAACCTGTCCATCCAGCTGATCGCGAGCTCGCCCGGCAGCGCCGAGCCGGACAACGCCGTGATCCGCAGCGAAGAAACGTCGCGTTCGCGCAGGACCTGCTCGTCGAGCGTGATCATCCGCTGGATCATCACGGGGACCGCCGCGAGCACCTGGGCGCGGTGACGTTCAATCGCGGTCAGCGTGCTCAACGGATCGAAGCGGCGCTGGAGCACCATCGTCGAGGCCGTCGGCAGGCTCAACACGAAGTGGAAGAAGCCCCACGAATGAAACAGCGGCGCGGCGACCACCATCGTCTCGCGGCGCCTGTACGGGATCTTGTCGATCAGCGCCGCAAGCGAGAACAGGCCGTCGGGGCTGGAGCGTTGAGCGCCCTTCGGCGTCCCCGTCGTGCCCGAGGTGAGGATCACAAAACGCGGCTTCTCGGGTGGCGGCTTTCGATCGGCGTCGCCGGCGCTCTGGATCAGCTGATCGAGTGTCGGCTCACTCGTCTCGCCATCGCTCCAAGCCACGATCCTCGTGACGTTCGGATCGACGTCTTCCAGCAGACCGGAGAACTCCTCGTCATAGACGAGCACCTTCGGCCCCTCGCGCCGTGTAACCTCGGCCAACTGAGGCCCGGCGAACGCCGTGTTCAGATACAGCGCGCTCGCCCCGAGCTTGGCGGCCGCCAGCGTTGTCTCGACGAAGCCGCGATGGTTGCGGCACATGATCCCCACGCCGTCGCCAAAGCCGATCCCCATCTGCGCGAGCGCATTCGCGATCGCGTTGGAGCGCCGGTGCACCTGCTCGAACGTGAGCGATCCTCGCTCGTCGATCAGAGCCGGCTCGTCCGGATAATGGATGGCGGCGATCCTGATGCCCGTCGCGGGCGAGGCGCCCCAGCGCAAGAACGTCGAAGCGATCTTGACCGCCTTGTCCGGACGAAGCGGGCCGACGATCCCCGCTTCGCGCAGCACCTTCAGCTCGAACACACGATCCCCAGCCGCAGTGAGCGCGGCGGCGCATACGTCATTCAAGCGGCTGGCAAAGGGCGAACGCACGCCCGCACCCTACTCCAAAGCGCGCGCCCGGCGACTCCGCCCGGCGACTCGTCAAGCAACTTCCGCCGGCTCGTCCTTGCCGGCCAAACGCTCGCGGCCACGCTGCACGGCCGCGATGAACTTCGACAGGTTGACCTCCAGCGTGCCAAGAATCTCATCGGCGTAGTCCTCGGCGCCGAGGCGGATCTCGCGCTCGCGCGCCCTGGCATCCTCGATGACGTCCTCAGCAGCGCGCTCTGCCTGCTTGGTGACCTCCTCTTCGCTGACGAGTCGCTCCTGGCGCTCGCGCGCCTCCTTGACGATCCGCTCCGCCTCGCGCTTTGCCTCGGCGAGCATCTCCTGGCGCTCCTTGACGATCCAGCGGGCCTGCTTGATCTCCTCGGGAATCGTCGCCCTCATCTGGTCGAGGATGTCGTAGATCTCCTCCTTGTCGACCCTCACCTGGTCGGTCAAAGGCACGGGCTTGGCGTTGTGCACCAAGTCATCCAGCTTGTCTATCAGTACGAGGACATCCATAGCGTCTGTTCAGTTCGTCAGCGGCGCAACTCTTCCTGCAAGCGCTCGGCCACCTCTACGGGCACGAGATCGTCGATTCGCCCGCCGAACGTGGCGAGCTCCTTGACTCCGCTCGATGACAGGAAACTGTACTGCGGACTGGCCATCAGATACAGCGACTCTATCTCCGGGTCCTGCCTTCTGTTGAGCTGGTTCATCTCGAACTCGTACTCGAAGTCCGAGATCGCCCGCAGTCCCTTCACGATCGCCTTCGCGCCCACGCTCCTCGCGAACTCGACGACAAGCGTGCTGAACGGCTCGGCGCTCACGTTCTCGAGGTCGGCGATCGCGTGCTCGACGAACGCGAGGCGCTCCTCGATCGCGAACAGCGTCTTGGCCTTGCGGACCGGCCTGTTGACGACCGCCACGATGACCTGCTCGTACAGCTCCGCGGCGCGCCCGATCACATCGAGATGACCGTTAGTGATCGGATCATACGATCCAGGGCAGACGGCTATCGACTTGTCAATGCTCATCCTCGTCCTCTGTGACGTGCGTGTGGATTGTGATCGTGGTGTCTCCATAGCGTCTGCTCGTCGGCGCCTGCAGAGCCAGTTCGAGCGGCGCTCGGCGGTCGCTCTCCACGACGACGCGCGCCCCGTCCCGCAACACCGGCCGCAGCAGGGCCAGCAGGTCTCGCGAGAGCGCTTGTGCACGCGCGTATGGAGGATCGATGAACACGAGATCGTACGTTTCACCGCGCTTTCGTGCTGCGCTCAGCGCTCCAAGCGCATCTCCAGGCCTGATCTCGCCCTCGCTCTCATCGATGCCCAGGTCGGCCAGGTTGGCGCGCAGGGCCCCGAGCGCCGCCCTGTCACGCTCGACGAAGACGGCCTTGGCGGCACCCCTGGAGAGCGCCTCGATCCCGAGCGCGCCGCTGCCGGCGAACAGGTCGAGCACGCGCGCGCCCTCGAAGTCTCCGAGCATCGAGAAGATCGCCTCCCGCACCTTCTCCGATGTGGGCCTCGTCGTGCGCCCTGCCGGAGCCTTCAGCCGGCGGCCCCCGAATCGACCAGCGACGATCCGCATTGCTCAGGCCGGTATTGGCCGGGTCAAGTGCTCGCCGTAGGCACGCTCGAGCGCATCGGCCAGAAGCGCGTTCAGCGGCGAGCATAGATCTGGGTCTTCGTCGATGATCGCTCGCGCGCGTGAACGCGCACGCTCGAGCAGCGCGCCGTCGTCGGGGAGGCTCGCCACTTTGAATTGCCCCATGCCCGACTGTCTCGAGCCGATCAGCTCGCCCTCCTTGCGCAGCGACAGGTCGATCTCGGCGAGCCTGAATCCGTCCGAGCTTTCTACGAGCGCCCTGCAGCGGACCGAGCCGGTCGGGGCCATCAACAGACAGATCGCCTGGTGCTCTCCGCGGCCCACCCGTCCTCGCAGCTGGTGCAGCTGTGAGATCCCGAATCGCTCCGCGTTCTCGACGAGCATGACGGTCGCGTTGGGGACATCGACGCCGACCTCGATCACAGTGGTCGCCACGAGCACCTGAGCATCGCCGGATGCGAACGCCGCCATTGCTTGCTGCTTGTCCCTCAGGCGCATCTGGCCGTGCAGGAGGGCGAGCCTGAAGCCGGCGAGCTCATGGCAGCCGAGGCGCTCGAACTCGGCGATCGCGGCGCGCGCCTGCCCATCGTCGGACGCGGACTCCACGAGCGGGCAGACAACGTACGCCTGCCGGCCCTCACGCAGTTGCTCACGCAGGCGCTCGTACGCGTCCTCGCGCGCGCTCTCCCCGCTGATGAGCTCCGTATCGATCCGCTGGCGCCCTTTCGGAAGCTCGCGCAGAATGGTGCAGTCGAGATCTCCGTAGCGCGCGAGCGCGAGTGTGCGCGGGATCGGGGTGGCGGTCATGTGCAGCACGTGAGACACGCCCTTCGCGTCGAGCGCCTCACGCTGACGAACCCCGAATCGATGCTGCTCATCGATCACCGCGACCGCCAACTCCCGGAAGCTGACGTCCGGCTCGATCAGGGCATGGGTGCCGACGAGGATCGACAGCTCGCCGCTTCTCAGACGGCCGAGTATCTCCGAGCGCCTCGTCGTCGTAGTCGACCCAGTCAGCAGCGCCATCCTCACGGGCTCCTCGCCGAGCAACCGCGCAACGGTCGCGAAGTGCTGTTCGGCGAGCGTCTCAGTGGGCGCCATCAGCGCGGCTTGAGCGCCATGCTCGACGGCGCGCAGCATCGCGTGCAGCGCGACGACCGTCTTACCGCTGCCGACCTCCCCCATCAGCAGCCTCTGCATCGGGCGACTCTCGGCGAGGTCTTTGTTGATCGTCTCGATCGCGATGCGCTGATCGCCGGTCAGCTCGAACGGGAGACCGCGGGCAAGCCAGCGCGCGCTCACCGTCGGCGGCTGCGCGAGCGCCCTCGTCGGGTGGCTGTCAGCGTGCCGCCGACGCCTGAGCAGGAGCGCAAGTTGAGCGAACAGGAGCTCATCGAATGCCAGGCGCCGTCTGGCCGCTCCGCGCTGGGAGGCTTCTTGCGCGAAATGCATCGCGGCGCGCGCGCCCGCGCGGTCGGCAAGCGACTCGGCCATCCTGACCGCGACCGTCAGCGGCTCGAGCACATCGCGCAGACCGGTGCGGGCCCCGCGCATGAGCGTGAGCAGCTGCGTCGAGCTGACCCCCTCGGCGGCGCGATAATGCGCGACCGCGCCCGCGGTCGCCTCGCCGCCGAGATCGGAGCCGATCGCGTGATGCGCCACGCGCAAGCGCCCGCGCGCATCGGCGGTGCCGTGCAATACGAGACGCGTGCCCTTGCGGTAGCGCTGGAGGAGCCACGGCTGGTTGAAGAACGTAGCGACGATCGAGCCTGTCTCATCGAATACGGTCGCCTCGACGAGTCCGCGCATACCGCGCCGTCGTACCGCCCGGCCGGCGATCGAGCGCACCTCGACGGCTACGGTCGCCTGCTCGCCGGGTTCCAGCGCCGCCAGCGCGCGCGCCTGCCGGTACTCGTGGGGCAGGTGCTCCAGCAGATCTCCCACGCAGCTCAGCTCGAGCGTCTGAAGGCCCTTCGCGAGCTTGCCCTCCAGCTTCAGCGGCGCGCCCAGGCGCGACGGACGCGGCCAGCGCAGCGGCGCCTCGAGCAGTTGCTCGCGCGAAGGCGCAGGCCCACCCGCGAAGGCAATCGGCGCGCCGGCTCGATCCACGCGCGCGGGCAACGCCGTCTGAGAGTCGTGGTCCGCGCTACTCGGCGGCGAGCAGACACCAGTATGCGGGCTGGCCTCCGTGGCGAAGCTCGAGCTCGACATGCCCATCCATGATGCCCTCGAGCTCAGACAGTGCGACGGGCGCTTGCTCGCCGGCGAGCACACTGATCAGCTCGGCGTCGGGGGCGAGTTGCTCGAGCACCGCGCGCAACGTGAGCAGAGGCTCTCCCCACGCGGTCATCTCCTCGCCGACGAACCCGACCGCCTCGCCCCGACGGAAGCGCCCCGCAGGGTCGTCGCGCGCCGCTTCGGCGACGCTCCCGGTGCGAAGCGCGACGAGCGAGGACTCCATCGAGAGCGCGTTCTCCCGCGCGCTCTGCTCGCCGGTAAGCGCCACGGCCGCGACGAGCGCGGCCTGCTGGCTCGTCGCGCCGACAACGACGACCAGCTTGTCCGAGAGCTCAGCGGCCCGCTCGGCGGCCATCACGACGTTCGGACTGCTCGGCAACACGACGACCTCCTCGGCCACGACCTCGTGGATGCCTGCCAGCAGCTCCGCTGTCGATGGGTTGAGCGTGGGCCCTCCGTCGATCGTGTGCACCCCGAGCTCGGTCAGCATCGAACGTAGGCCGTCGCCGTTGACGACCGCGAGCGCGCCACAGCGCACGCGGGAGCGCCCCGCCGAGTTAGGGCCGCCACTGGACGGGGCGATCCGCTCGTCCCGCTCGGCGACCTGCACGCGCATGTCCGCCACGTCCAGATGCGAGACCTCGCCGGCACCCTCGAACAGAGCCATCGCCCGCTCGGGCTCGTCCGTGTGGATGTGGACCTTCAGTGTCGTCGAGTCTCCCACGACGAGCACGGAGTCCCCCAGTGCCTCCAGGTCCTCCGCGAAACGCGAGGGCGCTAGACCCTGGCCGGTGACGGCGAAGTTCGTGCAGAAGCGGTATGTGCTCGAGCTGTGCTGGGGGTGGCTGATCTTCGCTGGGGCATAGTGGTCGAGGGCCGGTGGCTCATCGCCGCGTAGAGCCGCGACGACGCCGGCGAAGATGACGGTGAGCGCATGGCCGCCTGCGTCGACGACCCCCGCCTCGCGCAGCGCCGCGAGCAGCTCGGGCCCACGCTTGACCGACCTCTGGCCAGCCTCGACGGCCCGCTCCAGCGTATGCGCGATCGCCAGATCCTGCGCCTGCGCTTCCGTGGCCGGCCCTAGCCGGCCACGCTCCTCGCTGTGGGCGACGTCGGCCATGATCGCGTGCGCCATCTCGCGCGCGACGGTCAGGATCGTGCCCTCGGCTGGCTCGCGCACGGATGCATACGCCCGCTCCGCGGCGTTGGCGAGCGCTGCACCGATGAGGCTCGCGTCGATCAGCTGGCCAGGCCGGCTCACGAGCTCCTCGGCGGCACCCCTGATCAGCTGGGAGAGGATGACCCCCGAGTTGCCCCTCGCGCCGAGCAGCGCGGCGCGGGCGACCGATTGCACGATCTCCTCCCTGCCGATCTCGTCGATCGTGCGCGTATCGTCGCTGCCCTGCAGGCGGTCGAGCTCATCGAGCACGGCGCGCAGCGTCAGCACCATGTTGTCGCCCGTATCCCCGTCGGCGACAGGAAACACGTTCAGGTCGTTGACCTCCTGGCGGCGCGCCTCCAGTTGCGCGAGCGCGCCGGCGACGGCCGCCCTGAAGCGCAGCAGATTCGTGTCGCTCACGTCCGCACCTTTCCTACCTCGTGACCATAGGCGACTGTAGGGCTGACAGGCAAGCCACGACGCGGGGAGCACCGTAACGGTGCCGGGGGGCCGTGAGCGACCGAGGATGCAGCCTGACGCCGCCTACCGCCCCTTACAGGGCCTTGGTGACCTTGCCGGCCTTCAAGCAGCGTGTGCAGACGTAAGCCCGCGTTGGCGCCTTGCCGACGAGGATCCGGACCTTCTGGAGGTTGGGGTCGAAGCGGCGCTTGGTGGCGACCATCGAGTGGCTGCGGCTGTGCCCGAACGAAGGACCCTTGCCGCAGCTGTGACATACCTTGGCCATGAGCGAGGCAGTGTAGCCGGATCGCGCCGTGCCCGCCGCCGCGTGTCTACCCAACACCGAGGTCGGGCGCCAGGCCGCGCCGACCGCCGTCGAGATTGTGGGGCGTATCCGCGCGCAGCTGCTCACGCAGCGCCGCCATGCTGATGACCGCTTCGGCCGCGTGGCGTCCCTGGTCGCGCTTGCCGCCGCCCGCGCGCGCAAGCGCCTGCTCCATCGTGGCGCACGTCAGCACGCCGAACGCGCAGGGCACACCGGTTTCGAGCTGGACCTGCTGGATACCGCGGGCAGCCTCGGCGCAAACGAAGTCGTAGTGGTCGGTCTCGCCTCTGATGACGGCGCCTAGACAGGCGACCCCCTCGAAGCGACCGGACTTCGCCGCGTAGCTGGCGGCGAGCGGCAGCTCGAACGCGCCGGGCACGTCGAAAACCTCGATGTCGGTGTGGCCGGCCTCGGCGAAGGCCCCGCGTGCCCCGGCGAGCAGGCGTTCCGCAAGATCCTCATAGAAGCGGCCGATAGCGATCGCGTAGGGTCCGGTCATCTGTCTCGCTCCCTGACCTGCTCGCGCTCTGAGTGGAGCATCTCGGCGTCGAGATTGAGCCCCTGATGGTGGAGGATGTGGCCCATCCTCTGCGCCTTCGTACGCAGATAGGCCTCGTTGTGCTCGTTGGGCGCGTGCTCGATCGGCAGCTGCGATGTCACCGACAGGCCGTAGCCCTCGAGGCCCTTGATCTTCTTGGGGTTGTTCGTGAGGATCCTGATCGAGGAGAGCCCGAGATCAACGAGGATCTGGGCGCCGATGCCGTAGTCGCGCAGGTCGGCGGGAAGGCCGAGCTTCTCATTCGCTTCGACGGTGTCGAGCCCCTCCTCCTGCAGGCGGTAGGCGCGCAGCTTGTTGAGGAGCCCTATGCCGCGCCCCTCCTGGGAGAGGTAGAGAAGCACTCCCTCGCCCTCGCGCTCGATCATCGAGAGCGCCGAGGCGAGCTGCTCGCCGCAGTCGCAGCGCAGCGAGTGGAAGACGTCCCCGGTCAGGCACTCCGAGTGGACGCGGACGAGCACGTCGGGACGGCCTGAGACGTCGCCCTTGACTAGCGCGACATGGTGCTTGTCGTCGACGAGCGAGCGGTAGCCGACCGCCTCGAAGTCACCGAAAGCTGTGGGGAGGCGCGTTGTGACGACCCGTTCGACGAGCTTGTCGTGGCGGCGGCGATAGGCGATCAGGTCGGCGACCGTGACCATCTTCAGGTCGTGGCGGGCGCAGTAACCGACGAGGTCGGGGACGCGTGCCATCGTGCCGTCGTCGTTCATCACCTCGCAGATCACGCCGGCCGGGTTGACGCCGGCGAGTCGTGCGAGATCGACGGCGGCCTCGGTCTGGCCGGCACGCTCGAGCACCCCGCCGGCGCGGCTCTTCAGCGGAAAGACGTGCCCGGGCTGGACGAGGTCGCGGGGCCTTGACTCGGGGTCGATCGCGACCTGGATCGTGTGGGCGCGGTCGTGCGCGGAGATCCCGGTCGTGACACCCTCACGCGCCTCGACCGACACCGTGAAGGGCGTCTCAAAGGGCGACTCGTTCTTGGCGGCCATCAGGTCGAGCCCGAGCTCGTCGCAGCGCTCAGGAGTGAGCGACAGGCAGATCAGCCCGCGCCCCTCCTTGGCCATGAAGTTGATCGCCTCGGGTGTCGCGAACTGAGCGGCCATCGTCAGATCGCCCTCGTTCTCGCGGTCTTCGTCGTCGCAGACGACGACCATCCGGCCTTGGCGTATATCGTCGAGCGCCTCCTCGATCGTGGCGAAGGGTGTTGTCGTCTTGGGTTGGCTCATCGCGCTGCTCCTTTGACCTCGATCAGGCCGAGATGGGCCTCATTAGTCTCGCTACGTGCTTGGCGAGCACGTCCACCTCGATGTTGACCCTATCCCCGACCTGCACCCCGCCCAGATTCGTGCGCTGAAGCGTCTCCGGGATGAGCGACACGGAGAAGCCCGCGTCACGCAGCTCAGAGACGGTCAGGCTGACGCCGTCGAGCGCGACCGACCCCTTCTCGACCAGATAGCGCGACAGACCGCCACCCGCTCCATCGTCGATCTCGAGGTCGAGTACGCGCGCGAAACCGTCGTCATGCACGGCGGTCACGGTCACGGTCCCGTCGACGTGTCCCTGCACGATGTGCCCCCCAAGGCGCTCGCCGGCGCGCAGCGACAGCTCGATGTTGACCGGCGAGCCGGCGGCGAGCGCGCCGAGCGAGCTGCGCCGCAGCGTCTCGTTCATCGCCTGTGCGCGAAACCCGTCGGTCTGCACGTCTGTCGCGGTCAGGCACACGCCGTTGACAGCAACCGAATCGCCCTGATCGATCTCGCCCGCGAGCCGGGTCGCGATCTGAAAGATGGCGCCGCCAGAGTCGTGCTCTCGCGAAACGATGCTGCCAAGGTCGGCTATGAGCCCGGTGAACACTGTCTACCACTCGCGCAGGCGCGCCGATATGAGAAGGTCTTCGCCGACCCGATCGCATTCGAATGTGAGCGCGCGCAGAGCCTCGGAGATTCGCTCGACCCCTTCGCCCTCGAGCGGGTCGCGGGCGGTACGCCCGCCGAGCAGGAGCGGCGCGAGGAACAGCCTGATCTCGTCTATCTCGCCCGCGTCGAGGAAGGCGCCCGCGAGATGCGGTCCGCCCTCGAGCAGCGCACACGTAATGCCGTCGGCGCCGAGCTGATCGAGCGCGGAGCGCACGCGCGCCGGCTCGTTCTCGCCGGTGGCGACGAGGACCTGCGCACCGGCTGCCTCGAGCGCATCCGTATCGACACGCGCGGCGGCTCGCGATACCACCACGGTGAGCGGCACCTGATCGGCGGCGGCAAGCAGCTGGGAGCCGATCGGCAGGCGCGCGAGCGAGTCGAACACGACTCGCCGCGGTTGGCGAGCGGGCTCGGCGAAAACTCCTTCGGGCCTTGCCGTCAGCTGGGGATCGTCGGCGAGCGCTGTGCCGATCCCGACGATGACGGCGTCAACCGAGGCGCGCCACTCGTGCGCGAGCAGCCTGCTTTCTTCGCTCGAGATCCACTGCGAGTCGCCGGCACGGGTGGCGACCTTGCCATCGAGCGTCATTGCGGACTTGAACAGGATCCACGGCCGGCCAACACGTGCATGCTTGCGAAACGGCTGGTTGAGAAGCCGTGCGCGAACCGCGAGCTCGCCGTCGGCGACGAGCACGTCGATCCCCTCGTCGCGCAGGATCCCGAGACCGCGTCCGGAGGCCTTCTCGGTTGGGTCGTCGGAGGCGACGACGACGCGCCCGATACCGGCGTCGATGATCGCCTGAGTACACGGCGGTGTCTTGCCATCATGGCAGCACGGCTCGAGCGAGACGAACAGCGTCGCTCCATTCAGGTCGGCCTCTCCGCACGCCTCGATGGCGTTGACCTCGGCGTGGTGTCCGCCGTAGCGTTCGTGCCAGCCCTCGCCCAGAACCTCGTCGTCACGCACGATCACGGCTCCCACGAGCGGGTTCGGTCGCACGGAGCCGGCACCGCGCTCGGCGAGCTCGATCGCACGCGCGAGATGCAGCCGGTCGGTCTCGGTGGTGATCGTCATTCCCGCTTATGAGGATACGGCTTCGCCGCGGTGGCACCCTCACCGCGCCCGCACCCGCACAGGAGCAGGGTTGCTCGCGTCTTTCAGGGCCGGCAGGCCCCGCCGCGCAGGCGGTAGACGGTCATTTCGGGTCCGGGGCGCTCGTAGGCGAGCGGGTAGTAGTCGAACGTCCAGTCAACGCTGAAAGGGACGGGCCGCGAGTCGGACGCGTAGGGCGAGACGTGGTATGCGACTTGGGCTTCGCGTGCCAGCGCGCGGTAGTAGGCGATCGCCTGGGGCGCAGCGTGGGGGTCGGCGAACACGCGGCCGGACTCTGTCGAGCCGGTAATCACCCAGCAATAGCCCAGACGCTCGTACCAGCCGATCAGGGCGGGGCTGAGCGTAGTCTCGTAGTCCTCGAGCGCGACCCTGTGGCCGGTGGCGAGCGAGAGGCTGCCATCGGGCGCGATCACCGACCTCAGCGCGAGGTACTTGGTCCAGCGGTCGGCGCTCGGGCCGGTCTGGGCGAGTGCGCCGCGCTGCGCAACCCAGGCGTTGGGGACGACTGGCTCGAGCACGATCTTCGCGCCGCGCGGAACGTGCGCGACCATCCAGTCGCGCGTGAGGTTACGTGTGTCGGCGCGCGAGAGCACGATGTCGGAGTGGATGCTGTAAAGCGCGCCTTGGACGAGTGTCGCGGCGATGACGGCGACGGCTGTGCAAATGGCTGAGATCGCCGCGGTGCGTGCCGGCAGGATGCCTTGGAGCCAGGCTGCTGCGCGTGAGATCAGCGTCACGATGAAGTAGGCGGCGAGCACGCAGACGATCGGGAAGATCGGCAGCAGCCAGCGTCCGAAGTAGCGGTCCTGGAGTCCCATGAAGGCGAGGAACAGGACCGGTGCGAGCACGAGCAGCCAGCCCAGCCGCGCCTCGCGGCGCCAGATCGTGATCGCGCCTCCGAGCGCAGCCAGCGAAGGCGCCCAGCCGAGCCCCCACGTGAACGACCACAGGTAGTAGACGATGCCGCTCTCTTTCGGCGCGCCGAGCTTTCCTTGGGCTTCCTCGGCGAGGTTCGACTGGTGGACTAGATCCGAGTGAAAGCGCTTGAAGTCGAGCAGGGCATAGGGGTTGGCGAGCAGGAATGCGCCGATGGCGCAGCCGCTGGCGAGCGCGATGCCGGCGAGCGCACGCCGGGCGCCGTCGCGCGGCGAGTCGAGGTAGCGGATCGCGACGGCGGCTATCAGCGGCACGATCGCGATACCGGCCGTGTACTTGCTCGCGCACCCCAGGCCGAGGCCGATACCGGCGATCGCGTAGTCGCGCAGGCGTCCCTTGCGCACGATCCCGGCGCTGCCGAGCAGGCTGAGCGTGAGAGGTGCGAGCGTGAAGGCATCGTTGAGCGCAAAGTGGCCGTAGAACACGGCCAGGAACGCGACGGCCTCGATCGCGCAGGCCAGCAGGGCGATAGAGCGGCCGAGCAGGCGCGCCGCGAACGCATAAAGCAACCAGACGCTCGCCACGCTGAACAGCGCGACCGTCATGCGCGCGACTTCGAAGACCGCCGCCGGATCGCGTGCGTATTCGCGCTGAACTGCGTGCGTGCCACCAAGCCAGAGCGCGAACACGATGTGCAGCACATATGTGAGGGCGGGCGGGTTGACGAAGTAGTGGGGGTTGAGGTCGCCTGAGAACATCGCGACGGCCTTGGGCACGAAATGGCCAGCCTCGTCAATGTTGTAGATGTAGGGGAGGCCCTGCTTGGTCCCCCACAGACGCAGACCGAGCGCAACGAGCAAGATCAGCGCGAGCGCGAGCCACGCCGGTACGTGCACCCGATAGCTACGACACACGCGCGCGCGTAGTAAGGCTCTCGTTGAGCGCGCGCGAGAGAGACCCGGCGCGGCGCCAGCGCGAGCCTGCCCCGATCCGGCCGCGATCAGGTGGGGCTCAGCAGTTCGCATACACGGCGTAGTAGCGGCTCGTGTAGACGCGCTTGAAGCCTGGAAGCGGCACCTGCTCGCGGGGGTCGTCGCCGACGTCGACGATCGCCTCCACGAACACGGCTTCGCCGAGCGGATAGACCGCGACGCTGCCGCTCTTGATGCGGCGCTGCAGCCCATATGCCCCCTTCAGCGCATCGGCGCTCGCCTGACTGCGGGCGACGATGTCGTGCTGGCCGGTGCTGTTCAGGATCCAGCGTGCGTCGGGGATCAGCTTGTTGTTGGGCAGCGAGAGCAACGGGCAGCGCCGCAGGCTCGCCTCCACGGCGGGACTGTGCAGCGCGGCGGCGAGACCCTCGTGAAAGTCCTCGTGGTCCGCGAGCGTCGTGCGCAGACTCGTGAGATTGAGCGTGTTCGCGGCGGAGAGGCCGCCGTAGACGAGCAGCACCGCGGCACCCCCCATCCAGATGCGCCGCAGAAGTGCGCCCCGCCGCAGCATCGACCAGCCACCGAGCGCAAGCGCGCAGAACGGGAGCATCACGATCGCCGCGCCGATCATGTAGCGATCGACGACCGACGCGCCCGCCGCGCCCTCGGCAAGGAACACGAACAGGAGGCTGGCGAGCGCCGCCAGTAACACGAGCGCACGCCGCGGCGCGATCCAGATCGCGACCAGCGCGCCCGCGATGGCACCGAGCACGACGGGGAGCTTGTCGATGCGCACCGCATACGACCATGTGTAGGAGAGCACTTCGGAGAACGACTTGGTGCGCTGCAGTTCGGCGGCGAGGCCCGAGGTGGAGTGAAGCGAGTAGAGCGGGTTGCCGGTGACCAGCGCGTCCACGCAGATCCAGATCAGGGGCGCGCCGAGCGTGAGCGCCAGGTACTGAAGGCCGGTACGCCGGTCGGTCTTCCACGATCTTCCGGGCAGCGGGACGACGCACCACAGCCAGTACAGCCCGCTCAGCACCCACGCGTCCGGGCGCAACAGGCCGGCGGCGCCGAGCAGCAGGAAGACGGGCAGACCACGGCGGGGGCGCTGCACCTCCAGAGCCAATGCCCATATGACGAGCGCGACGTAGGAGATGTCGAGATAGCCCTGGGCGGCGAGGTTCTCGACGAAGAAGCGACTCAACACGAGCAGACCGGTGACGGCCCCGACGACCGGGCCGAAGCAGAGACGTCCGAGCCTGTATGAGCCCGCGACGAGCGCGACGAACGAGCCGATCGAGCCGAGCACGGCAAGACGTGCCCCTCCTCCTCCAAAGATCGAGCAGAGCGCGCCGAACGCGATCGCAAGCGGATGCTCGGTCGGCCCCCTGTAGACGTGGAAGTCGGGCAGGTGCAGGTGCAGCACCTCGCGCCCCCACAGCAGCGCGTAAAACGAGTCGTACGTGGGGTATGTGGGGAAGGCGAAATAGCCGATGAGCGCCGCGACGCACATGAGGACGAACGCGACCTTCGCCCACCCCTGCGCGCCGGCCGGCCGCCACCACGAAGCAGTCGCCTTGGTCGCAGGGCTCCTCATAAGCGTTGCGCTCGCCATTTGGCAAACCCTAGAGAGATAGGCTGTGCGCGGTGAAGCTCATCATTCAGATCCCCTGCTTCAACGAGGCCGAGCAGCTTCCGCGAACGCTTGCGGACCTTCCACGCGAGGTGGCCGGCTTTGACGCCGTGGAGTGGCTGATCGTCGATGACGGCTCGACCGACGCGACGATCGAGGTCGCGCAGGCCCACGGTATCGACCATGTCGTGCGCTTGACGAACAACAAGGGGCTGGCGGCTGGCTTTCAGGCGGGCCTGGACGCGTGCTTGAAGCTCGGGGCGGACGTGATCGTCAATACGGACGCCGACAACCAGTACCACGGCGGCGACGTCGCGACGCTCGTGAGACCGATCGTGGACGGCCACGCGGACATGGTCGTCGGGGATCGCGAGGTGACGAACATCGAGCACTTCTCGTGGCTGAAGAAGAGCCTCCAGCGCCTGGGGTCGTGGGTCGTGAGGCAGGCCTCCTCGACGTCGGTGCCGGACACGACCTCGGGCTTCAGGGCTTACACCCGTGAGGCTGCGATCCAGCTCCTGGTCGTCTCGAAATTTACGTACACCCTGGAGACGATCATCCAGGCGGGCAAGCTGCTCGTCGCGATCGACCACGTCCCGATCAGAACGAACCCGAAGACGCGAGAGTCGCGCCTGTTCCCTTCGATGTGGGCGTACGTGCGACGCAACGCGATCTCGATCTTCCGCATCTACGCGCAGTACGAGCCCTTGCGGGTCTTCTGGAGCCTTGCGGCCGTCATGGGGCTAGCCGCGCTGGCGCTGTGGATCAGGTTCGTGGTCTCCTACGCGGAAGGCAGCGGACGCGGCCACGTACAGTCGCTGATCCTTGGCGCCGTGCTGTTCATCGCGGCGGTCGTGCTGTGGGCGCTCGGGGTGATCGGCGACCTGCTCGCCGCGCAGCGCGTGATGACGCAGAAGACGTTCGAGCGGGTGCGGCGCATCGAGTTGCAGTTGGGCGTGGCGCCCTCACACTACGAGCCCGGCCAAGCGCCGGAGCGGGAGGCCATCGAGATATGAGCGGCGCGCTCACGTTCTCCGGTGACGGTGTGGTCACCGGCAACACGTACGACAAGTACGGATCGACCAACCCGCTCGTACGGCGGATGATGAGCGGCTTCCAGGCCACGCTTGGCGAGCTGATGACGCTCGCCGCGCCCGGATCGCTGCTCGATGTGGGCTGCGGCGAGGGAGTGCTCGTGCATCGCTGGGCGAGCGAGATGCCGGACACGCGCATCGTGGGCATCGATCTCGACGAGCCCTCGATCCAGGCTGGCTGGGCGCAGCGCCAGGCGCCCAATCTCGAGTACCGCGTTATGCGCGCCGAGAACCTTCCATTCGCGGACGACGAGTTCGATCTCGCAAGCGCGATCGAGGTGCTCGAGCACGTGCCCGACCCGGAGCACACGCTCTCAGAGATGGCTCGCTGCGCCCGTAGTCATCTGCTCGTCTCGGTGCCGCGCGAGCCATTGTGGCGAATGCTCAACATGGCGAGGGGCGCGTACCTGCCGGTGCTCGGCAACACGCCGGGCCATCTCAACCACTGGTCGAAGCGCTCATTCGTGGCGCTGCTGTCGCGCTACGGGACGGTCGCGCAGGTGCGCTCGCCGTTTCCCTGGACGATGCTGCTTGTCCGGCTCTGACCTAGACGAGGCCAGAGCGACGCTGGGCAAGCGAGACAAGGACGCAGGGAGCGTGGCGTGCTCGGCACGCAAGCGACCGAGGACGCCGTATCGCGCCGCTCAGGGTCGCTCTGGCTACGGCCGCGGAGCGCGGGTCCTGTCTATCGGGATCGCCTCGACGGGCCTGCTGACGTTCGCGTACTTCTCGATCGCGAGCCATGTGCTCGGCGAAGTGTCGGCGAAGCGGATCGACCTGTTGTGGTCGATCATGTTCGTGATCATCTCGGTCATCTACAGGCCGATCGAACAGCTGCTGTCGCGGACGATCGCCGACCGTAGAGCGCGCGGGCGCGCGCAGCACTCGGTGCGCGTGCCGATCGCGATACAGGCGGGCTTCGCGCTCGCGTTCCTGGCTGTCGCGCTCTCCTTGCACGAACAGCTGATCGACGATGTCTTCAACGGTTACGCGGCCCTGTACTGGGTGCTCGTGGTCGGCACGCTCGCGTATGCGGCAAGCTATTTCGCGCGAGGCTGGCTGGCGGGGCACGAGTATTTTGCCCTATTCGGCGGCCTTGTCTTCATGGAGGCGTCCTCGCGCCTGTGTTTCGCCGTCGCGGTAGCCCTTGGGATCGCGAGCGGCCAGACGGCGGTGGCGCTTGGGATCGCGGCGGCGCCGTTCGTGTCGCTGATGGTCGTGCCGGCGGCGTTCGCGCGCGGATCGGGCGAGCGACGCGGCGCTGCCGAGATGGAGGAGCTCGACGCGGCTCTTGCCGGGCCCGGGACCGACAGTGTGGAGGAGGCGTTGGCAGCCGATGAGCTGTCGCTGCGGCGAGGCTCGGGGTTTGCGCTTGCCGTCTCAGGCGTGATGCTCTCCGAGCAGACGCTCTTGAACGCCGCGGTGCTGACGGTCGACATCACCGCCGTCAACCCGGCGCTGGCGGGGATCGTCTTCAACGTGCTGCTGATCGCACGCGCGCCGCTTCAACTCTTCCAGGCGATCCAGACCTCGCTCTTGCCCCACCTGACGGGCCTGGAGGCGACCGAGGGCCATGCTGCGTTCGCGCGCGCGATCCGCGTTACGGTGCTAGCGATCGCGGGGTTCGCGGGAGCGGTGGCGCTCGGGTTGCTCGTTATCGGCCCGCCGGTCATGAAAGCGCTGTTCGGCCAGTCGTTCTCTTACGGGCGCTTCGGCCTTGCTCTGATCGGGCTCGGCATGGGGATGCACCTTGTCTCCGGCGCACTGAACCAGGCGGCGCTCGCACGCGACCAGGCGCGCGCGGCTGTCGTCTGCTGGGCGGTGGCGGCAGTCGCGTTCGTCGGCTGGATGCTCGCGCCGTTGGTCTCCGAAGAGGTTCTGCGCACCGAGCTCGGCTATTTGGGCGCGACGAGCCTGCTGGCGGCGATGCTCGGCTACCTCTACACGCAGGGATCGCCCCGCGAGGGCGCTCGCACTCAAACCGCGCCGGCAGCCTCGACGATCGCGCGGTAGGCCTGCGCCGGGTCGGGCGCACCAAAAACGGCTGAGCCGGCCACGAACAGGTTCGCCCCAGTGGCGCGGCATGCGGGCGCGGTATGCAGGTCGACTCCTCCATCCACCTGGACCGCCGCGTGCGCTGGGACGATCGCGCGCACGCGGACGAGCTTCTCGAGCGAGCGCCCGATGAACGCTTGCCCACCCCAGCCGGGATTGACACTCATACACAGCGCTAGGTCGATGTCGTCCGCCACCTCGGCGAACGCATCAACGGGCGTGCCCGGGTTGATCGCCACGCCGGCGCCCGCCCCGCCTTCGCGGACGATGTTGACGGCGTATGCGAGGTGTGGCGTGGCCTCCGCGTGAACGGTGATCGAGTCCGCTCCCGCTTTCAGGAAGTCGGCGATGTGGCGCTCGGGGCGCTCGATCATGAGGTGCACGTCGAGCAGCGCGCCTGCCCGCTCGGCCTGCTCGCGCAACGCGGAGACGACGAGCGGGCCAATCGTGATGGGGGGCACGAAATGCCCGTCCATCACGTCCACGTGGATGATGCGGGCGCCCGCGTCGAGTACCTCCTGAACCTGATCGCCGAGTCGCGCGAAGTCGGCCGACAGGATCGATGGCTCGACGCGCAGGTCGCGCAACAACTCGCTGGTCATGGGCTCATCCTCGCCGATCGGGCGGACGGTGGCTCCGCTCAGATTGGAGTCAACATCGAGTCGCCGCACGCGTTGCACTTGAGGATCGCTGTCGATGACATGCGCACGATCGTGGAGTGCTCCCCGCAGTTGGGGCATACGGACGTCAGCTCGAAGCGGTGAAGGCAGTAGACACAGCGGTAGCGACCGGGGAGATTGGTCGGACGAAGCCAGGGCTCTGAGCAGTTGGGACAGAGCGGACCGAGGTCGACCGGCGCGCGAGTATCGTCGTCCATGCTTACAGCCTACCTTCGCCTTATCGGCCGACTCGTCGCATGCGCGCAATAAAGAACCCGGCGGTGCGATCGCGATGGGGAAGCGTCAAGAGAGCGCCCGTAAGGCGCGGGTGCGTGTACGCGGGACGCTCAATGGTCAGATCCTCGAGCGAGAAACCTGATTCGTCTTTTAGAAACCGTTCAACCTGCAACTCGTTCTCCTCCGAGGAGATCGTACATGTGGAATAGGTCAGCACTCCTCCCGGACGGATCGCGCGAGCGCCGGCTCTGAGGATCGCGCCCTGGATCCTGGCCAGCTCGGGAATGCGCTCGGGTGTCATCCGCCAGCGCAGATCGGGACGCGCCTGCAACGTCCCAAGCCCCGAGCATGGCGGGTCGACGAGAACGCGATCGAACGTCGAGTGCTCAGCGCGCGGCTGCGTGGCGTCGGCGACCTCGACCCGCACGATTTCCGCGTGCGCCCTGCTCACGTTCTCTCTGAGCTCGGCCGCACGGCGTGCGTCGCGCTCGACCGCCACCACCTCTCCGGTGTTCTGCATGAGCGCCGCCATGTGGGTCGTCTTGCCGCCGGGGGCCGCACACAGGTCGAGGATGCGCTCTCCGGGCTGCGGATCGAACACGCGTGAGACAAGCATCGCGGCACGGGACTGGGCGACGATCGCGCCAACCTTCCACTGTGCCGAGCCGTAGACGTCGAACGGACCATCGAGGACCAGCGCCTCGGGGATGCCTGGATCGCTGTGGGTGGGCGCCCCCAGCTCGCTCGCCACGACGGCGGCGGCAGCGGCCTCGCTCTCCCGGCCGGCGGCTGGCTCAGCGCGCAGCGTGTTGACGCGCAGCGCCACCTCGCTCGGCTGGTTGTCGGCGACCATCAGCGCACGGGCCTGATCGGGGCCGAGCTGCTCCCACCACATCCGCGCCACCCACTCGGGGTGCGAGTGCGCGATGGCCGCATGCTTGGGCGTGTCGTCTCTAAGCGACCCGAGCAACGTGTCACCGCCTTCGCGCACCGCTCGTCGAAGGACGGCGTTGACGAGCCCGTGCCCGCCGTGCGAGCCGGTCTTGGCGAGCTCCACGGCGTCGGCGACGACAGCGTGATCGGGGGCCCCTGACGTGTAGAGCAGCTCGTACAGCCCGAGGCGCAGAGCCGCGAGGACAGGGCCGTCGAGCCTGTCTGTCGGCCTGCCCGCCAGCCGCTCGATCAGGTGGTCGAGCGTCCCGCGCCGCTGGATCGCGCCGTAGGCCAGTCGCATCGCCAGCGCTCTGTCGCGCCCGTCCAGATTGCGCGCCTCGCCCTGAAAAGCGCGGTCCGTGTAGGCGCCCTGCTCGAACACTCGCCGCAGCGCGTTGTACGCGCAGCGCCGCGCGGGAGCGCACTTCACGGGCGAGGACGCGCTCACAGCCGAAGCTCGTGCCCGCGCAGGAAGGCCGCAGCCTCCATGGGCCGCTTTCCTGGAGGCTGGACGACTAGCAGCTCGAGCGCGCCGGGTGAGCAGCCCAGCATCAATCGGCCGTCGTGCGCATGTACGCCGACGCTTGTGGCCTGGGCCCCCACCAACCTCGCCTCGCACACGCCGAGCATCGTTCCCTCGACAAGCGCAACTCGCGCGCCGATATGGGGCGCGAGCGCTCGCACGACCCGCTCCAGCTCGACCGCGGACCTGGAAGGGTCCAGCAAGCGATCGGCCGCCGCGATCTTCTCGGCGTAGGTGGCTTCTCGCTCATCCTGCTCGGCGAACCGAGGAGTCTCGCCGCGCTCGATCGAGTCGAGCGTCTGCACCAGCAGGTCGGCGCCGCGCCGGGCCAGTCGTGGAGCGAGGGAGCCATACGTGTCGTCTGCTGCGATCGGCTCACTCGCGGCCGCACATACCGGCCCGCTGTCGAGTCCGGCCGTGACTCGCATGATCGACACGCCGGTCTCCATGTCGCCGGCCATGATCGCGCGCTCGATCGGCGCAGCACCGCGCCAGCGGGCAAGCAGCGAGGGATGCACATTGAGCATCTCGTATTCAGACAGCAGCGGCTCTTTGATGAGAGCGCCGAACGCGCACACGACCACAAGGTCCGGCTCGGCCGCCACGATCGTCTCGCGTGCGCCTGCGTCGTTGACGCTGTCGGGCTGGGCGAGCGGGATGCCAAGCTCGCGAGCCGCCTCGGCGACCGGCGGGGAATGCGGCTTTCGCCCCCGCCCCGCCGGCCGGTCTGGGCGCGTGAGCACGAGCGAGGGACGGTGACGCGAAGGGCCGCCGGGATCGCAGGCCAGTCGCTCGAGCACGGTCGAGGCGAACTCAGATGTGCCGAGGAAGACCGTGCGCACCGTGGCAGCGTAGAGCGTCATCTGTCCAGCCGCGGCGACTGACGACTGGGTGACTTTCCTAACGCGCGCCTGAACCGCGGCTCACGCCAGCAGCGCGGCCTCGCCCATCGCCTCGCGCATCGCAGCCATCGCCTCGCGGCGTCGCTCGACAGAGATGCGGTCGAGGATCAGGACGCCTTCGAGGTGGTCGATCTCGTGCTGGATTACGCGGGCTTCGAGGCCCTCAGCCTGCACGCGCACCTCTTTACTGGTCGCGTCGAGTGCTCGCACGTGCACCTGGGCAGGCCGCTGCACCTCGACGTGGACGCCCGGCAGGCTGAGACAGCCCTCTTCGGCGGTCTCCGTCTCCTGCGAGGACCACTCGATCACTGGGTTCACGAGCGCGGTGATCGGGTCATCCGCGTAGGCGCGGTAGACGAGCACGCGGTGGAGCACCCCGAGCTGTGTGGCGGCGAGACCGATGCCGAGCGCGTCGTGCATCAGCTCACCCATGCGCTCGATCTCAGAGGCCAAAGCCGCGTCGAAACGCTCGACCGGCAGCGCCGTCGTACGGAGGACCGGATCGCCGAACTTGCGCACGTGGCGTAGCGCCGCGTCTCTGCGCGCGCGCGTCTCGGGATCCAGCTCCGCTACGGCAGGCGCGCCCTCCTCGGGCTCGACCTCGACGTCCATCTCCTGATCGCTCATCGGCGCTCAGTGTAGATGTCTCCCGCACGGGGCCACGCCGCGTCGGCTACTGAGGGTCGACGTCCACGCCGAACGCCACGCCAGCGTGCTCGCGCAGCGCCGCGACGCGTGCGACCGTCTCCCCGATCTGGCGTATCGCCTGTGAGCGGATCTCGACCGGCGCCTTCACGACAAGCGCTTGGCGCTCCTTGCCGCGCAGCTTGAAAAGGGCAGCGGGGCCCAGGAGTGACCCGCCACAACCGTCGAGGCCGTCGCGAAGCGCCCCTGCCGCCGACCGCGCGCGAGCGGCCTCCTCGGCGGCGCACACGATCCGCACGAGGCTGGAGAACGGCGGGTAAGACAGCACGGCGCGGCGTTCGAGCTCGCCTGCGAGAAAGCCGTCGCTGTCGTGATGGGCCGCGTAGGCGATCGAGCGCGCGTCGGGCGCGATCGTCTGCACGAGCACCCGCCCCTCACGTCCGCGGCCGACGCGGCCGGCGAGCTGGGCCAGCAACGCGAACGTGCGCTCATCGGCACGGAAGTCGGGGAAGCGAAGCGTCGCATCGGCGTCGAGCACGACTCCGAGCGCCACGTCGGGGAAGTCGTGTCCCTTGGCGACCATCTGCGTGCCGATCAGGACCCCGCACGGGGAGCGCTCAAAGCTGCTCAGCAGCGCGCCCACTCCTCCGTCTGCGCCGCGCTGCGCGTCGGCCGTGTCGGCGTCAAGCCGAAAGACGGGGAAGGCGCCGTCGTCGAGCGCTCGAGAGAGCTCGTGCGCCAAACGCTCTGTACCCGCGCCGTGGCGCGCGACCGACGCCGACCCGCACTGACAGCGCCTCGGAACGGGCTCGCAATGACCGCAGTGGTGGCACGCCAAACGGCCACCCGCCCGGTGCAATACGAGCGCCACGTCGCACTGCGGGCAGCTCCATACGTTCCCGCACGAGCGGCAGGAGAGGAAGTTCGACCAGCCACGCCTGTTCAGCAGCACGATCGCCTTCGTCCGTGTGGCTCGTACCTCGGCGAGCGCCTGAGCCGTCACGGGGTGGAGTCCATGAGCGTGCTCGCGCATGTCTAGCACCTCAACGCTCGGCAGCGGCCGGCCGTCGACACGTCGCGCCAAGCGCAACACACGGGCCCCGGTCCCAGACGCCCAAGGCCGCCGATCGTCGCTCGCCCCGATCCGCTCGCCGGCCGGCGCTCCGCCGAGACCTCCGTTGGCGTGGACGCTCTCCGGGCGCGGAGTCGCGCTTCCCAGCAGCAATAGCGCACCGCAATCGCTTGCGCGGCGCTCGGCTACCAGGCGCGCGTCATAGCGGGGGTCGCCTTCGTGCTTGTAGGAGGAGTCGTGCTCCTCGTCGACCACTACGAGACCGAGCCGCTCGACCGGCGCGAATATCGCCGAGCGCGGCCCGACGCAGACGCGCGCCTCGCCCACCCGCAGCCGCCGCCATTGCTCGCGCCGCTGTGCCACCGTCAGGCGCGAGTGCAGCACCGCAACGGTGTCGCCAAAACGCTCGGTGAAGCGAGCGACCGTCTGGGGCGTGAGCGCAATCTCCGGCACGAGCACGATCACCCCGCGGCCCTGCGCAAGGGCGTGCGCGCTCGCCCGCAGATAGACCTCCGTCTTGCCGGAGCCCGTGACGCCCGCCAGCAGGCGCGCCTGAAAAGTGCCTGACGCGAGCGCAGCCTCGACGTCGGCCAGCGCGTGCGCCTGCTCGATAGTCAGCTCGGGCTCACTCTGCGAGCGCGCGCCGACCGGCACGTTCACCGGCTCGGCGGGCGCGAGGCGGCGCTTGCGCCCGCTGAGGCGACGGGTCGCGGCGGGGGGCAAGACGAGCGACAGCGCACGGGCGAGCGTCGAGCAGTACTCGTCCGCCAGCCACTGCGCGAGCGCCATGAGATCGCCGGGCACTCCCAGCTCGAGCGCACGCAACGGCGCGAGCAGTCTCTCCTCGGCGACCTCGCTCTCCTCCGCCAGACCGGTTACGACCCCGAGCACCTTGCGCCGGCCGAACGGCACGACGAGCATCGAGCCGACCGCGACGCAATCGCGCAGTTCCTCGGACAGTCTGTAGTCGAACGGCCCGCGCAGCGCGCGGGCCGTCGTCATCGGCTCGACCTGAGCGATCGCGGACACCGGTGAAATCTAGAGAGGCGCCCGGACCGTCCCGCACCGCGACCGTTCGACGGAGAGCCCTCACGCCGGCCGAATGCCGCAGGGACCCCCATGCACGCGCCCGGACACACGCGGAACCCTCGTCTCCAACCGCACAAGCAGTCGGGGCGCCGATGGACGGCGAGATCAGGCTGCGGCGCCCGCAGCCTCCAGGCCGGCAGCCACGCGCAACGCCTGCGCCTTGCCGGTGCGCTCCCACGTGAAATCGTGGTCGTCGCGGCCGAAGTGACCGTATGCGGCGGTCTTCTGGTAGATCGGCCTGTGCAGGCGCAGCTCCTCGCGAAAGGCCCCCGGGCGCAGGTCGAAGTGCTCGTCGATGAGCCGCGCGATCTCGCTGCGTCCGATCTTCTCGGTGCCGAACGTCTCGACCATCACCGACACCGGATGGGCGACCCCGATCGCGTACGCGACCTGGACCTCGGCCCGGTCGGCAAGGCCGGCCGCGACGATGTTCTTGGCGACCCAGCGCGCGGCGTACGCGGCAGAGCGATCGACCTTGGAGGGGTCCTTGCCGGAGAAGGCGCCGCCGCCGTGACGGGCCATGCCGCCGTATGTGTCGACGATGATCTTGCGTCCCGTCAGCCCGCAGTCGCCCATCGGACCGCCGATCACGAAGCGGCCGGTAGGGTTGACGAGGAAGTTACGAAACAGCTTCTTCTCGTCGTAGAGCTCGGGCGGCAGCACGGGGTGTAGAACGTGCTCGAACAGATCCGGCTTGATCAGCGTCTCGGAGTCGATCCCGTCAGCGTGCTGCGTGGAGATCAGGATCTTCTCGATCTCCACAGGACGCCCGTCCTTGTATCGGATCGTGACCTGGGTCTTGCCGTCAGGGCGCAGATAAGGCACGACCTCTCCCCTACGCACCTCGGCCAGGCGCTTGGCGAGCTTGTGGGCGAGCGAGATCGGGAGCGGCATCAGCTCCTCGGTCTCGTTCGTGGCGTAGCCGAACATCATTCCCTGGTCGCCCGCGCCCGCGATGTCCAGCTCGTCTTCGTCGCCCGGCTCGTGACGCGTCTCGTAAGCGGCGTCGACGCCCTGAGCGATGTCGGGCGACTGCTTGTCGATCGCGTTGATGACCGCGCACGTGTCGCAGTCAAAGCCATATGCCGCGTCGTCGTAGCCGATGCGCCGCACCGTCTCGCGCGCGACGTGCTGGATGTCGACGTACGTGTCGGTCGAGATCTCACCCGAGACGACGATCAGGCCGGTGTTGACGAGCGTCTCGCAGGCGACACGCCCGTAAGGGTCCTGCGCGAGGACGGCGTCGAGCACGCCGTCGGAGATCTGGTCGGCGATCTTGTCGGGATGCCCCTCCGTGACCGACTCGGATGTGAACAGGAACTCGCTGTCGGAAAGGTGGTTCATGGCGTGCTGATCGGCTCCACGTCGCTTGCGGAAAGAAGTGGCGAGAGTCTACGCGGCTTCGGCGCCGCGCGGGCGCCGCGTCCTGCGTAAGTCGCTCATGTCCGCGCCGCCCTCGCGCCGGAGCGGCCTCTCGTGCGGCCGTCGCGCTCGACGAAATCGATGATCAGTGGCACTCCGTCCATGTTGTAGCGGGCGCGCAGCCTGTTCTCCAGGAAATAGGCGTAGTCGCGCGTCACACGCGCGCGCGAGTTGACCTGGATCGCGAAGCGCGGCGGGCGCTCGCCGATCTGAGCCATGTAGATCAGCTTGAGCCGATGCTGGCTCGATCCCCGGCGCGTGCCGACGGGTGGCTGGCGCGCAGCGACCGTCTCGGCGAGAAACCGGTTGAGCTCCGGGGTCGGGATGCGCCCGCGGGAGCGATCCGCCAGAGCAAGCGCCTCCGAGAGGATCCGCGAGACGTTGCGGCCCGTCTTTGCGCTGGCTGTAAGCAGGCGCGGGCGAAGGCGGAGCTTTCCGGCGACACGGGCGCGTTCATGGTCGAGGTCGATCTCGCTCGCCGTCCTGCCCGCTTGGGCAGCTCTAGGATCGGCGCCGCCATCGTCGTCGGTGTCCCGATCGCCGTAGACGGACTCGCTGCCCTCGGCCCCGGCTCGTAGGTCCCACTTGTTCAGGATGATCGCGGTCGCGCAGCCGGCCTTCATCGCGAGCTCGGCGACGCGCAGGTCCTGGGCGGTGACCCCCTCTCCGGCGTTGCACACGACGAGCGCCACATCCGCGCGCTCAGCGGCCCGCTGGGAGCGAAGCGCCGTGTAGTACTCGACCGAGTCTGAGACCTTCGACTGGCGGCGCATCCCGGCCGTGTCGATCAGGATGACCCGTCTCCCGTCGACGAGCAACTCCGTGTCGATCGCGTCGCGTGTGGTGCCCGCCAGCTCTGAGACGATCACGCGCTCTTCGCCGAGGAAGCGGTTGACGAGCGAGGACTTCCCAACGTTTGGGCGACCGATGATCGCTAGACGCGTCACGTCCTCGTCCGTGGCGCGCATCTCCTCGGAAGGTAAGAGCGCCACGATGCGGTCGAGCAGGTCACCGGTGCCGAGACCCTGCGCGGCGGAGACGGCCAGCGCCTCTCCCAGTCCGAGCCGATTGAACTCGGCGGCGAGCGGCAGATCGGAGATCGAGTCGCACTTGTTCGCCACGACGATCGCCGGCAGCGGGCCGCGCCGCAACAGGTCGGCGATCTCCTCGTCGCCCGGTCGCAGGCCGGCGCGCGCGTCGACCACCAGAACGGCGACCTTCGCAGCGGCAAGACCGGCGCGCGCCTGCTCGCGGATCGAGCCCGACAGGGGATCTTCCTCGGCGAAGTCGACGCCGCCCGTATCGATCAGCGTGAACGTGCGCCCGTTCCACTCGCACTCGATCTCGTTGCGGTCGCGCGTGACGCCTGCGCGCTCGTGCACGACCGCCTCGCGCGAGCCGGCGAGCCGGTTCACAAGCGAGGACTTCCCCACGTTGGGGTAGCCGACTATGGCGACCTTCAGCATCGGTCGAGTATGCCCACAATCCGCTCGACGACCTGCTCGACCGTCAGGCCCGTCGTGTCGAGCACGACCGCTCCGGGCGCGGCCTGAAGGGGGCTGTGGGCGCGAGTGGAGTCACGCTCGTCTCGGATCGTCTGCTCGGCGAGCACCGTCGCCTCGTTGGCGCCGAGCTCGACCGCGCGGCGGCGCGCGCGCTCGCGGGGATCGGCCGTGAGAAAGACCTTGAGCGCTGCGTCGGGCGCGACGACCGTGCCGATGTCGCGGCCCTCCGCGACCCAATCGCCGGCCGCGATCAGCTCGCGCTGCTTGGCCACGAGTGCCTCGCGCACGCCTTGGTCGGCGGCCACACGCGACGCTGCCTCCGAGACCTCGGGCGTGCGGATCGCCTCGCTGACGTCCTCGCCGTCGAGCCTGACCCGACCATTGCCGTCCAGCTCGATTCGCGCGCCGGCGGCGAGCGTCGCGGGAGGCTCGCCGGGCCGCTCGAGCGAAAGCAGCCCCACGCACCGGTACATCGCGCCGCTGTCCAGGTAGGTGAACCCGAGTCTGTGTGCCAAGGCGCGCGAAACGGTTGACTTGCCCGCGCCCGCAGGGCCGTCGATCGCGATCAGCATCCTTCAGGCGCTCGGACCGTCGGCGGCTCAGGGATCATCAGCGGCTGAGGGATCGGATGTCCTCGAGGAAGCTGGGATAGGACACGGAAGCCGCCTCCATCCCACGGACCGTAACCCCATCGCGCGAGGCAAGACCTGCAACGGCGCCCATCATCGCGATACGGTGATCCCCGGCGGCATCGATGACGCCGCCGCGCAGGCCACCGCCGCCTGTCACGGCGAAGCCGTCCTGGAGCGCCTCGATATCCGCGCCGAGGCCGCGCAGTCCCTCCACGACGGTCGCGATGCGGTCGGACTCCTTGACGCGTAGCTCGCCGGCGCCGCGCACGACCGTCTCTCCTTCGGCGAAACAGCCGAGAAGCGCCACGAGTGGGAGCTCGTCGATCGCAAGCGGCACCTCCTCGGGCTCGACATATGTGCCTTCGAGCGGGCCATATGCGACATCGAGGTCGCAGACCGGCTCCTCGGGGGACAACAAGCTGTGCTCCCCCTCCAGCTCGCCCACGACGATGCCGCGCATGCGCTTGGCGATACGAAGGAAGCCCATGCGCGTCCAGTTGGCGCCGAGGCCGCGCACGAGCAGGCGCGAGCCGGGAACGAGCAGACACGCGGCGATCGCGAACGCCGCTGAGCTCGGGTCAGCCGGAACGGGGACCCGATCGAGGACGAGCTCGTCCGCGTTGACGACGGTCACGCAGTTGCCGTGGCGCTCGATGCTTACCCCGCCGCGCAGCAGCATCCGCTCTGTGTGATCGCGGCTGCGGGAAGGCTCGCAGACCGTTGTCGCGCCGTCGGCTGCGAGCGCTGCCAGCAGGACGCACGACTTGACCTGAGCGCTTGCGAGGGGAAGGTCATAGGAGATCGCGCGCAGGCGATCGCCGTGGACGGTGAGCGGAGCGAAACGACCGTCGCGTGCGTCGATGTGAGCGCCCATTAGGCGCAGCGGGTCGGCGATCCTGTCGACCGGTCGGCGGCGGATAGAGGAGTCGCCATCGAGTGTGAAGGAACGGCCCTCCTGGGCGGCGAGCCAGCCGGGGAGCAGCCGCAGCAGCGTGCCGGCATTGCCGACGTCGATCGGGCCGTCGGGCTCACGCGCCTCGCGCAGCCCTGTTCCGCGAACGGTTATGACATCGCCACGCTCCTCGACGAGCGCCCCCAGCGCCTCTACCGCGGCGAGCGTGGCGTCCGTGTCGGCCGAGTGCAGGTAGTTGACGATACGCACGGGCTCGGCCGCCATCGCGCCGAGCAGCGCCGCCCGATGGGAGATCGACTTGTCGGCCGGCGGGGTCAGCTCACCGGTGAGCCCGCGCGAGGGATCGAAGCGAACGTCCATCCCCCCGGCGCTCCTACGATCCCGAAGCGCGGCTGATCGCACGCAAGGCTTCGCGCGTGCTCTCCGCGTCATAGCCCCACTGTCGCAGCGCCTCGGCGTCTGAGGCCTGGAGCATCGCCTGCACTTTGCGCAAACGCTCGTGCGCCTCGTCGATCGCCTCCATGAGCGCCGCCCTGTTCGACATGTAGATGTCGGTCCAGATCGTCGTGTTGGCGCCCGCGACCCGGGTGGCGTCGCGGAAGCTTGGCCCTACATCGAACACGAGCGGGCCGGACTCCTTCCCCGCGTCGAGCAGCGCGCGTCCCGCCACGCCGACGAGCACGTTGGCGATCACGTGAGGCAGATGCGACACGCACGCCATCAGACGGTCGTGCGTGGCGGCGTCCGCGCTCGCGGGCTTCGCCCCCAGCCACTGTGTCAGCTCGCTTACGCGCATGATCGACCGCTCGGCGGTATACGAACCGGGAACCAGATACCAGACAGCCCCGTCGAACAGGTCTTCGCGGGCGTGCTCGACGCCGGCGGTCTCGGCGCCGGCCAGCGGATGGCCGCCGACGAAGCGAGGATCGCTGACAGCCTCGACGAGCGCCTGCTTGGTGGAGCCGACGTCGCTCACGACACAGTCGGGTGGGGCGGCCGCGAGCGCGTCGTCTACGAGTGCCGGCAGGGCGCCGACGGGGGCGGCTGCGAAGACGACGTCCGCGCCCGTCACGGCGTCTGCCACGCTCGCGCATGCCTCGTCGATCGCACCGCGCTCGATCGCGAGCGAGAGCGCATCGCCGTTGGGATCGTAGCCCGCGACGTGCGCATCGGCGCGCGAGCGCGCGCCCAGCCCGATGGAGCCCCCGATCAGACCGACGCCCAGGACCGCGACCCGCAGGTCTTTCACGCCGTGCTTGGGACCTTCCCCGCGAGCGCGGCCGCCCGCTCGACCGCGGCCGCGTAAGCAGCGAAGTCGTCGGCCAACAGTGCTTGGGGACCGTCGCAGAGGGCTTCGTCGGGGTTGGGGTGCACCTCGACGATGATCCCATCCGCTCCGGCGGCGGCGGCGGCAAGCGACAGCGGCTCCACGAGCGCGCGCCGGCCGGCGGCGTGGCTGGGGTCCACGATCACCGGCAGATGCGAGAGCTCCTTGAGGATCGGTACGGCCATGATGTCGAGCGTCACGCGGCGGTGATCGGTCTCGAACGTGCGGATTCCTCGCTCGCAGAGCATCACCGCCGGGTTGCCTTCCTTGAGGATGTACTCGGCCGCCATCAGGAGCTCCTCCAGCGGAGCGCCGAGCCCGCGCTTGAGCAGCACGGGCAGCTGTGCGCGGCCGATCTCGGCGAGAAGCGGGAAGTTCTGCATGTTGCGCGCCCCGACCTGGATCACGTCCGCGACCTCGAGCACCGGCTCCAGATCGCGCGCGTCCATCAGCTCGGTGACGATCGGAAGGCCCGTGCGCTCCTTGGCCTCGGCGAGCAGCTTCAGGCCTTCGGCGCCGAGACCTTGGAATGCGTAGGGAGAGGTGCGGGGCTTGTAGGCGCCGCCACGGAGCATCGCCACGCCCGCGTCCTTGACGACGTCCGCGGTGGATAGAACCTGCTCGCGCGATTCGACGGTGCAGGGGCCGGCGATCAGCGCGAAGTGCTCTCCCCCGATCTTGCGCCCATCGATCTCCAGGACCGTACGCTCGCCGTGGCGGAACTGGGCGGAGGCGAGCTTGTAGGGCTTGAGGATCGGCACGACGCGGTCCACGCCCGGCTGGGCCTCCAGCCCAAGGCTCTCGACGCTCGCGTCCTGCTCTACGTCGCCGATCGCGCCGATCACGGTTACGCGGGCCCCCTTGCTGCGGTGGGGGACCGCGCCGGCTCGCTCGATCTTGGCTAGGACCGCCTCGATCTCCTCCTCGGTGGCGGTCTCCTTCATGACGATCATCATCGGCTCATCCTCTCAGGTACTCGTAGATCTTGAGTGCTGGTCCATCCCCGTGAAGCCGGCGTGCTGGACGCCGTGGTGGGCATGTGCGCCCGGGAGAGCGGCGCTTGGCCCCGTCAAGGGACCCGGTGCGACCCGTGGCGATCCCGCTCACGGACGGGATCGGGTCGAAGCGCCTAGCTAAATCGCCAGGCGCGATACAGCGACCGGTACGACGCGCGGGTGCGGGCGGATGTCGAGGCGGTCGGCTGCATAATCGTCTGGGAGGGTTGTAGCAGACGCGCCACCCCAACTCAAACCCCGCGTGGGTCCTAGAGCACTTCCTCGAGCGCCGCCAGGAAGATCGCGTTCTCATCGGTCGTCCCGTACGTGACGCGCAGCGCCCCGGCCTTGCCGAGCGCCGAGCCGGCCCGGACGAGCACGCCGCGCTCTTGCAGGCCGCGCATCACTTCGGCCTCGCGCTCGGCGGCGCGCTCGGGGTCCTCCCCACCGAAGGGGACCCAGCAGAAGTTAGCCTGCGACTCGGCCGGTTGCAGGCCGAGAGCGCGGAGGCGCTCATCGACGGAGATGCGCTCGGCGATCGTGCGCGTGACCCGCTCGGTGACGGCGTCCTGGTGGCGCAGCGCCTCGACGGCCGCCGCCTGAGCGGCGAGGTTGCAGAAGAAGGGCTGGCGGACCTGGTCCAGCACGCGGGGCATCTCCTCGGAGCCGCACAGCGCGAAGCCGACGCGCAGCCCGCACAGGCCGTAGACCTTCGAGAAGGTGCGCAGCAGGACGAGGTTGGGATGACGGTCGAGCAACCCAATCGAGGCGTCGGGGTCCTCGAGCAGGTTGAACTCGCAGTAGGCCTCATCGAGGATCACGCAGACGTGGTGCGGCACCTCGTCCACGAAGTCGGCTATCTCAGCCAGGGACAGCGCGGTGCTGGTCGGGTTGTTGGGGTTGCAGACGATCACGAGTCGGGTGGCGACGTTGATCTCGCGCAGCATCGCCTGCAGGTCGTGACGCTCGAGTGCATCGAGCGGGACCGTTACCGCGCGCGCGCCCGAGGCGGCCGGCAGGTGCGGATAGACCGAGAAGGACGGCCATGCATACACGAGCTCCGCTCCCGGCTCGAGCAGCGCGTCGCCTGCCGCAAGAAGCAGGTCGCATGAGCCGTTGCCGATCGCGATCCGCGCTACGGGGACGCCGTAGCGCTCGGACAGGCGCTGCTTGAGCTGCGAGTTGGTCGGGTCGGGGTAACGGTTGAGGTTCGGCAGCGCGCGGTTTATCGCTTCGACGACGGCGGGCAGCGGCGGCCAGGGAGACTCGTTGGAGGCGAGCCTGACCTTGGGTGCGCGCTCGGCGTAGCCCTCAGCCGCCGGGTAGACGGGGATGCGGGAGATGCGCTCTGAGAACTCGATCGCCACGAGGCCATTGTGGCGGATGGGGTCCGTATGTGAGCGTGACCTTGCGCTGGATCCTCAGGACCGCCGGCGGCGGCTGTGGCGCGCGGGTGGGGATGGCTGCAGGAGAAGGCGCAGCGAGCGACTCACGGTCCAGTGCGCGCCTTCGAGCCCATGAACGGCGACGTTCAGCGCCACCGCAAGGCGATGGTCGGCTCGCAGCAGCGCGCGGCCGGCCGCGTTCAGGGTCACGACGAGGGTGCGAGCGCCGTGGCCTGTGATCGCAAGGCGGGCCGTGCCGATCGTGATCCGTCGCGCGTGGCGATGGCGCCCAGAGGAGCCCGGAACAGTCGCGACGAGCCTGACGTCGATCAGGCATGCCGGCGGGCAGCTCGCGTGGCCGAGCGTGACGGTGCGGGTGGCCGTGATGTTGGCGCCGGAAGCGGGCAGTCCGAGCAGCCTCGCCACGGTGTACGCCGTCAGCGAGGACGCTTTGGGCTGAGAGCCTTTGGGGGCCGGCTTGGGGCTGCCCAACGATGCGACGGCGGTCGGCGTGGTGGGAATAAGCGGGGACGAGCCGGAGGAGCCCTGCGGGAGCGTCGGCGTTGAAGCGGGTTCGGGCGTTGGTTCTTTGGCTGGTTCTTTGGTTGGTTCTTCTTTGATGGGTTCTTTGATGGGTTCTTTGACGGGTTCTTTGGAGGGTTCTTTGGGTGGCGGGATGGACGATTCGGAGGACAGGCGCTGCGCGCAGCCTGCGGAGAGGTTGCTCCACTCCATCTGCAGCAGGTATGGAGCGCCGTCGATCAGCTGGTTGAAGGCGCCTTCGGTGCCATAGCCGGAGCTTCCCGGCAGAAGCGGCCCGTACGTTTCCGAGGGACGCGGGAGCACGCACAGGTCGCCGTTCTCGTAACCGTAGTCGGCGTTGGTCGTTTCGGTGCCGGCGCCGTCCCACCAGCCTTGGCCGGTCGGATCGGTGATCGCCTCGTTGTGCTCGTGGCTCGTCGCGTCGATCGCGGGGCCTGCGGTGCTCCCGGGCACGCCCTTGCTCCCGCCGGGCCGCGCGCCGTCGTCGCAGGTGGGGGTCGCCGCGTATGGCATGTCGGCGAAGACCGTCAGTTTGGCGACGCTTTGGAAATCGTAATGGTAGGCGCAGTAGTAGGTGTAGGAACATTGGTTTTCTTCCGATTCCGGCCCTGCGTTGAAGCAGCTGCCCACTCCGGAGGGCGTGTAGAGGAAGACCATGTCCTGCAGCCCTGTCGGCCAGCCCTTTGCTTTGACGACGGTTGCGATCTCTTCCGTCAGCTGTTCCTCGGTGAGGCAGACCGGCAGCGCGGCGCCACCGGGTTCGGCCAGGTCGGTGCAGCCGCTCGTTGGAAACGGTTTGGCGTCGATCTCGGTATCGGCGTACGAGCCGGCAGCGCCGGGAAACGTCGTGAGATATTCGACCGCCTGACCCGGCTTGCTGTACTGGGGATCGAGCGAGTAGACGTTGCTCTGCTTGCCGCTGTCGGCGGCGACGGCGGCGAAGTAGCCGTTGACCGTTTCGGTGTAGCTTGGCGAGGAAGGGAACGCCTGTACCCCGCTCGGCAACGTGCTGGGCTGCCAGAAGATCGTGTAGACGCGTGTGGAGCGCATCACCGGCCCGCCGTGGTATTCGAGCGTGGCGGTCGCGGCGGGCGGCGTGGCCGTGCGGCGCACGGCGCTGGGGCGCGGGCCGGGCGTTGCGCTCAGGCGGGGAGCGGCGCCGAAGCGGGAGTTGGCCGTGTGGACGGGGACGATTCCTTTTGGACCGCGCGGCGGCGGCGTCGAAGCCCCGGCTGGGACAGGCGAGCCGAACGTCGTAAGCGCGGCTAAGGCTAGGCTGGCCGCGAGGCTGCGGCGGCGGTTGACAGTCCACATGGCCCGCTCATCGGTCGGTTTCGCTTCGATCTGGAGCGTAGCGCGCACGGGTGGACACGCGGCTCACGCGCCGATGACTCAGCGCGTGAGCGTGACCTTGCGGTCGATCGTCCAGGTCCCGCCTTCCTGGCCTTGGACGGCGACGTCGAGCGCGACCGGGAGCCGGCGGCGCTGGCGCAGCAGCGCGCGCCCCTTGGCATTCAGGGCAACCAGGAGTTCCCTCATACCAGGCCCAGGGGCCTTGACGAACACCGCGCCCTTCGGCGTGCCCGTCACGCGCGCCGTGCCGATCAAGACCTGGCGCGTAACCGTGCGTTTGTGCGAGCGGGTAGTGACCTTCGCGTACAGCTTCAGCGTCACCAGACACGCGGGCGGGCATTCGGCGTGCCCGAACAGGATCTTCCCGAGCCCGGCGAGCCTCGCGCCGTTCGGGGGCAGCCCGAGCAGCTTGGCGAGATGGGCCGCGGTAACACGGGCAACAGCAGCCGGTACCTTGACTTCCTTGATGACCACCATGGGTGGCGGTGCGGGCGCCGGCGCAGACGCCGGAGGAGCAGACCCCACTGTGAGCACGCCGAAGGTTGCCCGCGCATTTCCGTAGGCATCGAAAGCCGTGAGCGTGACGAAATATTCGCCGGGCTTCGGATAAGTGTGAGTCGTGGTCGCACTCGCCGTTCCGAGCTGTTCGCCGTCGCCGAAGCTCCACACCCAGTACACCGCTTGGTCTCCCTGTGCTCCGGACGCCGACCCGTCAAACGTCACGGGCACCGTCGCCGCGGCGTTTGCGGATACCGCGATGTGAGCTTCGATCATCCGCTGGACGCATCCACCTTCAAAGACGCCGGCTTCGTTGCTCCACTCGCGCTGGGTCCAGTAGTGCCCGCCCGCTATCAGCTGGTTGAAGAGGCTCGCCGGGCGTTCGGGCAGTAGCTCCCCGAGCGGTTCGCCGTAGATGCCGGCGACCGTCTGCTCGGGCGGAAGGCACTTGTCCCCCACCTCCTGGCCGATCACGTCGGTCCAGGCGCCGCGCTCGCATTGGCTTGCTTCCGTCGCACCGGTTTCGCACTGGCTGCCGATCGGGTCGGTGATCGCCTCGTTGAGCTCGTGGCTTGCGGTGTCGATGAGCGCGTCGGCGCCACCGTCTTCGCCGGCTTCTTCCATGGTTCGCGAGACTTCTTCGTTAGGGTGCACGCCGGAGTCGCAGCCGCGCACGGACCCGAGGTATGGGAGATCTGCGTAGATGGTTTGGTTGCCGGGCGTGACGCCGTCACCGCCGAAATCGCCGTGATAGGCGCAGTACTGCTTGTAAGCGCACTCTTCGGTCGAGCCGACGCCAAAACATCCGCCGACACCGGGCGCTGTGAGCACCAGATAGATGTTTTCGAGACTTTCCGCCGGCCAGTGCTGCGCTGTAGCGACGGTCGTGACCTCTTTCTGGATATCCGAGTCGAATAGGCAGGCGCCTTTGGAGTACTTGGTTTCATCGAGGCATTCCGGGGCAACCAGGTGGGTCGGAAATTTGTGTTTGTCGACAGCGACATCCGTCGTCTTGTTGAACGCGATCGAGTATTCGCCGGGATTGAATTCGCCCTTTGCGTTTTCATCGCCAAATTGAGGTGCGATCGCGTAGACATTGCTCTGCGCGCCGCTTTCAGTGGCGACGTCTTCGAAATAGCGCTCGATGATTTCCTCGTATTCCGGCGGGAACGACTTCACTTCGGTTTCACCGACAGTCCCTGGTTCTCCTTGCCAAAAGATCAAATGCACAGCGAGGTGGCGAAGCACCGGCCCGCCCCGATAGCAAACATCCTGTGTTTCGAGGAAGAGGAATTCGGCTTCGCATGCTGACTGGAAGTTTTCGTTGGGTTCAGCTGCGTGTGGCGAGGTCCGTCTGGCTCGTGCGGCCGCAAACGCGCCCTTGACGAGCTGTTCGCGCGCCGTTATGGCCGTCTTGGACCCGAGAACCGGGACAACTCCCCTGATGACCGGGAAGCCTGGAAGCCGACCCGTGTGCGGATGTGGCTCGACCGCACCGGCACCCGCGGCCGTCATCGCCGAGACGGCGCAAACGCACGCAAGCGCCCAGAACAGCCTCACAACGACTGACGACCTGCTCATGGCCCTTCCCCCTGTCGTGCTCGTGTCACGTAGCCACCGTGCCGCTACTGCGCCGCCCGAAGATCCTCGCGCAGCGAAGCGGCTTCGCGCAGGTAGACGTGCTTGGACTCGTGGCCTTCATCGGCGTAATAATGGATCAGAACCCGGATGGTTCGTGGGAGGGCGCCGGGGACGGGGATCTCGCGGGCGCACAGCAGGGGGACCTTCTCGAAGCCGAGCGCGCGGGCGGCGACGGCGGGGAACTCGGCGTCTAAGTCGTCGGTGGCCGTGAAGATGCAGCTCACGACGTTCTCCGGCGAAAGAGCGTTGCGTTCCATGATCGCGCTCATCAGCTCGGTCGTCGCGTCGAGGATGCACTGGGCGTCGTTGCGATCGACGCTCGTCGCTCCTCGCAGGGCATGTAGGCGCTGCTCGGACATCGCGCGATTCTGTCAGAGCGCTCCGGTGCGCAGCGCCCGCGTCTCGGCCTCGCTCAAGCGACGATGGGCGCCGGGGGCCAGCGAGCCGAGCCGAAGCTCGCCGAAAGCGACCCGTTCGAGTGCGACAACGGGGTGGCCGACCGCCTCGCACATGCGCCGCACCTGCCTGTTGCGGCCTTCGTTGATCGTGATCTCCAGGCGGTCGCCCTGCAAGCGTCGCACGCGCGCGGGCGCGGTCATGCCGTCTTCGAGCATCACCCCCTCGCGCAGCGTCCGCAGCGCCCGCTCTCCGACCGGCCCGCCGGCGAGGCGCACGCGGTAGGTCTTGGGCGCCTCGAAGCTCGGGTGGGTCAGCCGGTGGGCCAGCTCGCCGTCGTTCGTGAGCAGGATCAGCCCGGTCGAATCGGCGTCGAGCCGGCCCACCGGATACAGCCGCGCGCCGGCATGCCCGATCAGCGCGACCACGGTCGGGCGTTCGTAGGGGTCGCTCGCGGTGGACAGCACGCCGAGCGGCTTGTTGACCGCGTAGACGACTCGGCTCTCCACGCCCTCGACGTTCTCGCCGTCGACAGCCACGCCGCTGCGCTCGTCGACGTCGAGCGCCGGGTCGAGCACGACCTCCCCGCCGACGGTCACGCGCCCTTCGCCCACGATCGTCTCGGCGGCTCTGCGCGACGCGACGCCAGCGTGGGCGAGGTACTTGGCGAGACGCACGGCTGCAACCATAGGGACCATGGATCTCGCGCTCCTCGACGAGACGCTTGCCGCAAGGGACGAGCCGCCGTTCCGCGCCCGTCAAGTTTGGGCATGGGCCGCGAAGGGCGCAGCCGGCTATGAGCAGATGACGAACATTCCGGCTGAGCTGCGCGGGACGTTGCACGAGCAGGTCCCCTTCTCCACGCTCGCGGTCCAGACCGAGCGCCGCGCGAGCGATGGGACCGTGAAGGCGCTCTTCCAGACCGTCGACGAACGCCCGGTCGAGGCCGTGCTGATGCGCTACAGGGACGGCCGGCGCTCGATCTGCATCTCCTCCCAGTCGGGCTGCCCCCTGACGTGCACGTTCTGCGCGACCGGCGCGATGAAGTTTGGGCGCAACCTGACCGCGTCTGAGATCGTCGACCAAGCGCTCCACTTCCGGCGGCTAGAGACGATCGACCATTGCGTGTTCATGGGCATGGGCGAGCCGATGCTCAACCTGGACGCCGTTCTCGCCGCGTGCGAGAAGCTGCCGGACATCGGCATCAGTCACAGGCGCACCGCGATCTCGACGGTCGGCTGGATCCCGGGCATCGAGCGGCTTGCTGACTCGGGCATGCCGATCCGCCTCGCTCTGTCGTTGCACGCTCCCGACGAAGCCCTGCGCTCGCAGTTGATGCCGGTCAACGACCGTTATCCACTGGCCGACGTGATCGAGGCGTGCAGGGCCTTCTATGAGCGCAAGCGCAGGCGCGTGTTCGTCGAGTACGTGATGCTCGCGGGCGTCAACGACCGCTACGAGCAGGCGCTCGCCCTGGCGAAGCTGCTCGCCCCGCGCGTGGCCGGCGAGCCGCACATGTTCAAGGTCAACCTGATCCCCTACAACCCCATCGGCGGGCCCGCAGGCGCCGCCGACTCCGCGAGCCGAGCGCAAGAACAACGGGACGATCGATATCAGGGCTCGACCCGCGAGGCGATCGCCGCGTTCAAGCGGGGCCTCGAGCAGGACGGGATCGAAGCGACAGTGCGCTTGACGCGCGGCCGCGACATCGACGCGGCCTGCGGGCAGCTGGCAGCCCGCTCGGCCGTCTGACTACTCCCCCGCTGGCGGTCCCCCACCCGCACGCGCCTCGCCCGCGCGCAGCAGCCGCTCGCGCAGCTCGGCCTGCTCCTCGGGCGAAGGGTCCCACTGGGCGACGTCAGGCCGCTCCTGCAGCGAGCGCAGGCCGAACAGCTTCAGGAACTGGACAGTCGTGCGATACAGCACCGCCCCGAACTGAGAGCGACCGGACTCCTCGATCAGGCCGCGCTCCAACAGCGTCGAGGCGGCGGAGTCGGCGCTGACGCCCCTGATGCGGGTGATCTCTGGGCGCGAGATCGGCTGCAGGTAGGCGACGATCGCAAGCGTCTCGGCCTGAGCAGGGGTCAGGGTGGAAGTTCGCGGGCGGCTGAAAAGGCGTCTTGCGGCGTCCTCGGCGAGAGGATCCGACGCGAATGTGAAGCCCCCTCCCAGCTCGCGCAGATGGATGCCGCTCTGTCCGGGCGCGTAGCGCTCCGCGAGCGCAGCGAGCGCCGCGATCACGCTCAGCTCCTCAGCTGCGGCGGCGGAGGCCAGCTCGGAGGGAGCGATCGGGTCGGGGGCGAGGAACAGCAGCGCCTCGATGACGCGCTCGAGCGCGGGATCGGACGGCGGCAGCTCGGCGGCAGTCTCCTCGCTCATACAGCCCGCGCCCGCAACGGCTCGGCGGCGGCGACCGCGTGGACGGCGATCTCGCCGAAGCTCTCCTCCTGTTCCCACCACGCTTCGCCGCGCTTGTACAGCTCGAGCAGCGCGAATACGGTCACAGCGACGGTCAAGCGATCGGCGCCACGCACGGCCTCCTCGAAGCTGAAGCGCCCGCGCCGCAAGAGGCCGCGCAGATGCTCCAGGCGCTCGGCGACGGTGACGCGCGGGATCGAGATGTGTCGCAAGCTGATCGCCGGCGGCGTCCGCAGCAGTCGGCCGATCGCCGCTCCCAGCACGTCCGGGTCCTGTGAGCCCTCGCTCGGCATGAGGATCGTGCGCCGCAGATGCGCTGGGAGTGCGGTACAACGGAAGCGCACACCCTCCTCGCGCTCGAACAGCTCGATCAGGTGCTCGGACGCGGAGCGATAGCGCCGCGCGTCGAGCATGCGCTCGAGCAGCTCCTCGGCCGCCTCGCCCGGGTCGAGGTCGAGCAGCTCCTCCTCGTCGTCGGAGAGCATCAGCCGCGACTTCAGTTCGAGTAGTGCGGCGATCAGCACGATGAATTCGGTGGCGGTCTCGAGGTCCAGCTCGCCGCGCCCCTCCAGATGGTCGAGATAAGCGAGCACGACGTCCGCGATCTGGAGCTCGAGCAGGTCGATCTCCTCGCGCAGCACGAGCGCCAGCAGCAGGTCGAACGGGCCGGTGAAGACCTCCAGGTCGAGATCGAGCGCGGGAAGCGTCACGGCTGCACCGTAGCGCTCGGCCCCGACGGTGCGCGCAACGCGGCCCGCCGGCTTTGTTTGGCGTGCCGGGCGGCCCTATTCGGCGCGCCTTGCGGGCCCCACGCCCATGCGCTCGCGCACGGTCGCTAGCGTCTGGAAGGCGATCTCCCTCGCGCGCGCGGCGCCGGAGGCGAGAACGTCCTCCAGCGCCTGCTCGTCGGCGCGCAGCTCCGCGTAGCGCTCGGAGACGGGCGCAAGCATCTCGACGACCGCTTCTGTCACCGCCTTCTTCAGCTCGCCGTAGCCGCGCGCCTGGGCCATGTCAGCTTCGACCTGCTCCGGAGAGCGATCGCTCGCGACAGCGAGTATCTCGATCAGGTTAGAGACGCCCTGCTTGCCGGGCGAGCGCACGATCTCCCTGCCCGAGTCGGTGACGGCGCTGCCGATCTTCTTGGCGATCGAAGCCGGCTCGTCCAGCACGTACACCGTCCCCTGCTCGGAGCCGCCGGTCGTCGACATCTTGCGCGTGGGGTCTTGCAGGTCCATGATCCGCGCACCGACCTCCGGGATGCGGTGCTCGGGCACGATCAGCACTTCATCGCCATCGCCGAAGCGAGCGTTGAAGCGGCGCGCGACATCTCGCATCAGCTCGAGGTGCTCGCGCTGGTCCTCTCCGACGGGGACCTCGTGCGCCCGGTATGCGAGCACGTCGGCGGCCTGCAGAACCGGGTAGACGAGCAGCCCGGCGGAGACCAGCTCGCGCTGCTGCACAGACTTGTCGCGGAACTGGTGCATGCGCTGCAGGCGCCCCAGCTCGGTGACCGAGCAGAGCAGCCAGCACAGCTCGGAGTGCTCGGCCACGTCGCCCTGGCGAAAGAGGATGCAGCGCTGCGGATCGAGCCCCGCCGCGAGCAGCAGCGCAGTCAGGTCGTACAGGCTCTTGCGCAGCTCGGCGGGGTCGTAGGCGACGGTTATCGCGTGCAGGTCGACGATGCAGTACAGCGCCTCCCCCCTGTCCTGCCCAACCACGTACTGCCTGATCGCGCCGATGTAGTTGCCGAGGTGCTTCGTCCCTGTCGGCTGGATGCCGGAGAAGATGCGCATGGTCAGAGAGGTTGGCGGATCACGGGACGCTTGGCCGCGCCCACCTCATCCAGGCGCCTGACCGGGGTCGTGTAGGGGGCGTTCCTCGCGATCTCGGGGTCGTCGGCCGCCTCGCGCAGGATCTCCGCGAGCGCCACAGCGAACCCGTCGAGCGTCTCCTTGGTCTCGGTCTCGGTCGGCTCGACCATGATGGCCTCGTCGACGAGCAGCGGGAAGTAGACGGTCGGCGGGTGATAGCCGTAGTCGAGCAGGCGCTTGGCGAGGTCGAGTGTCTTGATCTTCGAGTCTCGCTTCATGGGAGCGCCCGAGAGCACGAACTCGTGCATGCACAGATCGCCGTAGGCGAGCGGAAGCTGCTCGGTCACGCCAAGCTCGCGCAGGCGCGCGAGCAGGTAGTTGGCGTTCAGGACAGCCGTCTCCGAGGCGTCCTTCAGCCCGGGCGCGCCGAGCGAGCGGATGTAGGCGTACGCGCGCACGAAGCAGCCGTAGTTGCCTTGGAAGCCGCGCAGCCTGCCGATCGACTGGGGGCGGTCGTAGTCGAGCGTGAAGGCGTCCTCGCGCACGATCACAGGGATCGGCAAAAACGGCGCTATGCGATCGGACACCGCGATCGGTCCCGAGCCGGGGCCGCCGCCGCCGTGGGGCTGGGTGAACGACTTGTGCAGGTTGAAGTGCACGATGTCAAAGCCCATGTCGCCGGGCCGTGAGAGGCCCATGATCGCGTTGAGATTCGCGCCGTCGTAGTAGAGCGTCGCGCCGGCGCCGTGCACGATCTCGGCGATCTCGGCGATGTTCGAATCGAAGACGCCGAGCGTGTTCGGGTTGGTCAGCATCAGGCACGCCACGTCCTCGTCGGCCTTGGCGCGCAGGTCGTCGAGGTCGATGCCGCCGTCGGAGCTCGTCGCGAGCTTGACGACCCGCAGGCCCGCCATCGTCACGGTCGCCGGATTCGTGCCGTGGGCCGTGTCGGGGGTCAGCACCTTGTGGCGAGCCTGTCCTTTCGCCTCGTGGTAGGCGCGCGCCAGCAGGACGCCCGCAAGCTCACCATGCGAGCCGGCCGAGGGCTGCAGGCAGACGTGGGGCAGGCCCGCGATCTCGGCGAGAGCGCGCTCGAGGCTCCACATCAGCTCGAGCGCCCCTTGCGCGCGCTCGGGGTCCTGCAGCGGGTGCAGGCGGGCATGACCGGGCAGGGCGGCGACGCGCTCGTGAAGGCGCGGGTTGTGCTTCATCGTGCACGACCCCAGCGGGTAGAAGCCCGAGTCGAGATCGAAGTTGCGCTTGGACAGGCGCACGTAGTGGCGCACGATCTCGGGCTCTGAGAGCTCCGGCAGCCGCGGCGGCTGGGCGCGGCAGAGATGCTCCGCCAGCACGTCTTTTGCGACCACGCGCGGCACGTCCATGGGCGGGCAGGCGAATGCCCTGCGCCCTGGGGCGCCCTTCTCGAAGATCGTCGTCGCCTCCTCGAGCTGCAGCGGCGAGTCCGTCGCGCGGGCCGGCGGCCTGCCCATCGTCGCCCCTGAGATGCGTTGCGCTCCTTCATAGTTACCCGCGTGCGCGCGCGTCGTAGTAAGGCTTTCGTCGCGCGCGCGCGTGTGGGGACCCGACTCGGAAGGCATATCGACCACCCCGTCCTCGCCTTCATGAGGATCACCCGCGGGCATTCGAGCGCCGCTCATCCGACCGACACCTCCGCGCCGCGCTCCGCCGCGACGGCCGCGCCAAGCACCTCCGCGAGCCTGTCGATGTCCGCCCGCGAGCGCTGCTCGGTGATCGCGACCAGAAGGCCGCCCCTGTCCTCGTCGCGTCCTGTCAACGCGTGCAAATCGACGCCCGGGTTTACGCCCTCCTGCGCGCAGCGGCGCTTCACGGCGGCGACGTCGGCGTCGAGACGGAGCGCGAGCTCGCGGATGACCGGCCGGGCGTGCAGCGGCGAGACGCCCTCCAGCGATGACAGCGTCTGCAGCGCGTATTGGGTCCTCGACAGCAGCAGCTCCCCCAACTCGACGATCCCGCGGCGCCCGAGCCATGCCAGATATGCGACGCCCGCGAGCGCGTTCAGGGCCTGGGCGGTGCAGATGTTCGAGGTCGCCTTCTCGCGACGGATGTGCTGCTCACGAGTCTGCAGCGTCAAGACGAACCCGCGCCGCCCGTCGACGTCCGTCGTCTGCCCCGCGATACGGCCCGGCATCTGGCGCAGATGGGCCTCGCGGGCGGCGAAGAAGCCGAACGAAGGGCCGCCGTAGTCGAGGCGGTTCCCCAGCGACTGGCCCTCCCCGACGGCGACGTCCACGCCGCACTCGCCTGGTGGCGCGAGAATGCCGAGCACGATCGGATCGACCTGGGCGATCGTCACGAGCTTCTCGCCCCCGCACTCCCTTGCGGCGGCGCTCAGCGCGGCCGCGTCCTCGACCGCCCCGTAGAGGTTCGGCTGGGCAAAGATCGCCGCGCTCGTGTCCTCCCCGATCGCCTGAGCCCACTCTTGCGCGTCGGTCGCGCCGTCCCGCAACGGGACCTCGACGACCTCTAGGCCGTAGCCGCGGGCGTAGGTCCTCAGCGTCTGCAGCGTGTGCGGATGAAGCCCCGCGCTCACCACGAAGCGGGCGCGGCCGTTGTGCAGCTTCGCCAGATAGCCGGCCGAGGCGACGGCGCTCGGCCCCTCATAGACAGAGGCGTTCGACACGGGCAGGCCCGTCAGCTCGCAGATCGCGGTCTGGTACTCGAACATGATTTGCAGCCCGCCCTGTGAGATCTCCGGCTGGTAGGGGGTGTAGGGCGTGAGCAGCTCCGATCGCTCCATCAGCATGTCGATGAAGGCGGGGACGTAGTGGTCGTACATGCCGGCCCCCAGGAAGCACAGCTCGTCCTCTGCGCTGACGTTGCGCGCCGCCAACTCGCGCAGGTGGGCGTAGACCTCCTGCTCGCTCAACCCCCCAGGGAGGGCAAGCGGAGCGCTCGAGCGCACCGACTCGGGGATCTGGCGGTCGAACAGCTCCTGCACGCTGCCCACCCCGATCGCCGCGAGCATCGTTGATAGGTTCGCGTCGGTGACTGAGGTGTATCTGCTCAAGATCGATGGAATGAAACGTTCATAGGAGGAGAGCCCCTCAGACCAGGATCGCGCTGTAGGCGTCGGCGTCGAGCAGTTGCTCGCGCTCGGAAGGGTCAGAGATCCGCACCTTCACGAGCCAGCCGGCGCCGTATGGGTCCTCGTTGATCGCCCCCGGATCGTCTACGAGCGACTCGTTGACCTCGACGATCTCGCCCGTGAACGGCGCCACCACGTCGGAGACCGCCTTCACCGACTCGACCTCCGCGTAGGGCTCGTCCTTGTGGACCTCAGTGCCCGGCGCAGGGGGGTCGAAGAAGACGACCTCGCCGAGCGCGTCTTGCGCGTACCAGGTGATGCCGAGCGTCGCGAGGGCGGGATCGCCGTCATCGATGCGCGCCCAGTCGTGCTCGGGGTGGTAGAGCAGGTCCTCCGGATAGCTTGCCTCTGCCATGCAGTTATCCCTTCTCGCCTTGAGGGCCCGTAGAAAAATAACCTCTTGTTGAGTCGCCCGAATGAGCTTCGCCTGGCTGTGTCCTCGGGGCTCGACTTGGCACCACCAAGCCTTCGCCCCTGCGTCCTGGCCAGACTCGCTCCTCGAACCCCTCAACTGCAAGCTTATTTTCCTACGGACCCTTTCTGTACAGCGGCTTCGCCTCGACCACCGCCCTGCGAATCTTGCCACGCACGTCGATCTCCAAACGGCTCCCAACGCTCGAGCGCTCGGCCGGCACGTAGGCAAGGCCGATTCCTACGCCCAGCGACGGCGAGAGCGTGCCGCTCGTGACCACACCCCCGCCTACGACCTGATTGCCCTGACGAGCGATCCCGGGCCCTTCGAGCCTGAACGCGACGAGCATCTGCGCCGGCCCCTGCTCGCGCGCGGCGGCCACCGCGTCGGAGCCGATGAAGCCGGTCTGCTCCTCACAGCACCAGCCGAGACCCGCCTCGATCGGGTTGCGCTGCTCGGAGAGATCGTTGCCGTAGAGGTGGTAGCACGCCTCCAGGCGCAGCGTGTCGCGCGCCGCGAGCCCCGCGGGCACCGCGCCGCGGTGGCACAGCTCATCCCACAGCGCCGGCGCATCGATGGGGTCCAGCAGCAGCTCGACGCCGTCCTCGCCGGTGTAGCCGGTGCCGCACACGAGCACTTCGATCCCCGAGAGCCTGCGCATTGCCGCCGTCATGCGCTCGGGCAGCGGCGCGTCGGACACGGCCTGCACGATCTCCCGCGAAAGCGGGCCCTGAACGGCGAGCATCGCGTAGTCGCCCACGCGATCGCGCACATGAGCCGTGAAGCCTTCCGAGGCGCTGTGCGCTTGAAACCACGCCAGGTCGCGCTCATGGCTGGCGGCGTTCGTGACCGTCAGGTAGCGGCCGGGATCGATCTGGTAGCTGAACAGGTCGTCGAGCACCCCTCCCCGCTCGTTGCACAACACGCTGTACTGGGCGCCGCCCACCGGCACCTTGGACACGTCGTTTGAGAGCAAGCGTTGGAGCAGCTGCAGCGACTGCGGGCCGACGGTCTCGATCTGCCCCATGTGCGAGACGTCGAAGATGCCGCAGCTCTCGCGGACCGCCATGTGCTCGGCGCGAACCCCCGTCGGATACTCGACGGGCATATCCCATCCGGCGAACTCCACGATCTTGGCGCCCGCCTCCAGGTGGCGCTCATACAGGGGGGTGCGCCTCGGGGCGCCGGTGGATGGGGCCGACACGGCCCGCAGGCTACAGCAGCGGCGCCTACCTCAGGAAAGGCGGCACGTCGATCTCCTCGTCGGAGACCTCGAGCGAGGAGCGTTCGTGCTCGCCCATGCGGGGACTGCGATCGGGCCTGCCTTCGCGGCGGCGGCGTTCGTCGCGCACGGCGCGTCCGGGACGGTGGTCGAAGCCGGTGCCGATCACGGTCACGCGCACCTCGTCTGTGAGCGACTCGTCGATGACCGCGCCGAAGATGATGTTGGCGTTTGCGTCGGCCTCGTGATGGACGATCTCGGCGGCGTCGTTGACCTCGAACAGACCCAGGTCTTTGCCGCCGGTGATGTTGAGCAGGATGCCGGTCGCGCCCTCGATCGACTCCTCTAGGAGCGGCGAGGAGATCGCGGCCTTGGCGGCCTCCGCGCAGCGGTTCTCCCCGCCGGCGGTGCCGATCCCCATCAGCGCCGAGCCCGCGTCGTGCATGACCGTGCGCACGTCGGCGAAGTCGAGGTTGATCAGGCCGGGGATCGTGATCAGGTCGGTGATGCCCTGGATGCCCTGACGCAGCACGTTGTCGGCCTCCCGGAATGCGTCGAGCATCGAGGTGCGCCGCTCGACGATCGCCAGCAGCTTCTCGTTGGGGATCACGATCAGCGTGTCGACGACCTCGCGCAGGCGCTCGATGCCCTCGATCGCCTGTTTGGCGCGCTGGCTGCCCTCGAAGTCGAACGGCCTCGTGACTACACCGACCGTGAGCGCGCCGATCTCGTTCTTGGCGATCTCCGCGATCACTGGGGCCGCGCCCGTGCCCGTGCCGCCGCCCTCGCCGGCCGTGACGAACACCATGTCAGCACCCTTCAGCGCCTCCTTGATGTCATCGCGCGACTCTGCCGCGGCCGAGAACCCAACCTCGGGATTGGCGCCGGCGCCGAGCCCCTTCGTCGCCTCGTGGCCGATGTTCAGCTTGA
>DAHUYZ010000029.1 GCA_027306855.1 Solirubrobacterales bacterium | reverse complement strand
CTCATGCGATCTCCTCGAACGAGGAGGCGGCGGCGGCGATCGTCGTATCGATCTGCTCGGGCGTATGGGCGAGCGACGGGAACCACGCCTCGAACTGCGAGGGCGGGGCGTAAACGCCGCGCGAAAGCAAGGAGCGGCACCATGCGCCATACGCCTGCGAATCGCATGCCTGCGCACCGGCGAGGTCGCTGACGGGGCTCTCGCTGAAGAACACGGTCAACAGGCCGGGGGCGCTCGCCACCTGGATCGGCCGACCCATCTGCGCAGCGGCCTCGCGCAGACCCTGCGCAAGCCGGTCGGTGCACTGATCCAGGCGCGCATAAGCGTCGTCGTCGAGCAGCGCGAGACTGGCCAGCCCGGCGGCCACCGCCAGCGGGTTGCCGGAGAGCGTGCCCGCCTGGTAGACCTCGCCGGCGGGGGCGAGCATCCGCATCAGCTCAGATCTGCCGCCAACCGCGCCGGCGGGCAGACCGCCACCGATCACCTTGCCCATGATCGTGAGGTCAGGGACGACGCCCGATAGCTCCTGCATTCCGCCGCGCGAGACCCGGAATCCGGTGATGACCTCATCGAAGACGAGGAGCGCCCCGCAGGCGTCAGCGCGCTCGCGCACGAGCTCCAAGAACCCGTTTTCGGCCGGCACGACGCCCATGTTGGCGGGCAACGGCTCGAGCACGATCGCGGCGATGTCGCCTCCGCCGGCGCCGGTCTCGTGCTCGCCACTGCGTGTGTTCGCGGCGGCGCCCCCGGTGGCAGCCAGCAAAGCGTCCGGATCGTTCCACGGGACGACGGTCGTTGCCGCCGCCGCTGAGGCCGGCACGCCGGGGCTCGAGGGCAGCCCCGCGGTCGCCAGCCCCGACCCTGCCTGAGCGAGCAGCCCGTCGACATGACCGTGGTAGGCGCCCGCGAACTTGACGATCCGCTCGCGGCCGGTCACCGCGCGCGCAAGACGTAACGCGGTCATAGTCGCCTCGGTGCCCGAGCAAGTCATGCGCAGCATCTCGACCGAGTCCATACGGCGTGCCACCTCGGCGGCAAGCTCGGCCTCGGCCGCGGTCGGTGCGCCGAAGCTCGATCCGCGCCGCGCGGCGGCGACGGTGGCCTCCAGCACGTCCGGGTGGGCGTGCCCGTGGATGAGGGGCCCCCACGAGCAGACGTAGTCGATGAAGCGGTTGCCGTCGACGTCGTAGAGCTCGGCGCCCGCGCCGCGTTCTATGAAGATCGGGTCGCGGCCGATGGCGCGCATGGCGCGCACCGGCGAGTTGACGCCGCCGGGGAGCAATTCGAGAGCGCGCCTGTAGAGCTCGGCCGAGCGCGTGTCGGTCAGGGATGCGGGCATGGGGTCAGAGCGGTCCTCGGGGACGGGCGGGCGCGGCTCTTACACCCCGGCGTGCTCGTGCTCCCACGCCTTGAACTCGTCGGTGAAGTAGAGCAGGCGGATCTTCTTGAACTCCGTCGATGAGTACAGCGTGGCGCGCTCCTCGATCCCTGTCATCCGCGCGATCGAGTCGAGGATCGCGTCGCACTCCTCCTTGGAGCGGCCGTGGGCCATCGTGAATACCGAGTACGGCCAGTCCTCGTAGGTGGGGCGCTGATAGCAGTGGGAGATGCCCCTCACCGCCGCCATGCGTCGACCGACGTCGGGGATGTCGGCGTCGGGGACCCTCCACACGCCCATGCCGTTCGCCGAGAAGCCGGCGCGACGGTGGTAGAGGATCGCCGCGACCCTGCGCAAGAGGCCCCGCTCCTGCATTCCTGCCAGATGGTCCAGGAAACGTTTATCGCTCCACCCGAGCGCCTCGGCGGCGGGAGCGTAAGGCTCGCTCACGACCGGCATGTCCCCCTGCAGCGCCCTGATCACGGCGATGTCGAGCTCGTCGTAAGGCTGCGGCTCCAGCTCGATCGGGTCGGTGGCGACGGCGGCCGAGGAGAGCGCGTTCGTGTCGCCCTCCATCTCGAGGTCCATCCTGATCTTGAACAGCTTCAGCGTCGGCAGCTGGCGGACCGAGGTAGCGCCGGCCTCCTCGGCGAGGACCTTCAGCGTGCCGTCCAGCCCCAGCCGGGAGTCGGGCTCGGTGGCGATCGTGAACCACAGGTTGAACTCGTGGTTTCGCAGGTAGTTGTGGGAGACCCCCGGGTGGGAGTTGATGACGGTGGCGGCCCGATGCGGGTTCTCGGGGTCGACCTTCGCGGCGACGAGCATCGACGAGTAGCCGAGCGCGCGCGTGTCGAAGATCGGGGTGACCTGCCTGATGATGCGCTCAGCCAGCAGACGCTTGACGCGTGCCATCGCCTCATCCTCGGAGATCTCGGCGAGCTGCGCGACGCGCTCATAAGGACGGGGCTCGATCGGGAAGGAGCCCTGCATCAGGTTGAGCAGGCGCTTGTCGAGGTCATCGAGCGGGATCGCCGCGCCGTGCTTGCGGCTGCGCAGCTTCGGCGTCGCCGTCGAGGTCTCGGTTATGCCGTCTGTGACAGCCACTTGGCCGCGTCCTTTGCGTGATAGGTGATGACGATATCGGCGCCCGCCCTGTGCAGCGAGGTCAAGATCTCGAGCACGGCAGCGCGCTCATCCAGAGCACCCGCCGCCGCCGCGGCCTTGACCATCGCATACTCGCCGCTCACGTTATACGCGGCGAGGGGCAGGCGCGTTGCCCGCGCGAGCGCCCTGATCAGGTCGCCGTAAGCGAGCGCCGGCTTGACCATCACCATGTCGGCGCCCTCCTCCACGTCGAGCAGCGCCTCGCGGACCGCCTCGCGGCCGTTGGCGGGGTCCATCTGGTAGGCACGGCGATCGCCGAACGCCGGGACCGAGCCGGCCGCCTCGCGGAAGGGGCCATAAAAGGCCGAAGCGAACTTGGCCGAGTAGGCGAGGATCGGGATGTGCGAAAAGCCCTCGGAGTCGAGCTCTGCGCGGATCGCGCCTACGCGCCCGTCCATCATGTCCGAGGGCGCGACGATGTCGGCGCCGGCGCGGGCGTGGCTGAGCGCGGTGCGGGCGAGCAACTCGAGCGTCTCGTCGTTATCGAGGACGCCGTCCTCGCGCACGACGCCGCAGTGGCCGTGGGTCGTGTACTCGCACAGGCACACGTCCGTTATGACGAGCAGCTCAGGCAGCTCCCGCTTGATCGCGCGTAGCGCGAGCTGTACGACGCCCTCTTCGTCATAGGCCCCTGATCCCTCGGGGTCCTTCTCGGCAGGGATGCCGAACAGCAGCACCGCACCCAGGCCCAGTTCGGCCGCCTCGCGCGCCTCCTGCACTGCGGCGGAGATCGGTAGGCGCTCGATCCCCACCATGCCCTCGATCGGCTCCCGCTCGCCGGCGGTCTGCGAGACGAACAGCGGCAGCACGAGCTTGTCGGCGCGCAGCTCGGTCTCCCGCACCAGCCCGCGCAGCGCGGGCGAAGAGCGCAGCCGGCGCATACGCGTCGTGGGAAATGCCATCGCGCCTCAGGTTACTGCGCCCGGCGCAACCCCAGCCGACCAAGCGCACCGAACAGGAACGTCAGCCCGAGCAGGTGGGCAACCGATATCGCAATCGAGGGCGAGGAGCCGTTGACGGCCGCGTCGAGCGCCTGCAGCGCTGCCTTGAAGGGGAACACGAACGAGATCGCGCTGATCACATCGTACAGCCCGTGAGCGACCGAGCCGCTGGGCACGAGCGCGAGGAAGGCCAGCGGCAATGAGAGCAAGAAGGCCAGCAGCGACGCGGCGCGTACCTCCCACGCGAGCGCGCCGATCGCGATGCCGAGCGCGCCGAAAGCGAGCGCGCCGAAGGCCACCGCGAGCACCCACAGACCGATACGCGAGAGATCGAGCGGGACGAACGTGGAGATCCCGAGCAGCATCGCGATCGCGACGAGAAAAGACGAGCCGGCGGCAAGGGTCGTCTTCGCCGCGAGCAGGCCCTCGCGCGAGACGAGCGCAGGCGGACCCCTCGTCAGCCGAGCCATCGTGTTCTCTTCGCGCTCCAGCGCAATCCCGCCGGCGGCAAGCAGCACGCAGACGAACATCAGCGAGATCGAGACGGCTACCACGACTGCGTAGGTGTCGAGCGGGGTGCGTTTACCGGCCAGCAGCGTACTCTTTGCGCGGATCGGCGCCGAGACGGTCGTGAGCACGTTCTTGGCGACACCGAGATTCTGGGCGGCGAAGCTCGCGAAGCCCGCGATACGCACGAGCGTCGCCCTGTCGGACGCACTCGACTGGCGGCGCGCGACGTCCTTCAAGGCCGGCGATATGTGGCTTAGGCCGACGATGTTCTGACCGGAGCCGAGCGCTTGCAGGCTGCCACCGGCGAGCAGCAAGTCGAGGTCGCGGACCGCGACGTCAGTGATCTGTTCGGAGAGCGCTAGGTTCGCCTGGGCGAGAGCGGAGTCGATCGTCGAGCGCACGAAGGACTGCTGTAGGGCGTCGCCGTTGTAGATGACTTCGACCTGGGCCTGACTGACGCCGGAGGAGATCTTCTGCACGATGTCGGGCGGGATCACTACCGCCGCGATCACGTCTCCAGAGGAGACCTTCTCGGAGGCGGCGGCGCGCGTGGGCACACGTACGACATGGACCTGCCTGAACAGCTCATCGGTGTATTCGGCGAGGCCCACCCGCTTGCCGCCGAGCGTGAAGCTCTGTCCAGGCGCCGTCTCGTCGACGATCGCCACACGCGGCGCGGATGGGCCGCGTGAGATCGCAAAACCGATCAAGAGCGCGATCGCGATCGGGTAGAGCACGAGCAACGCCACCAGCAGGCGCGAGCGGCGCAGGATCAGCAGGTCCTTTGCCAGTAGCCATCTCATCGCCGGCCTGCCCCCCGCAGGTAGGCGACGAACGCCGCTTCGAAGTCGCCGGCGTGCCCCGCCTGGGCGGCGAGCCCGCGTGGAGACCCGTCGAACAGCAGCTCGCCTTCGTCGAGAACGAGCACGCGCTGTGCATAACGCTCGGCCTCGGAGACTATGTGTGTGGAGAACAGGACGGCCGTGCCTTTGGAGGCGAGCTCTGCTATGAACGCCCATAGACGCTCGCGCTGACCTGGGTCAAGCGCAGAGGAAGGCTCATCGAGAAGGACCACAGATGGGCTCGACAGCAGGCCAAGGGCAACGTTGACGCGCTGGCGGTTGCCTCCCGAGAGGCTGCCGACGCGATCGTCCGCCCGCTGCGCGAGACCGGTCTGCTCGAGCATACGAGCCACGGCCACCCGGACATCAGGGGCTCTTGCGAGGCGCGCGAACAAGCGCAGGTTCTCGGCGACCGTCAGCTTGGAGTAGAGCGCGGGTTGCTGGGGAACCCAGCCGATCGCCCCCGCGGACGCCCGCACGGCGCCCGAGCTCGGCAGCTGCGCGCCGGCGAGGATCGAAAGGAGCGTCGTCTTGCCCGCGCCGTTGGGCCCGACCAGTGCGATCATTTCGCTCGCGCATGCGCTGAAGCTCACCTCAGCCAGCGCCTGGCGCTCACCGTAGCGCTTGGCCAGGCGCTCCGCGCGCAGAACCTCAGCGCTCCCGGCCGCGCCCTCAGAAGCGGCGCCTGATGTGGTCCCGCTCGCTCTCAAAGCAGGCCGTCTGGAGAGCGCTGCCACGGCTCGAGCGCGAGGTGGCGGTGCAGATAGAGGGCCGTCTCACGCAGCACCGACAGAATCGGCAACGCGATGAGCGCGCCGATCACGCCGTACAGCTGCAGGCCGAGCAGCAGGGCGAAGATCACGAGCAGCGGATTGATGCGAAGCGTGTGGCTGAAGATCTGGGGCGCCACGACGTGGCCCTCGAGCTGCTGCAGGCCGACGAAAAGCAGCGCCAGCCACAGCGCGCTGATCGGATCGGTGAACAGCGCGAGCAGGATCGGCGGGAGCGCACCGAGGATCGGGCCAATGTAGGGGACGAGCTCCATCACGCCGTAAAAGACCCCGAACGCGAACGCGTACTTGCGCCCGTCAGGGAAGATCCCGAGCACTCCGAACAGGTACAGCGCGACGCCCGTCGAAGCGCCCATGATCACGCTGAACAGGAGCTGCCCGCCGACGTAGCGCGAGACGGCGAGCTGGGCGAGGGTTGGAAAGTCGTCGGCGCGGGTTCCGTCCCCGTCGGGCATGAGCCGCCGCGCGAGTCGCCCGATCCGCTGTCCATAGAGGAGCATATAGACCGAGAGGACGAACACGAGCACGACGTCCACGAGCGCTCCCGCGGCTTCGGTCAGCAGTCCTCCCCCGAAGGAGACGAGCTGGGAGGCGCTCTTTTCGATCTTCCCTGAGAGCGTCTGCAGCGCCGTCTTGCCCTGTTCGACCAGTTTGACGTGGATGCCGGCTTTGTCGAGCGTGCCCTGCAGTTTTGCGACCTGCTGGTTGGCTTCCTGCACGATGTGGGGCAGATTGTGCGTGAACGTGCGCACCTGATTGGCAATCGGATTGGCGAGCAGAAAGCCGATTCCGGCGAGCGTGAGGAAGAATGCGAGATACACGGCCAGCACCGCCAGCCCGCGCGGCAGTCGCGTACGTTGCTGGAGAAACGCAACCAACGGGTTCAGAATCAGCGCGATGACCGCCGCGACGATGAAGATCACCAAGACCTTGCCCGCAGCCCGCGCAAGCGCCCACAGGGCCAGCAGCGCGAGTGGCAGCACGACGAGCTGCACCCAGCGGGGGACGACCACTCGCGGCGGCTCGTGGGGTGGAGGCGGCGCGCCGTCAGCGAGATCGCGCTCGGCCTGCGTCGGGCGCTCGCTCTCGGATGGTCGCGCGCCCTCGCCCGGAGGGCCCGCGGCGGCCGTCAAGGTCCCCTCGATGCCCTTCACGTGCCTCCGATCATGGCGTCAGTATGGCTGAGAGAGGGGTCGGCGAGCCACAAGCGGGCGGGCGGCAAGCGGAGGAAGATTCCCAGACCCGGGGCGCTACGCCGACCCAGGGCGGTTCGGAGAACACGGGAGTAGACGTCGGCGTCTCTGAGTCGAGCGAGTCCAGCATTCTTTTCGTCGGCGACCTCGTCGGAAGCGTTGGCAGGCGCACGCTGCTCGAGTGCCTGCCGGCGTTGCGCGAGCAACACGACCCGACGTTCGTCGTCGTCAACGGCGAGAACGTGGCGGGCGGGCTCGGGATAACGCCAAAGGCGGCCAACGAGATCCTGGCGGCGGGCGTCGACGCGATCACGCTCGGCAACCACGCCTACCACCGGCGGGAGATCTATCCCTATCTCGACGAGCAGCCAAAGATCGTGCGGCCCTTCAACTATCTGCGCGGGCAGCCCGGGCGAGGCGCATGCGTCGTTGAGAAAGGGGGCCTGCGCCTCGGCGTCGTGAACCTGAGCGGCAACCTGTTCCTGAAGGCGGGGAGGTCGGCCTTCACGGAGATCGACCCGGCTTTGCGCGAGCTGGGAGAGGTGGACCACATCCTCGTGGACATGCACGCGGAGGCGACGAGCGAGAAGGTGGCGCTCGGCTGGCTGCTCGACGGGCGGGTGACCGCGGTCGTGGGGACCCACACGCACGTGCCGACCGCCGATGGGCGGGTGCTTCCGGGAGGGACCGCCTACATCACGGACGTCGGCATGACCGGACCGCGCGGCGGGGTGATCGGAGTCAAGCGCGAGCAGGCGGTGCAGGCGCTCGTGACGCAGATGCCAGTCCGCTTTCAGACCTCGGACGACGACCCGTGGTTGATGGCTGTGCTCGTGCGCGCGTCTAAGCCGCGGCGAGCCGATTCGATCGAGCAGATTCTGATGCCTCGGCCGAACCAGGCTCACGGGCACTGAGGCCGCCCAGCAGCGCCAGCATCGCGGCGCCGAAGAACCAGGGGATGTACAGGTAGAACCAGTGTTCGGCGCCGAGCTGCAAGGCGACCAGCACAGCCGCGCAGGCCGCGGCGAGGCCGACGAGGTCTGAACGGCGAGGGAGGATCGCAAGCGCGAAGGCGAGCACGAGCGCGGCGCCCTGGACTGCCGCCTCGGCGTAGGAGAGCCAGTGCGCGGAGAAGCCGCCCGTAGGCGAGATGCCATAGAGGCCCCAAACCGAGAAGGGGGAGTTCCGGTCGGACTGATAGACGAGCGTGCGCCGCAAGAACATATGAAGCGAGGAGTGAGTGATCGCGGGCACGAACGCAAGCGCGGCGGTGAGGACGAACGCGAGCCCAAACAGCGCGAGCGCACGGGCACGCCCTGCGCGGGACGATCCTCGCAGGCCGTCGGTCGCGAGCAGGGGCGCGAGCGCGAGCGGGGCGAACTTGGTTAGGCCGGCAAGCGCGGCGAGCGCGCCAGAGGCCGCCTTGCGGGCGCCGAGCCGCAGCGGTGAGGACGCGACGAGCAACGCAGCGAGCACGAGCGCGCCGACGAGCGTGTCGTTTGAGTTGCTCTCCAGGGCAAACAACGTGAACGGGTAGGAGACCCATGCGTAGGCGAGCGCGATGCCGAGATCTGGCCCGCGCGCGCGCCTGCCGAGCAGGAAGAGCAGCACAACGGCGAGCACGTCGAACACGATCGCGGTGCCGTGCGCGGCGGGCAACTCGTCCCAGCGCCCGCTCCAGCCGAAGACCTGCTGGAAGGGGACGTACACCTCGTAGTTGACCGGGCCGTATGTGTCGCCGTGTTCGTTGTCCGACGGGTACCCCCCGTACAGCGCCCTGCCGTCAGCGATTCGCTGCGCGCCGATCACGCCCGCGTAGCCGACGTCGATCACGTTGGAGTCGGTCACGTTCAGCGCGATGCGAAAGCCGAGCAAGAACATGACGGCGAGAGCGAGCCAAGGAGCGGGTACGAGTAGGCGGAGAGAGCTGGAGGCGTTGCGGGTCTGCGCCTCGCTTAAAGCGGGCTGTCCGTCGTTTGGGCCCTCGGTGTTTAGAGCCGCCTCGTCATGAAGGCTCGGCTGTCGCGCACGGCGGCCGAGGCGCGCCAATACGAGCATCCGCACGAGCAGGTACACGAGCGGCGGGTAGACGAGCGGCACGGATAGGCCGATGTTCGCGTGATTGAAGAACGCGAGCGACACCGAGAAGGAGAGCAGCACAAGCAGATCGAGGTGGAGCAGGCGCAGCGGTTTGCGCCAGTCGAAGAACGCCGCGAAGAACAGGACCGAGAGCGGGATCCAGATGTAGAGCGCGTTTACGTGTTTGCCGAACGCGCCGGAATAGCCACGCGCCATCGTCCAGGCGATCTGAAAGCCAGTCCACTGTTCGAGAACGCGGCCGCTGGAGTCGGCGATGATGACCTGGCCGATCTCCCTGCTCGGCTCCTTCTTGATCTGCCTGGTGAAGTAGCTGACCTGCCAGCGAGCCGGACCCTTCAGATAGGCCCCGCCATATGAGCCGGGGTGTTCGGCGCGGACCTGCCTCATCTTCGGCAGCCTGTTGGCGATTTCGATGACCTGGTTCGCCGAGAGGTGACGTCCGGGCGGAGGGATGTCGGACGCGGCGACGGGCACAGGCGCTTCGGGGCTGGCGACTGTCGTCGTTGTGGTCGTGGTCGTCCTAGCACGAACAAACGCCGGCTTGACCGCCGTCGTGGCGGTAGCACCGGCCCTAACTGGCACGGCATGAGCGCCGGCGCCGGCAGCTTGTGACCCAAACGCAAGCGCCGCGATGAGCGCTACTGCCAGAACGCGACGTGCGGCCACCCAGCGAGGTTACCGGCGGGAGCGCGCGCCACAGACAGCGACGCGCAGTGAGCTCAGACGCCGAAATGACTCGTGACGAGGCCGGCCACGTCGCGGATAGCCCACTGCTCGGGCGCGCTGTCTGTCTCGACGCCACAGACGATGAGCGCCCCCAGCGAGTCTTCGGCGCGAAGCGATCCGTGCGAGCCCCCGCCTATGTGAGCCTGGCCGCCCCAGTCGGCAAACTCGAAGCCGGGGGCGGCCGAGAGGAGCAGATCACCGGAGCTCGAGCAGGCGAGCGCCGACCACACGCGGTCGAGGACGTCGGGGTAGTCGGGCGCAACGAAGCGGTCGTCATGGATGGCGGCGCCGAGCACCGAAAGGTCGCCGTCAACGCTCCACGAACGACCCCGCGCATCAACGACGTCGCCGCCGGGACGGAAGCGCAGCTCGCGCGTCGCGCCCGCGCCTGTCCCTTTGCGCGTCGTGACGGTGCCGTCCCCCCGCGCGATCACCCCTTCGACCGGCGTGCCATCGGCGTCGCTTACCATCCACATCGCAAGCTCAACTCCCTCCAGGTCAAGCGTGCGGCACACAAGCTCTGCGCGCTTCCGAACGGCGCGCTCTCTCTCGGCATCCTGCTCGTCGAGCATGTATACCATCGCCGCGCGCTGGGACGGGCAGACCGCCAGCCGCGCCCGCTCTGGAGCGTCGCCTGCGACCGTGCGTCGGCCGCCGAGCGCCAGCACGTCGAGATCGGCGAGAACATTCTGCAGTGAGATCGCCTCGCTTACCGGCGCCTGGGAGTGGTCGGCCATCACGAGGACCGCATGGTCCTCGAGGAAGCGGTCGATCCCGCCTCCCGCGTCGATCACGCGCGTCAGCTGACCATCGGCCAGGGAGATCGAGCGCAGTTGCCCCTCGGGGCCGTTGCGATGAGAGTGCCAGTCGTTGTCGGGCAAAGAGAGCAGCAGGAAGTCGAACAGGTCGTTCTCTACGAGATGGGCGCCGACGCAGCCCGAGTGCTGGTCGCGCACGCCAGGCATCCCAAGCGTCGAGCGGCAGCCTGTGCGCCGTGAGGCGAAGATGTCGGCATAGAACAGCTCCCTCGGCCCCATAACCGGGTGGCGAAACAAGGTCGAAGCGAGTCTCGTGAGAGCGGTGTCGCGCTGGGGCTCGTGGCGGTGGCGGCCCCTGTACATCAGATAGGTCGTGCCCGCCGTGCGAACGTCGGCGTCGTCAAGCAGCTCGAACACGGTCTGCGTCTCGCGCGAGAGGTGGGTGCGGTTCATGTTGTAGACCGTGTCGGTCAACTGGCGCGCGAGGCCGGCGCGTTGGGAGGCCCTGAAGCTCGACCCGTACTCCACGTAGCGGCGCTCGTCGCGGTGGTACCAGTTCATGCCGGCGATCCCATGGCGGTCCTGCCAGGCGCCGGTCACGATCGAAGCGGCGCAGACGGGCGTGACGGACGGAAAGGCCGCGACGCAGTCGGGCACATAAAAGCCGCGCTCCATCAGCGCGGCGAGCGTAGGGGCGCCGCCGGCCGCGACCGTCCGCTCGAGCACGGAGGGCGCGAGCGCATCGATCACGCAGAGGACGAGCTTGCGATGCGGCGCGGAACGGGAGGGCGAGAGGGGCGTCGTGGCGCGCTCCTCGTTACACACGCGCGCGCGTTAACAAGGCTTTCTTCGCGCGCGCGCGCGAGGGGGGCTTTCGCGAAGAAGACGACACGGCCAGCCTCAGCGCCTCAGGATGCGCAGGCCGGCGTGCTTGCGATCGGCGCTCACGCGCGAACGCCACACAAACCAGGCGAGCAACGCAACCGCCACGTAGCCGAGCGGATGCAGAAGCGCGACAAGCGCGGCCAGCGCAAGCGATGCCGCGTCGAGATAGACGGTCAGCGCTTCTCTGGCGCCGCGATCTGGAAGGCGCTTGCGGGCACGGGCAATCACTGGGCCAGACGCCCGCTGGGCGAGCCCGACGACCAGGAAGGCCGCGAGGATCCCGGGCCAGGGCGAATCTCCTTGTGCGGCGAGCGTTCCGCCGAATAGAACCGCTCCCGCCCCCATGCCAAGGCCCGCGATCGATGCGGCAAGCGCGTTTTCTCGTCGGCGCTCGCGCGTAAACCCGAGCAGCCTGAGCGCCGCGGGGAACGCGCGAGAGGGCAACGGAGCGGGGTCGGGGGAAACTGCCGGTGACAGGTCGAGCAGCATCTGCAACACGTAGGACAGCACGAGCCCGGCCGCAACCGCGAGCAGCCACCAGTCCGATTCGAGGAAGGCGAAGCCGCCCCCGTTGAAGCCTATTCCCAGCGCATCGCTCGAGGCGAGCGCACCGGCAAGCAGGAGCGGGAGGAACGGGCGCAGACCGCAGGCCGCGGCGAGACCGAGACCGAGACCGATGTCGAAGAAGAGGCCGTGCATGCAGGGTGAGCGCTCAGGGGAAGCGTGCGCTACCTTGAGCAGGCCATGACGATAGACGACCCCCATGGCGGGGAGCGCGCCCGTCCTACGGCTCGGGAGCTGGAGCGCTACGAGGCGCTGTTCGCCGCGCGCACGAAGGGCATGAGAAGCTCGGCGATGAGGGACATGATGTCGCTCACCGAACGACCCGAGGTGATCTCGCTCGCGGGAGGGCTGCCCGACACGAGCACGTTCGCGCCGGAGCTGTACGCAAAGTTGATGAGCAAGGTGGCCGCCGAGTCGACCGCGAGGGCGCTGCAGTACGGCCCGACGGAGGGCATGAGCTGCACGGTGGAGTGCGTCGTCGAGGTGATGGCCGCCGAAGGGACCCACGTCGATCCCGACGAGGTGCTCGTCACGACCGGCGGCCAGCAGGTGATCGACCTCATGTGCAAGGCGTTCATCGATCCGGGCGACACGATCGTCGCCGAGGCGCCCACGTACCCGGGCGCGGTGCCGACCTTCGACGCCTACGAGGCAAACGTCGTGCAGATCGAGATGGACTCGGACGGCATGCCGATAGACGAGCTCGAGCAGACGCTCGATCGGCTGGAGAGCGAAGGGCGCAGTCCCAAGTTCATCTACACGATCCCCAACTTCCAGAACCCCGGCGGCGTCACGATGTCTCTGCCGCGCCGCAAGCGTCTCGTGCATGTAGCGCGCGAACGCGAGATGCTCGTGCTCGAGGACAACCCCTACGGACTGCTCCGCTACGAAGGCGAGGCCCTGCCGACGCTGCACTCGCTCGACGCCCAGACGGCGAAACGAGGAGGCGCCTCGGACTTCGTCATCTACCTCGGCACGTTCTCGAAGATCCTCTCGCCCGGGATACGGCTGGGCTGGGCTGTGGCGCCGAGACCGGTCATGGAGAAGCTCAACCTGTGCAAGCAGGGCGCCGACCTGTGCTCCTCGCCCGTCACACAGCTGTTCGTGGACGCCTACTTCAAGGAGCGCGCCCCTGACGGCACGCCGGCGTGGCGCGCGCACCTCGACTCGCTGAAGGAGCTCTACCGTGTGCGACGCGATGCGATGCTGCGAGCGCTGGAGCAGCACTTCGGTTCCTCCGCGCGCTGGACCGAGCCGCAAGGAGGGCTGTTCATCTGGGCCACGCTCCCCGAGTACATAGATACGACCGACCTGCTTGCCAGGGCTTTAGAGAGCGAGGGCGTGGCGTTCGTGCCGGGCCGCGCCGCCTATCTGGACGGCCGCGGCGCCTCCTCGATGCGTCTCAATTTCGCCGGCATGGACGAGCGCGACATCAGCGAGGGCATCAGGCGCATCGGCAAGGTCGTGCGCGAGCAGGTCGGGTTGTTCGGCACGCTTACCGGAGCGGAGCCGGCCCCGGCGCAGCCAAAGGACAAGAGCAAGGCGCAGCCCGACCCCGACCTTGCCGAGGTGCTGGAGCTGCCCAAACGCAAGCACCCAGACGTGAAGCGGCGCACGAGTTGATCTTGTTGTTCGCCCCCGCGCATGCGCGGGGGCGCCTGCCGGTACATGTACCGGCAGGACCGGAGGGTGCATGCGCCACCCGGAACAGCATCCTCTCCTAGGAGTCTCCCGCTGCGAAATCCTCCGGGGTGACCTCGTCGAGGAAGGCCTTGAACTGCTCGACGACATCCTCGGACTCCTCGACATCGTGCTCGAACTCGATGGCCGACTCCTCGATGACCTCCTCGGCAGCGTAGATCGGAGCGCCGGAGCGCACGGCCAGCGCGATCGCGTCAGACGGTCGCGAGTCGATCTCCATCTCGCGCCCGTTCACGCTGAGGGTGATCGAGGCGAAGAACGTGTTGTCGCGCAGCTCGGTCACCGCTATCTGGGTGCACTTGACGTCCAGCTCGCCGAGCATGTCGCACAGCAGGTCGTGGGTCATCGGGCGCGGGGTCGAGGCGCCCTGCAGCTTCATCAGGATCGACGCGGCCTCGGGATGGCCGATCCAGATCGGCAGGAACTTGTTGCCGTCAACCGTCTTCAGCAACACGATCGGCTGCTTGCCGACCATGTCGAAGCTGACGCCGTAGATGACCATCTCCTGCACGAGAGTCCTCCCTGAGGGGGCGACCAGAGTATAGGCGCCGTCAGAGCTCGGCTCGAAAGCTCCAGAGCTTGTTGCCAAGGAAGTTCAGGGGCGTGGAGGCCGCCAGCGCGAGGACCTGACCGGCGACTTCGCTAGCGCCGGCCCGCTCGACGAGCAGCGTGAGCACGATCTCGTTGAAGCCGAGCGCGAGCAGGCTGACGATCAAAAAGCGGATCGCCTGGATGTGGACCTGGCCGTCGCGCGCCTTGAACGTCCAATGGCGGTTCCACACGAAGTTGTTTGCGCCCGCGACGACCCAGGCGAGGGCCGCCGCGGCGTGGTACTCGATCCCGAGGGCGTGCGTCGCCAGCGTGTAGACGAGCAGGTTCACGACGAAGCCGCTGCCGCCGACGATCCCGAAGCGGATCAGCTGCAGCCAGTTGTCGGGTCGGCGCAGCCCGTGCAGCAGCCGCACATGCGGGCGCAGGGACACGTGTTTGGCGACAGGCGTCTGCCCGGCGTCCACGACCGTCGCCTCCTCAGACATCTGATCAGAGTACCCAAGCTGCGTGCAGGGCGGTACCGGGGCGTGGAGCGCGGCGCGCACGCTAGCCTGTCAACGGGTGAGGATCGGGTCCGAAACAGCTCTCGGCAACGCCCCTCGGCGAAGCTCGCTCACGCGCCATACACTGGCCGGCGCGCTGCTCGTCGCCGCGCTGGTAGGGCTTGCGTTTGCTCTCGTCAGCGGTCTCGGGAATGGCGTCCACCACGAGGGCGCCCATGTCGCTAAAGCCACCCCCGGCCGCCCAGCAAAAGCGATCACGGCGGCGAGCGCCGGAGCGCCACTCGGCGCAGCGGTCCACTCCGGCCACGCCTCCACAGGCACCGCCGTCGTAGCCGGCGCCGGCGGGACCGCAACCGTCGCTGAGGTGCACGACCCGGAAGAAGTGAGGAGCTTTCCGCTGCCCGCCTCCACACCTCACAAGGCCGCCTCGACCCCGCGCGTGGCCGGCGAAGCGGCGATCGCGCCTGGGGCGGCCTCGGACGCCGAAATCCGAAGGGAGCTGCGCGAAGAGGAACGCGCAAAGGCTCAGGAAAAGGCCGCGCTGGCACGCGCAACAGCGCCCTCCACCGGAGCTGAAGGTGGATCCTCCGTCGGGGGGAACGGGACGATCCCGATCCCAGCCGGGCTGCCCGAAGTCGTGCAACGAGTGATCGCGGGTGGCAACGCGATCGCCGACTTTCCCTACATCTGGGGGGGCGGTCACGGCTCGTTCGTCGACCATGGCTATGACTGCTCGGGGTCGGTCAGCTATGCGCTTGCGGCGGGTGGGTTGTTGAGCGCGCCGCTTGTCTCCGGCGAACTGGCCTCGTGGGGCGATTCGGGCCCGGGGCGCTGGATCACGATCTACGCCAACGCCGGCCACACCTTCATGAACGTCGACGGCGTCTGGTTCGACACGGCCGGCCGCAGCGGCCCTTACGCCTCGCGCTGGATAACGGCGACCCCGTCGCTCGCCGGCTACTCGGTGCGCCATCCCCCGGGGCTGTAGCGTCGCGCGTCAGGCTCTCCTGGGCGCATCCGCCCAGACCCCCGTCACGACCGACGGATGCGCTATTTTCTCGCTCGCCTAATCCTCGGCTGTGCCGGGGAGCGGGGGACCCAATTGTTGGGGCGAGTCCCGCGACTATCGCGAGAGGCGCCATTCGGCGCCAGCCCGTCAGCTAACCCCGTAGGCCGACATAGGGGACGCCTTGCGCAAGACGCTGGCGAGAGCGCTGACGATGAGCGTAGTGCTGTGCGTGCTGCCGCTACCGGCAGCAAAGGCCCTGCCGTCGTCCACAACGGGAGGGAGCGCCTATGAACCTCCCCAGACCGCGCCAACGGACGGCGCCGGTGCGACCCAGACCGCTTCGCCGGGCACGGGCACCTCAGGCGCGGGCGCAACCGGCGGCGCCGCTCCCACCCTGCCCGCCCCGGCGGTCACGCCTTACCCTGCCGCGCCGGGCGGGGGCTGGGTGTTCCCGCTGTATCCGCTGCACCACGTCGCGCCGCCGAGCGCATGGTCACTCGATCAGGGCGTAGATCTCGGCGGGGAAAGCACCGACTGCGGCCCGCAGCTGATCGAGCTGGCGGTAGCAAACGGGACGATCGTCAAGGAGGGGCTCGACGGCTTCGGTCCGGCCGCGCCCGTCCTGCGCGTCGAAAGCGGGATCGATGCGGGGCGCTATGTCTACTACGGCCATGCGCTCCCCGCGCTCGTCCCGGTCGGCGCTCACGTCACTGCGGGTCAGCCGATCGCTGAGGTCGGCTGCGGGATCGTCGGCATCTCGGATGCCCCTCATCTCGAGATAGGCATCTCTCCGCTCGGTGCGAGCAGCTTCACGCTGCCGTCGTTTGGGGAGACGTCTCGCGAAGCGCTCGCAGACCTATCGAGCGCATACGTCGCGGCAGGAGGCACAGCGCACGCGACGGTCCGGCACCGGCGCGGTATCGGCGGCCGGCGGCGCCATAAGGGAAAGCGCCGCGGCAAACACTGGCGCCGGTAGGCCGGCCGAACGGCTCTGTCCATCCCTTTGGGTCGATCGGGCGTCGATCCGACTTGCGAAATCACGCGCGAGCGGCGATCCTGGCGGAGTGAGCGATCGGGGCATGGCCGAGGCGAGCCCACGCAAGCTCGAGGCGCTCGAGCTGTTCGCGCCTTTGCCGCGCCACTACGACCGGGTGGCCGCTTTGCTCAGCTTCGGGCAGGACCCGCGCTGGCGGCGGACAATGGTGGGCGCTGTGCGAGCGCAACCGGGCGAGCGGGTGCTCGACGTCGCGACCGGCACCGGACTTGTGGCGCGAGAGCTGGTACGGCGCTACGGGTGCCAGGTGGTCGGGCTGGACCAGAGTTACGAGATGCTGGCTTCGGCGCGGACACGCCTACAGCACGACGATGAGCTGGCCGCACACATCACCTTGATCGAGGGCGAAGCGGAGAGGCTGCCCTTCGCCGATGAGACATTCGACCATCTCACGTTCACGTACCTGCTCCGCTACGTGGATGATCCTGCGGCGACGATGAACGAGCTGGCGCGGGTCGTCAAGCGGGGGGGACGGATCGCATCGCTGGAGTTCGCCGTGCCGCCGAACCCGCTGTGGAACGGCCTCTGGCGTCTGTACACGCGCGTCGGGCTGCCTTCGCTCGGACGGCTCTTCTCGCGCGAGTGGGCCCAAACGGGAAGGTTTCTCGCGCACAGCATTCCTTCGTTCTACGAGCGCTATCCGGTCGAGCGCGTCGTGGAGCTGTGGGAGCAAGCGGAGATCGGCGATGTGCATGTGCGACGCATGAGTCTCGGCGGCGGCCTGGTGATGTGGGGACGGAGAACCGCGGACAAAGATGGCGGCGAGCGGAGAAGACCGAGCGCAGATGGCGGCGCCCAGGACACTTGAGCGGTCGGCCTTCTATGCGCTGCGCCCCGGCGGCTGGCGCGACCTGCTGACGCTGCTGCATCCCCCGTATACGGCCTGGCATCTCAGCTACGTCGCGATCGGCGCGGCGCTCGCGCCCACCTTTCACGGCGACCGACTCGCCTGGACGATCGGCGCGTTCTTCCTCGGCGTCGGCGTCTGCGCGCACGCGCTCGATGAGCTGCACGACAGGCCGCTCGGCACGCGGCTGTCCGACCGCACGCTCATGGCACTGGCCAGTGGCGCGCTTGGCGGCGCGGTTGCGATCGGGATCTTTGGCGCGGTTAGCGTCTCGGTCACGATCCTCGTTCCGGTCGCGGCCGGCACGTTCGTCGTGCTCGCCTACAACCTCGAGCTCCTCGGCGGACGCTTCCATTCGGACATGTGGTTCGCCGCGGCGTGGGGTGCATTCCCGGCTTTGACCGGCTTCTGGGCGAACGCGCTCGAAGTGCGCGTCGCCGGTGTCCTGGCGACAGCGGCGTGCTTCATGCTGAGCGTCGCCCAGCGGCGGCTCTCGACGCCCGTGCGGGAGCTGCGCCGGCGCACGTCGTCTGTAAAAGGCGAGCAGCGCTTCCGCGACGGCCGCGTCGTCGCGGTCGACGCCCGCTCGATCGCCATTCCGATGGAGAGCGCCCTGAAGGCGTGCTCGCTCGGCTTGGCGCTGCTCGCGGCAGGCCTCGTGGTCGCGCGGCTCTCTTGAGCTCAGATGCGGTTGCGAATGCTCTTGCCGATCGCGACCGCCGGGCGGACGGGGCGAGCGCCACGGCGCTCCGCCGTTGCCCCCAGCTGCCCGCGCAGCCGATCGCGTTCCTGCTCGATGATCCACACCCTGATCGTTCGCTCGACGCTTCTGGCGATGTCTGACCCCATGCCGACATGTTCGACTCCGAGGCCCGGCTTTTCTTTGGACGCCTGTCCGAAATTGAGGGCGCCAAGGTCTACGTGCGCTCCACGGGCGGCCCTATACACTGCCGTCGATGTTCGTTCCAGGCTCAACGCGGCGAGGACGTGTCGTTTCGATCCTCTCGCTCTCCTTAGCCCTCACGGTGGCAGGCTGCGGCGGCTCGACGCACTCGCCTGGCGCCACGACCGCGACGAGCACCGTGGGCAACGAAGCGGGTGCGGAAACGTCGACGAACGAACAGGCGAGCATGACCCCTTCACAGCGCGCCTCTCAGGATCGCAAGGAAGCCAAGGAAGCGAGCGAAGAAGCGAAGAAACTCTCCGCCGAAGGCCACTCGAGCGAAGCGAAGGAAAAGCTCGAAGAAGCCAAAGAACTCGAAGAAGAAGCAAACGAACGCCAGCAGGAAGTACGCCTGACCCCCGCTCAGCGCGCGTCGCAAGACCGCCAGAAGGCCAAGGAATCAAACGAAGAAGCCGCCCAGCTCACACGTGAAGGCCACAGCGCCGAAGCCAAGGAACGGCGCGAAGAAGCCAAGGAACTGGAAGAAGAAGCGGCCGCTCAGGTCAAGGCCAAGAAATAGGCCTCCCGCAGGCTTCGGTCCCATTGAAAGGTGCGGATCGGCGATCCGCCGAACGCATGCCGGCGACCCGTGCCAGCGACCCGGCGGGACACCCTCGAGGGCGATTGGACTACACCCTCAACTCCCTGTAACTCTCTACAATTAACCGTAATAACATTTATCTGCAGCACTGTGAAGTGCGTTTAGTCGACGGCTACGAGGCCAACGGCGCTCGCGTCAGGGCTCTGCTCAGGATGCAACGCCAGGCTGATCCTCGCTCGCTTCGGTCCCCGTCTTGGTCGTGAACATCGCTCCACGACCGTTGGTTAGCGCGCGTCTAAGGAGGTTGGGTGCGAGGATTCGCAGGACGCCGGCGAGCGCGTATGCGCGCGGGACGTAACGCTCGGGGCGTCTGCGTGGGCCCGCGTCGACGATCGCCTCGGCGACCCGCTCGGGCGTGGAGACGATCCAGCGGGTGCTCGGCCGTGCAACGAGCTCCGCGGCGGGGAAGCCCTCGGTCCTGATGAACCCCGGTAGTACGAGCCCGACATGCACGCCATGGGGCTTCTCCTCGGCATAGAGCGCGTCGCTCCAGCCGGTGAGCGCGAACTTGCTCGCCGAGTATGCGCCTGAGCCAGGTCTCGCTACTCGCGCGGCGGTGCTCGACACGTTCACGATCGCGCTCGGCTCGGATGCGCGCAGCAATGGCAGGAACGCCTCGGTGAGACGCCCGACGGCGACGGCTGCCTGCTCGTCTTCACCCACTCGTTCAGCGAACACGAGAAGGCCGCCCGCGACGCCGCCGGATGGGAGAGCTGCTTCGCACGTCTGAACGCGCTCCTCGCCGGCGAGCCGATGAGCCAGGCCGACTCCCTGAAGAGCTGGCCCGACACACACGAGCGCTACGCGCAACGCTTCAACGTCGACCCCGAGATCGGCCGCGCAGCATTCGCGCAACACCACACACAGCAGGCACAAGAGGGCTAGTCACGGCACGAGCGGGGTACTGAGTAGCGATCCGCGCCGCAGACAGAGAAGATGCTCTGTGCGATCCGTTTGCTCAGGTCGAGCGGACATGGAAGGGTGACTGCACGACGGACGACCTTGGGCCTACTTGCCTCAGAGGGCCTGTGTACGCTGGTCGCGTGGACAAAGGGTTCCTCTGCGTGATGCGTCGATGAGCACCCTGCGATACGTCGACCCGCACGCTCGGCGCGGCCCTGTCTACCGTGCGTATGTCCATCTCGCGGGCGGGCGGTTCGCGCGATGGCTGTCCACGACGGCGATCTGGAGCGCGATCGTCTGGAAGATCGACCCGTATCTGTTACGGCTCACCAGAGGCCGCCTCGGCACGGGCCTGTTGCTGCCGACGGCCCTGCTCCAGACGCGCGGCGCCCGCACTGGCCTGACTCGCCGCAACGCCGTCATCTACTTTCACGACGGCGAGCTGGTTACGATCATCGCCTCGCAGGCCGGCCGGCCAGAGAACCCGTCCTGGTTCTACAACGTGCGTGCGAACCCCGACGTTCTGCTCGGCGGTCAGCGCTTCCATGCGCACATAGTCGAGGACGATGCGCAGCGCGCCCGGCTCTGGGATCTCGCCGATCGCGTATTTCCCGCGTTCGCCGCCTACCGCGACAGCGCAGCCCAAAGCGGCAGGACGATCCCCATCTTGCAGCTCACTCCGAACGAAGTCTAGGCCGACCGCGCGACCCCCTCGGAGGAGGGACGTGCGAGACTCGCCGTCATGAGCGCCTTACCCTCCGACCAGCACCCCTTGGCGCTGCGCATCTATGAACGTGCCCACCTGACCGGGAACTTCGTGTTGCGTTCGGGCTCAACGAGCAGCGAGTACTTCGACAAGTACCTGTTCGAGTCAGACTCCGCGCTGCTGCGCGAGATAGCCGAAGCCTTGGTGGGGCTCCTTCCTGAGCGGGTGGACGCGCTGGCGGGTCTCGAGCTTGGCGGCGTTCCGCTCGTGACGGTCTGCTCGCAGGTGTCGGGTCTGCCGAGCCTGTTCGTGCGCAAGCAGGCCAAGAGCTACGGCACGCGTCGTTTGGCCGAGGGCGGCCCGGTCGCGGGTAGGCGGTTGGCGGTGATCGAGGATGTGATCACTTCGGGAGGCCAGGTGATCGAGTCCTGTCGCCAGTTGCGCGGTGAGGGAGCCGAGATCGCCGCGGTCGTCTGCGTGATCGACCGTGAGGCCGGCGGCGCCCAGAACATCTCAGCGGATGGTCTTCAATTGCGCTCGCTGTTCACGATGAGCGAACTCAAGGACGCGGCGTCGAGCGAGGCGGCCTTGGACGCCGATGACGCTTCGTGACTCGCCAGGATCATCCCCACTTGCCATCCGAAGAGTGGACGGTCGCCGAGCACGTCTCTCGCTATCTCAACCGCGCGGACGAGTTTCCGCACCGCGCGGAGGGCGAGAACGTGCTGCTCGAACACGTACCGCTTGATGCTCGTCGTGTTCTTGACCTCGGGACGGGCGACGGACGCCTACTCGCCCTGCTGCAAGCCGACCGTCCAGGGATGCTTGGTGTGGGCGTCGACTTCTCGGATCTCATGCTCGGCCGGGCACGCGAGCGCTTCGAGGGAGACGAGCGTGTCGAGTTGGTCAAGCATGACCTGACCGAGCCGCTACCGGATCTGGGCCGATTCGACGCGGTCGTCTCGTCGTTCGTGATCCATCATCTCGAGCATGAACGCAAGCGCTCGCTGTATGCCGAAGTCTTCGACCTGCTCGAGTCGCTGCGATTGTTTGAGCGTTGGCTGACAGAAGATCTAGACCCTCGTTTCGCGCCAGGGCGAGCCGATCGAGGACATCGTTGCGCTGCGCGCCCGCCACGCTCTCGACCCCGAAAGTTGTTGCTCGCAGCGTCGCGCCACGTCGCGCGGGTGTTCTCCTGGTAGGCGCTCGGAGAGCAGCAGGTCCGGGAGGCGCTGGAGGGTCGTGCGGAGAATGTTGGGGTGCTCGGTCGGCTGGATGGGCGGTCGAGCAGGGTCTCGCGGTGGACGATATGGATGTTGCCACGGTGTTGCCACGGGGCTGCCGGTCATTTGCGGCTTTGACGCTTCTCCGGCTCGCCCGCCGGCTGCGCACGCTGCCGCGCCTTTCGGTGCGCTCGCAGCCCTGCGCGGGGCGCTATGGCGAGCTTCAGAGCGTCGACTTCGGCCGTATCGGCCGTCTCGTCGGTGGCCTCGGTGAGGCTCGCCACGTCATCGCGTACGCCCTCCGCGAAGGTGACCGTCACCTCCTGGGCGCGCTGCTTGCTCATACGCTCAGTGCGTAACGATGCCGAGTTCCGCGAGGACCTCGGCGCCGTCCTGTGTGCGCTCGGCGGCGCCGCTTCTGATGCGCTCGGCGGCGATCGTCTCGGCCTCGTCGTCCGCGCGGCGCTCCTCGATCGCCTCGAGTCTCGCGTCGAACTCGTACTGCATCTTGCGCATCTGATCTTCGAGGCGACTCAGTCGATCGCTGAGCTCGCTGGATTGCGCTGTTGATGCGTGGGCCATAGCGCAAGCATACCCGCGCCGGTAGTCGTTTCCGATGTCATCTCTTGGCGGAGGCGTTCGGATCGACGCAGCGCGACTATGGGGAGCGGGCATCGTCGATGAGGAACTTTACGCCGCGGCGGCGATTGGAAGCTCGCGCTCCCGCACCGCTTCTGCCGCATAGCGCAGAGCCTCGTGGATGTCCTCAGCCTCGAGGTCCGGGTAGGTGCCGAGGATCTCCTGCTCGGGCATCCCGTCGGCGATCATCCCGATCACGGTCGCGACGGGAATACGCAGCCCACGTATGCACGGCACGCCGCCCATCTGGTCTGCTCGCGCTGTGATTCTCGCGAATGTCATGCCAATTCATTGTGTCGCACGTGAGCGGCGCGATTCAACCGGACGGTCGCGCTGCCGATACATGGTCGATGGCACTCAGCTCTCGACAGCGTCGGCTCATCGGCCGTGAGCTGCGCGACATCGTCTTCAGGCTATGCACGGCGGGCGGCGGGTTCGTGGGGTTGATCTGGGGACTGCACCATCCGTCCAAGCCTCAGCGGGTCAATCCCGCCCAGTGCAGTGCCCACGCGGCACATCCCGTCGCTCAATGCATGCATAGCATCGACATCGCTGGTCCGATTGGGGCGGTGCTCATCCCGTTCTGCATAGGGCTGCTCGTCGGGGCGCTCGTAGGGTTGCTCGTCGTCTCGATGATCCGGCTTGGTCGCACGCCACAGCTCGGCGGCCAGTCGTCTGCAGGCCGTTGGATAAGAGCCCGGTACGCCGGTAGATGCGAGCGCTGCGGATGCTCGGTCGTGCCGGGAGACCGCATCCGGCATCGTCCTGGGCATGTGTTCTGCGCGAGCTGCGGGGAACGCTGATCCCGCGAGCGTGCGAATATTTTCGTTGACCGGCGCGACCGGCCGGGGCGCCGGCTCGTCCTGGCTGCGAGTATTGCGGCGTGGCTGTGCCGGCTGGTCGTGGGCGGAGGGACTTGGGCGAGGTCGTGGGCGATCTCTCGCCGGAGGTTCTGCGGGAGACATCAAAACGCGCGAGGTCGAGAGTGCCTCGACTTGCGCGCGGCTCGAGCTGGCAGGACACGAAGGGCTCTCCGATCGTCTCGCCGAGGTGCAGGCCGAGCTCGAGGACCTCCAGCGCGAGGTCTCCTCAGAGGACCGCCGCGCAACGGCGGTGGAGCACCTGCACGCCGTGCTGGCCGGGAAGCGCGACCAGGCCCAGCGGTCCTACATAGGCCCCTTCCGCGAGAAGGTCAACGCCTACGTCCGCATCCTCTACGGTCCGGCCGTCGACGTGGCGATCGAC
>DAHUYZ010000028.1 GCA_027306855.1 Solirubrobacterales bacterium | reverse complement strand
GCACCATGCGGCGCAGCTTGGAGAAGACCGACTCGTCCGAGCGTAGGTTCTCCTCCGTGAGGGTGTCGTTCAATCGAGCGAGCAATTCGCGCTGCTCGTCGGTGAGGCGCCGAGGGATCACGACATGCACGACGACCTTCAGATCGCCGCGCCGCCCGCCACGCAGCGAGGGCATTCCTTGACCTCGGACGGTCAATACGTCGCCGGGCTGCGCGCCGGCCGGCACCTCGACCTCTCGCGAGCCATCGAGCGTCGGGACCTCGAGCGTCGCGCCGAGGGCCGCAAGCGGCGCCGCTACGTCCATAGCAGTGATCAGATCGTCGCCTTCGCGCACGAAGCGCTCGTCGGGGGCAACGCTGACGAGCACGTACAGGTCGCCCGCCGGGGCCCCCGCCTCACCCGCATGTCCGCGCCCCGCGACCCGGATGCGCTGACCATCGGCGATCCCGGCGGGCACGCTGACCAGCTCGCTGCGCTTCTCGACGGCTCGGCCCCTACCGTGGCACTGCTTGCACGGTTGCTTGGGCAGACGCCCCTCGCCATGACAGGCATCGCAGACGACGGTTCGCACCATCTGGCCGAACGGGGTTCGCGTGACGCCCTGCAACTGGCCGGCCCCGCCACAGCGCTCGCACGTCTCAATCGGAGTGCCTGGCTCGGCGCCGTTGCCGCGGCAGTGCTCGCAGCGGCCGACGGCCTCGAATGAGACTTCGACCTTACGACCCTGCGCCGCTTCGGCGAGCGTGATCTCGACGGCCACCGCGATATCGCCCCCAGGCGCGGGCCCGCCGCGCCCACCGAACGGGCTCGCGCCTCCGAAGAAGGCGTCGAACAGGTCGCTGATCGACCCGAACGCGTCGAAGTTGGGAGCGAAGCCGCCGGAGCGAAGACCCTCGTGGCCATAGCGGTCGTACGTGGCGCGGCGCTCTGAGTCGGACAGGATCTCGTACGCCTCCGCCGCCTCCTTGAACTTCTCCTCGGCCTGAGGATCGTGGGCGTTGACGTCCGGGTGCAGCTCGCGGGCGAGACGGCGAAACGCCTTCTTGACATCCTGCTCGGAGGCGTCGCGCGGGACGCCAAGCACGTCATAAGGATCGCGGGGAGTGGTCGTGCTCATCGTGTGCTTCTCCGTCTATAAACGTTTTTATGGGCTGCAGCGCAGGCATTGATCGCGCGCTTCTCCAGCACGCTCATCGACGATCACGCTCAGCGCTCAGCGTAGGCGTGTTCGACGAAACGCGACAGCTCACGAGCGGCCTCGCGAACGGTGGCGATCGCGCCGGCATAGTCCATGTGCACCGGGCCGATCACCGATACCGCGCCGAGCTTGCGCCTAGCGACACCGTAGCCGGCGGCGACGAGCGCGAGCGAACGCATGGCGGGCAGCTCGTTCTCGTGGCCAATTCTGACGTACACGTCGGACTGGGTGACCGCGACGCGCAGCACGCTGAGCAGGGCCGCGCGTCGCTCGAGCAGACCCATGAGCTGGTTGATCTGATCGACATCGCGCAGGCGCCCCTCTGAGAGCAGGTGGGCTGCGCCGTCGACGTACAGCGTATCTTGCGCCTCGGTGACGAGCGTCCCGAACGCGGGCGCCAGCCGAGCCAAAAAGTCGCTCTCCGCCATACCGAGACTCGGATCCTCGAGGCGCTTGTCGAGCATCCGCGCACCGAGGCCGAAGCCGACGAGCCGCTCGTTGAGGTATTCGCCGGCCCACGAGACGAGACCCTGGTCGACAGTCTGCTCGAACGTGCTGATCATCTTCGACACGCCACCGGTTGAGGTGATGACGACGATCATCACGACCTGAGGCTGCAGCGCTAGAACCTCGACATGACGAATCGTCGCCGTGTTCAGCGAGGGCGCGGACACGACGGCGAGCAGGCTCGTGACCTGGGAGATCGCCTCGCTCGTCGCCCTCATCGCCTCCTCGACCTCGCGTCGCACGAGCGAGAGCGAAAGCGGCTTTGAAGGACCGACGCTGTGTGCGCCGTCGAGCATCCTGTCGACGACGTAGCGCTGACCGGCATCCGTCGGCACCCGTCCAGCGGAGGTATGCGGGTGAGCGAGCAGGCCATGCTCCTCGAGCAGCGCAAGCTCGTTGCGAACCGTCGAGGATCCGCAATCGAGCATCGGGTCCGCCGCGATCGTCTTCGAGGGGATCGGCTGTCCGCTCTGCAGATAGCCCTCCACCACCTTGTACAGGATCAGCTCCTGCCTGGAGGTCAGAGCACCAAGCATGGGGTTGATTCTAGGCGCGGCGCCACCCCACTCTGCAGGCGGCGCCGCACAAGCGATCCTCAGACCTGAAGCTCGGCCTCGGCGTTGCGGATGATCTGATTGCCGGCCTGCTCTGCGACCGTGTCGACGAGCACGCGACCGTCGGAGGCCTCGCGGACCGTGCCCCTCACAACGACCTCCTGCTCAGGGACGCCCATACCGCGGAACTGGACGGACAGACGCTTCAGAGCGCCCGGGGCCCCGGCCGCGTCGGTCTGCGCCCGCGCGACCTGGGCCATCGACCACAGTCCATGCAGGATGCGTCCGGGCAGGCCGACCGCTTTCGCGAACTCCTCGTCGATGTGGATCGGATTGAAGTCGCCCGAAGCGCCCGCATAGCGAACGGTCAGGTACTTGTCGGGCGTGACGCGCAGCTCTGGGATCTGTGCGCCCACAGAAAAATCGGCCATGACTCAGACTCCTCGGACGATGTGGGTCCAGGTTCCGCGGCAGACCTGCTCGCCGCGCTGATTGACGGACACGGACTCGAAGATGTAGTAGCCGCGGCCGTCCTTCTCGTAGATATCCTTCGCGCTGGCGGTGGTCGTGATCTCATCGCCCGCGACGACGAGCGGTCCCCACTCGAACTCCTGGCCGCCGTGGACCATCATCGCGAAGTTCATTTCGACCTCGGGGTCGAACAGCGCGGGCACGACCGCTGCGCCGCTGTAGACGACCGCGAACATCGGGGGAGCGACCACGTCAGCGTAGCCCGCCTGGCGAGCGGCCTTCTCGTCGAGATGAACCTGGTTGGTCTCGCCGACGGCGCGCGCGTACTCCTTGATCTTCTCTCGGCCCACGGCATACGTGGTGGGCTCGTAGGTCTTTCCGATCGCTTTGGTGTTGACTGGCACCTTGAAACGGCTCCTTATGGACTAGAGGTGCGCGGGAGGATACTTAAATAGAAAAGGCGCCAAGGGCGCCGTCGGTGGGATGCCGTACTCGCCGGCACCCCACCGATCCCCTCGAACGTCGTCTGCGTCTAGAAGACGAGAGCGTCCTCGGCGCCTATGCCGGCGCCTACGAGCTCACGCCCTGCGCTCTCGTCGATGCTCTCCTCGCTTGCGCCGGCGCCACCGGCATCCAGGCCGGCCGCGCGTGCGCCGTTGCCGCCTGCATGGTCACCGGGACCGTCGAGGAACTGTGCGTTCTCGGCGACGACCTCGACCGCTTGACGCTTGGCTCCCTCAGCGGTCTCCCACTCGCGCCACTCGAGGCGGCCGTCGATCGCGATCTGCCTTCCCTTGCGCATATAACGGCTCACCGTCTCACCGCGGGCGCCGTAGACGCTCACGTTGAAGAAGTTGGGCCGGTCCTCGTAGCCCTCGCCCGACTTGCGGGTCGAGTTGCATGCGACCCGCAGACTGCACACTGTCGTGCCCGATGGAAGGGCGCGCAGCTCCGGGTCGTGGGTCAGACGCCCGATCAGGATGACGCGGTTGATGCTTGAGTAGGCCATGATTGTCTCCTTCGCTTGATTTGCTCGCCCTAATCGAACGTAGTCCGATCAGGGGATGGTTTTTTTGCGGTCGCCTCAGGCACTGCCTGAAAGCCCTACGAGGCGTCGAGGCCCGGCAGGGCGCTCAACGGCACGACCGCGATCCGCTCCGATGCATGCGCTGCTCGGACGGCTCGCAGCAGAGCCCGCTCGACATCCAGCTCCACCAGGTACAGCACGCCCGCCACCGTCCGGCAGCGGGCCCAGGCGCGGCAGATCGCCAGTAAGCGGCGGGGTGCCTTCACGGTCAGTTCCACCTCCACCGCCACCGGCGAGGTATCGCCGGAGCCTGCGCTCGGCAGCAGCACCAGATCGGGGCGATGCAGATCGGCTTCCCACTCTGCGCCCCAGCGCAGACGCGCGCTTGCGATGGGCGCTCCGTGCTCGCGCTCGACCAGACGCAGCTCGCGCTCACCGATGACCGTGTGGTCCGGATAGCAACGCTCGAGCGCCGCCGCCACCAGCGCGCACACGACTAAGTGGTGGGCGCTGGAGGAGCTCACCCGGCACGGCTCGATCCCACACACGTCGCAGGCGCGCAGGCCGGCCCGCGTGATCGTGAACAGCGCCGGTTGGTCCGCCAGCAGCTCTGTCCGTGCGAGCAGACCGCGGCCTTGTGCCGCTGCCAGCCTCCCGCGCGCCGAGGCAAGCGAGACGTCCAGACGCAGCGCCAACGCCGGCGCGGTGACCGCCCCGAGCGAGGCGGTCCAGCGGAGCAGCTTGCGCTGCTCCGCCGTGATGACCGTGCCCTGCACACTGCTTGTACTGCCGTTGCTTCGGTTATGCCCGCTCATCGCGCGCCTCCCTTCAAGGAGAACATGCGCGTGATATGCGCCGAGCGCTGCGCACCGAACGTCACGACAGCCGCCTCACCTGTATCGAGGCCCCGCAAGACCTCGGGCTGGATCACCGGCGCCTCTTGGCGCGTACGGGTCCAGCGCCCGTCGCTGTGCTGCGTGGTGCGCCACCTGCCGACCGTCCCGGCGAGCCGCGAGATCATCTCGGCGGACTCGAGCACCACCTGGCGGTGGGCGATCAGGGCCGACAGGTTGCCGAACACCTGATCCTGAACCGTCTCGCGCCCCGGGACGCGCAGGTCGGCCAGCTCCTGCGTGCCCAGCACCAGGCTGACCCCGGCGCCGCGTGCCCGCGCGAACAGGCCCGCGATTCGCTCAGTCGGGATCGCCGCGAACTCATCGATCACGGCGACTGCCCGCGTCGGTCGTTGCTGCAGCGCCGAGCAGGCCGTCTGCAGGTCGAGCACGATCGCCACCGCGAGCATTTGCGCGAGCAGCGGCCTCGAGTCCGACTCGAGGCTTACGTACACGACCGCCCGGTTGCGCAGAGCGTCGAGCATGTTGAACGTCGCGACACCCGGCGCACTACTGGGATCGAGCCACGGCGCGATGTCCGACTCGGCCATGATCGCCAAGCGGTCACGCACCCCAGAGAGGTCGCTGCGCTGACGAGTCGTGAGCGCATCGACATACTGGTATGTCCTGACCGCGTCCGCCTCGGGCAACTTGCGGGATAGCACCTCGAGCCTGTCGGGGTCGAGATAGCGCACCAGCGAGTCGAGGCTGACCCCGACGCTCGCCTTGCGCAGGACGCTCACCTCGTGACCGAGGTAGCGCTGCGCCTGACGCAGGTAGTGCGGCTCGGTGAACCACTCGCCGGCGAGCACCTTGTCGGCGATTTCCGTCGCCGACCCCTGACCGTATGGGTTGTAGACGAACGGGCCGCGGGGGGTCCACTCGATCAATGGCCGTCCCACCCGCTCAGCGACCCGAGCGAGCTCATCGCGCAGATCTGGGTCGCCCTTCGGATCGACGACGATCCCCCCCATGTCCTGCTCGACCCCACGGACGACGATCCACTCTTGGGTTACGGTCTTGCCCGAGCCGGCGGCTCCCAAGACGAGGATGCGGGTGCCTCCGGTCGGACCGCCAAGCGGGATCGAGACGTGCTCGCCGCGCTCGCCGCGCCCGACGATCAGACGATCGTCGTGCATCCACGTCCGCGGCGAGCGGTCCCCGAGGCGCTCGCTCAGAGGCTCGCCGAGCCGACGCATGAACGAACGGACCACATCGAGCGGGCCACGGCGCTCGTGTGCAATCTCCGCGAGGTCCAACCCCGCCGCGAGGTCTTCGCGGTGCCAGCGAAACCCGCGCTTGGCTGAGACCAGCGCTGCGGTCCCAAGCGTCGTCGCCCAACCGAGGAGCTCAGAGTGTGCGATGACGGCCAGCCCAAACGCGGAGGCCGACCAGGTCCAGCGCAGGTGGTAGTGGCGCATCACGTGCGCGACGACGAGCCCGACCCCGATCCCGATCGCCACGTGCGTCGTGGTCGAGGCGACCCAGCCGACCACGTGCTCGATCGGAGCAAACGGGTCGACGGGCGTCCTGCTTGGGGTTTCGGATTGTTCGATTGCCTGTTCGGCGGTGTATCCGTATCCGGTAGACGGCATGGTGCCGCTCCTTTCTTGGCGGACCGGCAAGGCCGGCCCTGGTGGTTAACGAGAAACGGCGAGCCCGAGGGCTCGCCGTTTGGTGGGTGCTGCATGGCGGGTCAGAACGCGACCCTCATGACAAGCCGTTTGGACCCGTCAAGCTCTGTTCAGGTGAGGCGATAGCCGACGCCCCAGACCGTCACGACCATTCCCACGGCGCCTGCCGCGTTCAGCTTGCCGCGCAGGCGACTCGCATGACGGTCGACGGTGCGCGGGTCCACGCGCGAGCCTGCGCCCCATATCGCACGCAGAAGCTCATGCTTGGAGACGACATCGGCCGGCCGGCGCGCGAGATGGACGAGCAGCTCGTACTCGAGCGGGCTCAGCCGGACGGACCTCCCGGCGATGGTGACGGTATGGGCCCTGGTGTCGAGCAACAGCGCACCTACGCGAAGCAGGCGGGCGGGCTCGACTCGCTCCGCGCGGCGCAGGACCGATCGCAGGCGGGCGCGCAGCTCTAAGTAGCTGGGCGGGTGAGCCATGAAGTCGTCGGCGCCGGCCTCGAACGCACGCAGCAGGTCGAGCTGCTCGGCGCGTGGGCCGAGCACGATCACCGGCAGGTCTTCGTCCCATGCCACGACGCCCGCCGGAGGGCGGCGGATCTCGCCGAGTAGGTCGAGCGCCGCTCTCGAGGGCTCGAGCGCTCCGAGCACCACGGCACGGATCTGGTGTCCGCCGGCGAGCGCCCTCGCATGAGCGGCGCTCCGCGCGTGGGCGGCGTGGTAGCCGTCGGCGCGAAGCTGCGCCAGTAGCTCCCGACCGATCAACTCCGTGGCGTCGACCACGAGCACCACGCGCGGACCGCTTTCGACCGGATGTGGGCTTGATGCGACGCGCGGATCGGCGGCCACGGTGCTCACAGCTCGACCTCGCGCGGGCTGATCCCGAGACCTCGGCGCGCGATCAGCGCGAGGACGTCGCTGCGCACCCATGGGGTGCCGGCGGGCCGGCCGCTTTCGGCCATCAGCCCGATACGGCGCGCGAGCCAGCTTGTTTCGCCGCACGAACGGCCGCGCTTGTCCAGCTTGACCTTGCCGCAGCGGCGGGCGATCTCGCTGAACGTGACGCCATGGGCGCTCGTCGCTTGGAGAACCGCTTCGCGCAGGCCGCGGTTGAGCACGACGCGGCTGGCGCACATGCGCTCGTATTCGGAGCGCAGCCTCGAGGGCGAGACGGCGTTGCAGTCGACGTGGGACGCGAGAGCGGTTGCGGTGAGAGTCAGCGGAGGCTCGTAGCTCTCGAGAGCTCCGATCACCTCACGCAGCGACGCTGGCTCCCATTCCGCCTCGGCATCATGTGACGCGCGCCGACTCCACCTCAGCTGGCGACCACGTGACCGCGGAAGCGACACGACTCCGAGTCGGTAGAGGCAACCCATCGCCTCGATGACATCGAGCTCAGAGTCCGGGCAGTCGACGAGGTCATGCGCCGGCGCGTCACGCGCGTCGGTTGCGTTGTCGTTGGCGTTGGCGGGCTGCGACGCACCGAAGGGGATCGTCTGCAGATCCTCCGACCCGACGGGGCGGCAGAAGCGACCCGTCTCGTCACCGAGATAGTGACCGCAGACGATCGCGACGTTCTCGTTTGGCTCGTCCGCGGCGATGTGGGCGACGAGGCGACGATCGCAAAGGGTGATCCCGTCGCGATCGACGACGAGCAGGCTTCCGCCGGCGCCCTCCTCGACGACCAGCTCGCGCAGCGCGCCATGCGGAGTCGTGTAGCTGTCGAGCGGTCTGCCCTGACGGGACAGATCGCTCGGCTCGCTCTCAGGCGCGTCAGGCGGGCTTGCGGCGTCCGGGCGAGAACGGACCGCGGACCGGTGAGCGTTGCGGCGCTCGGTGGGCCGGCGAGACCGGCGCAAGGCGCCTGGCGAGGGGGTGGATGTGGCGGGGGGCGTCATGGCGGACCTCCGGGACGGACGCGCACCGGCCTGCAGCCGGGTTGCTGTGGGCGATTGGGGAGCGCCTTGTAGGCGTGCCGAAGGGACTCGTCAAGCCGTTGGAAGACGACGAGCGGGAGGTCTGCGAAAGCGTCCGAGCCCCCTTAAGGGGACTCGGACGAGCAAGTCGAACGCCGGCGGCTTGCTGCGAAACCTGTCCTACTAGCGCTCACCGGGGGTGATGCGCGGCGCCGGCTCAGGAGGGGGCGGGCAGGCTCATGAGGGGCTCACGAGGGGCGGCTGACTCGCGACGGAGACTTGAGAGTCTGTCCGAAAACTCGAGCACGCGTCTAGCGGCGCCTGACGTGCCGCATGCCGGGTGCGGCGGATGAGCTTTAGCGATGTGGATGCGGCGCAGGGACTGGAAAGAAAGGAGCGCAAGCGTAGCGCGCGCCTAGTAGCCCTGCAAACGCAAGGCATCGCGAGCGCGCAAAGGCATGCAGTCGCCCAGCGGCTACCGTCTGAATCCCCGTGGAAACGGGGCGGCGGGCACTATGAGCGCGCAGTCACCCGACGCAGATCCAGCCGGGCGACTGCAAGAGGGCCGCGCCTATAGACGGGGCGACTGCGGGCGCAAGGGCCGCGGATGCACCGGCGGCGGGGCAAAGTCGTGAGCGCAGACGAGCCACCATGCGGGGGGTCATGAGCGGGGGAAGGCCGGTCCGCGCGAAATCTCATATGGCCTAAAAGTTGTGTTTATCCAGTTGCCGTTCTGTACGCAGGCCCACAAGATTGCCGCGTGCCGAGAGAGCGAGACCGAAAGACCGGCGGGGCGGCGCTGGGCGCTCAGTTGCGGACGTTCGGGGCAAACATGCGCGCCACACGCCAAACAGCAGGCCTGACCCAGCAAGCGCTTTCGCAAGCCGCGCAGCTCGACCGAGCCGCGATCAGCTTCATCGAGCGGGCGCAGCGCGCTCCCGACCTGGGAACGCTGCTGCGGATCGCCCGCGCCCTGCACACGACGCCAGGCGAGCTGCTGCGAGATATAGGCATGTCGGGCCCAAGCCTGAGAGGACCTCGCGACGGGTCGCTCTCACACGAGCCGGCAGGACGCTTCGGGGCGAACCTGCGCTGGGCACGACGACGCGCGAGGGTTTCCCAGGAGACGCTAGCTCTGGAGGCGAATGTCGATCGCGCCGCTATCAGCGTCTACGAGCACGGCAGGCGCGAGCCCAATCTGCGCACGATCATGAAGCTCGCCGACGCGCTTGATGTGCCAGCGGCGACCCTCCTCGTGGGGGTCAAGTAGCGAGGGCGGGCTCCTCGGCCGGCGAGGCGCACGAGATTTCAGATTCGCGGACGATCGGCTCGCGCGCGCGCGGGTCTCCGTCGGAGATCGTGACGCGCACCTCGGGGGGTAGGGGCGAGACGCCGTAGGCGACGGGAATACCTTCGTGGGCGTCGCGTTCGGCGGCGAACAAGACACGTTCGCGGGAGGGGTACTGCCAGTCCGCCGGATACTCACCGGGATAGGCTCGACACGCGACCAGAACACGGTCGGCCTTGCGAGCGCACTCGCGGGCGCGCGCGCGGTCGCGGCAGACGAACACGACGAGAGGCAGTTGCGCGCCGTGACGGGCGTAGCGCTTGACGTGGGCCGACCAGCCAGCGAGGAAGTGGTCGTAGCGCTCGAGCTTGGCGGCGCCCGCGCCTTCGGGGAGACGGTCGTCGAGCTCGATCATCAGCTCGCGTCGATGGCCTTCGGGCGTCAGCGTCGCATCGGGCCTGATCGTCTCGAAACGCTCGACCTCGAGTCTGCCTCCAGTCGCGTCGCTGCGCAGGAAGTCGTGCGGGGTGCGCCCCGCCGGCAGCCTCAGCTCGGCGAGCGTCAGCGACGCATGACCGTTCTGCGTCGAGCGTGTCGGCGGGGAGAGCACAGACTCCTCGGGCCCACGCAACGTGAACGGCCCACCGGCGAGCGAGCGCTCCAAGGCCAGCACGTAGCCAGTGACGCGCACATCGTGATGCGCCTGTGCAAGCACGCGCGCGCCGCCGGCGGAGCCCTGCCTTACCGCGGCCGCGACATCGACAGTGACCATGCCGGCGGTGGCTGAGCGATCGGGCGGGCCGGCGGCTTCGCTGCCATTCCTGCTCGCGGGGCGCTGACCGCGTTCGTCCAGCAGCGCCCGCCCGGATGGGCTGATCGTGTAGCACATCGGCACTCCTCCGCCGTCGCGGCGGTGGAACTGAAAGCGCATCAGTAGCTCGGCGTCGGAGAGTCGCTTCAGGCGTCGCTGGGTGGTCGTCGCGGCTCGGCCGCCGTTGAAGCGCCGATGGATCTGGCTGGAGAGGACGTGTCGCATCGATGCGACGAGCGCGAGGATCTCGATGTCGATGGGCTCGGGCTCGATCGCCTTCGGAGAGACCGGCGGCTTTGCCCAGCGCACGCTGTGAGCGCAGGAGAGATCTACGAGCTCGCGGTAGCTGTCGGGCGGCGAAGCGGGCTTCTGCGCTTGCGGGGCCGGCCGCTGGGGAGAGGCCTTGCTCGCCTGCGCTTCGGACGCTGGTCGTTCGGGCGAGGACACCGATGTCGCGTTGCGTGACCCGGACGGCTGCGGGCTCGTAACGGCCGGCTGGGTCGGAGGCGACTCGGATGGCGCAGCGGACGTGGCGGCCGGCGTAGCGGGCTGCGGACGAGACCGCGGAGGGGTCTGCGTCGAAGTCGAAGGCGCCGAGGCGGCGCCGAGGCTATTTGGCCGTGCCCGCTCATCTCGAGGGCGATCCCAGTGGGGCTGGCTGAGATCATCCAGATAGCGTCCGCCCCGCTCGGCCTGGCGCGCGGCGTGAAAGGCAAGGCGCGCCTTGTCGACCCGCAGGGGAAGCGTCTGCGCGACGAACGGCGGCTGGCGTCCTCGAGACGTCACCCAGCTCGCGATCGCGTTGTGCTTCGGGAGATGCAGACGCACGTCGGGGCGACCGAGCGCCGAGAGGTTGCGGATGCCGGGACGGACGGTGTCCGAGAACTCGGCCATCGTCAGCCGGGCGGCATTGCGCGCGTCTTCGACCGAAGCGGTGGCGAAGTAGACCCGGTGCGCGAAGAGGGCATCGAGCTGATCGCGCACCTCGCGATCGACCCACTGCGAGTCGGTCTGCCAGCACGCCACCGTCTCGAGTCCCGCGGAGCGCTTGAGGGCCATCGTCTCCGCGAAACCCCTGTTGAGCACGAGCGGCGCCTCGTCGACCTTCAGCGCAACGGCGTTACGCTGCTCGGCCGAGACCGTGTCCTGTCTGCGCGCGAGCGCCGCGTCGAGCATGCCGACGAGCAGTTGCATGAGGACGCTCGTGTTGCCCGCGCCCATGCTTCCGAGCGCACCCTTGACAACAAGGATCTCCCCGTTTGCGATCACATCGTCGAAGCTGATTCTCAGCGAGTCATTGAGCAAGACCCGCTTGATCGAAGGCGAGTTGAGCAGTCGCGCGAGCTTGTTGACGGGCGCGTCGAGCTTGGCGGTCGTCGTGCTGCGCGAATCCGCGAGCTGGGCGGAGAGCTCGGCGGCAAAGAACTCGGCTATCTCCTTGAACTCGGGCTGAGTGCGGACCCGCGAGGCTACCCGCGCCCTGAACGCATAGCCCTCCTCGCCGACCGACAACAGCCGCGCCGCATCCCACAGCGTGCTCGAGCGGTCATACGCGAGCACGGCGATGATCGCATTGCGCAGATAACGATCTGAAGAAGCCCTGATGTCTGCATCGGTAAAAAGATTCTTGAGCGCCTGCACCACATAGTCGGCGATCGTGTCGGCGGGAGCGTCTACGGCGAGCGGGTTGAAGCCGCAGGTCGGTCGGGAGAAGTCGAGCAGCGTGCAGGTGCGCTGCTTGGGCACGAGACTGACTGCGGCCTCGGCGGCGTCGCCCTTGGGATCGAGCACGATCACCGCGCAGCGCTCCCTGCGCAGGTCCTCGGCGACGGTCGCGACGAGATAGCTCGACTTGCCCTGCTCCACGGTCCCGGGAACCGCGGTGTTCTGGCGGCGCATCGCCTCATGGATCGAGACGGGGCCGTAAGCGTCACGCAGCGTGCCGGTGCCCTGGGCTGGGCGCAGGATCGCAGGGGGCGCAGGAGCGAGCGGCAATGGCTCGCGCGAGAGGGGTACGGTCGTGTAGTCCATCGACGGCAGGTGCCAGAGGGCCGCCAGCTCGGTTGAGGCGAGCACGCCCTTGCGGGTCGAGGGGATCGGGTTGCCCTCCCCGCGCTGGACCCTCCTCGTGTAGATGCCGAGCAGTGCGTGGCGAACAACGGTACCGCGCTCAACGAGCCGATTCTCGGCGCCCTCGGCGCGCAGCTCAGAGGCGATCCGCTCGCATGTCCGGCGCTCCTGCCCTATCACACGGACGTCTGTAAAGAACAAGGGTCTGTGCTGAACGTTCAAGCCGCCCTTCAGCTCGGCGTCCTCGACCATCGAGCGGTCGAGCGGCGGCAGTTTCAGCTTGCGCTCGCGCGACAGCCTGTTCTCGTGGCGCTTGTAGAGACGCTTGGAGTGCCCTTCGAACAGCGAAGGCACGGGCGTGAGCGACAACTGCACGAAGGCCGGCGCATCGCAGGCGGCCATCGTGGTGAGCAGACGGTTCATCGCCGGCGCCCGGTCGTGCTCGAAGCGGTCGATCTGCTTGACCCGCTTGGTGAAGACGGCGTGCTTCTTGCAGCGCACGATCTGTGGCGGCACGCCGATAGCGCGCCTGGAGGGCTGCAGGCGACAGTTGGGGTAGGCGCTTCGCAGGGCTGCCTGCACGATCTCGCGCTCCTCGACAGGACAGCTCACGGCAAACCATGCTTCGCGCTCGAAGTGCACCTCGAGAGCGACCGATGGCTGCCCGAGCACGAGCCTGCGCCACCAGCGCCGGAGCAGGCGCTTGTGTAGGGCCTCGAACATGTTGACGATCGCCTGCGCGGTCGCCTCGTCGCCACGATAAGGAGCGATACGCAGACGGACGTACTCGCGCCTGTTGCGCGCGCGCAAACGCAACATAGTGATCACGACCGCCAGCGAGATACACGTCGCGACGACGATGATCGCGGTCGTCAATAGGACCGACATGAGTCCGCGAGACAGCTGAGGCGAGATGGTCAGAAAGGTCAACTGCTGTCTTGTCCGACCCTCCACGCCTGAAGGGACCTGTCCCGCCGGTCAATGCTCGTCGTAAAGAACACCAAGGTCAGGCGATCTCTGGACGACTGACGTCAGGTGATCCGGACGACTCAGGTCGGCGAGGAAAGTCAGCCGATCTGGGCGGCGACAATGGCGATGTCGTCGCGCAGGTGGCCTTCGCCGCTGCGTAGCGCCAAGCGCTCGAGCTCGGTGACGAGCGCGTCCGGTTTGCGATGAGCATGGCCGGCAAGATGTTCGCGCAGCTGCGCCTGGGTCAATGGGTGCGCTGGCGCTCCCGCGTCCAGGAGCCCGTCGGTATAGAGCACGAGCCCATCCCCAGACCCCAGCTCGATCTCGACGTCCGACATGCTCGCGGCCGGGCGCACGCCGAGCAGCATGCCGCGAAGCTCAGGGTCGCTCGAGGAGCCGTCAGCGCGAAGCACGATCGGCGAAGGATGGCCCGCGCCGGCGATGGCGGCCTTCGCTGGATGGGAGGATAGGTCCAGCCGCACGACGACCGCGGTCGCGAAGCGACACGCAAGCTCATGGCCGAGCATCACGTCGTTGACGGCCTCCAGAACACGACCGGGGCTGGGCCATACGAACGCGAGCGCCCTCACGCTGTGGCGGACGAGAGCGGTCAGAGCGGCCGCATCGGGTCCCTTGCCGCACGCGTCGCCGACGACCAGCCAGCACCCGGACGCCGCGACGAACGCGTCGTAGAAGTCGCCCCCCACCTCCGTTCCGCCGCCGGCGGGGTGATACGCAGACGCAAGCCTCACGCGATCGATCGAGGGCAGGGCCTCGGGCAGCAGGCTGAGCTGCAAGGTGTGAGCCACGTGCTCGCTGTCCGCGTAGAGGCGCGCATTGTCGATCGCCATCGCCGCGCGCGCGCAGAGATCGCTGATGAGCGAGAGATGGTCGGGGTCGTAACGCCGGTCGTCGCGCCCGTACAGGAAGGACATCGCGCCAAGGATCCTGTTTCGTGCGATCAAGGGCATGATCACCGACGAGCGATAGCCGCTGTCTTCGATGAGCTCTCGATAGGCCTCGCCCGCTTCCAGGATCTGCTCGAGCGCCGGCGGGTCGGCAAGGTCGTCGACAACGACGGGCTCGCCTGAGCGCAGCGCCCTCGCCAGCGGATGAGCGCTCTGCAGGTCGATTGGGAAATCCGCTCGTAGGCGCTCGACACGGCCGACCATCTCCCCGCGCGTCGCCGCCACGACGGTCTCGCCGATCTCGCCATCGTCGCGCAGCAGGTCTATCGCGCACAAGTCCGCCAGGCTCGGCACCGCCGTACGCGCGATCGTCCTCATCGTCTGGCGCGGATCGAGCGAGCTGTCGAACACCGCCCCGGCGGCGGCCAGAACGTCGCGCGCCTGACTGGTCCTGCGGCGCTCGCGCCATCCTAGGTGCACCGGCTTGTCCCCCGCATCGATACGTCCCCGCTCCACGGTAGAACACATCAGCGGACCCTTCCAGGCCGCTGCCCAGACTCTACCACCAGTTCAGATTATTTGATTGTGCGCAGCCGCGGCATATGAAGGAGCCGAGTGGGCCGCGGTCGAGGCTCCAGCGGCCGCGGGGACGCTTGACGGCGGGCTCGCTTCGCTGCGTGAGAGGCCGAAGATCGCAGCCGGCGCGGGCGCCTCGTCACCGCGCAAACGGCGGAACGGCCAGGTGACGTTGCAGTACTCGAGGATCCTCCGGTGGTCGGCCCGCTCGCAGCGGACAATCGCCACGCCAATCCGCCAGCCGCGCTCAGACGGAAGGCAGGAGCGAACGATCGACTCGACCTGGACAGGCTCAGGCGCCGACTCGACCCGGACAGGCGAAGACACATACCCGAGTCCGGGCAGGGCGACGGTCAGATCGACTCTGGTTCCGGGCTCGATGCGCCGGGAGGCCTCGAAGCCCGCTCCGGAGGGGGTGATGTCCTGCATGCGCGCCAGCATCGACGCCCGTTGCAGACGACCGTCTTTGCCGGGCACGCCGTTGTGCTCATGAGCCACGACCACGGCCGCGGCGGTGAGCGGGATGCGATAGTCGCCGCGCAGCTGGCGACGACGAGCGACGAGCGCGAGCGTACGGATCAGCCTGCGCAGCTCGAACAGGCCGAGCAGCGGTACGAACCAGGCGGCGAAGCCCCCCATCGATGGAAGGACACCCGCACCCGCATCGGTCGCGACGCGCAAGAGCAGGCCGAGCCCGAGCAGAGCGGCGATACCGAGCAGCAGCCGAAACTGGCGCAGCGACTCCCAGCCGCCGTGATCGACCCCCTCCTTGGGAGTGACCTCGAAGCTCGTGCGCCCCGGCCTGATAGCGCAGCGCAGAGCGCGTACGAAGATCTCTGCCGTGCACAGCTCGTAGTGGGTCGTCTCGCCGATGCTCTGCTGGCCACGCGAGAGCGCCGAGCCGGCGAGCACCATCAAGAGCGTTGCCGGAGCCCACAGATAGGCGAGCGCAGACAGGGAGATCTGGAGCGGCAGCGCCCCCGTCCACAACACGGCTGCGAGCACACAGAGTACGACCAGCCTGACCGGGCCGGCGAGATAGGCGGTGAGGCTCGCGAAGTAGCTCAGACGCTGACTGACGGTAAGGCCGCGTACGCGCAACGGACTCTCGGGCGTTGCGAACACAGAGAGGTTCCCCCGCGCCCAGCGGTCGCGCTGGAGCAGATACGAGGCGAGGTCGTGCGGCGCGCGACCCTGGACGACCACGTGATCGTCATAGCGGGTGCGCCAGCCCTCCCGGTGCAGCTTGATCGTCGTGTGGAAGTCCTCGGCGATCGTGTCGGTCGCCACCCCTCCCACCGACAGCAGGGCCTCACGTCTGATCAAGGCGCCCGAGCCACACCAGAAGGCAGCGTTGTGGCGATCCTTGCCGGGGCAGATGGCCGAGAAGAAGACCGACTGCTCGTGGCGCCCGAGATCGTAGTGCTGGATCGAGTCGTGGTTGGAGAAGTCGTGCGGGGTCTGCACCAGCGCGACCTTCGGGTCGTCGAAGTAGCCGACGAGCGTGTCGAGCGCGTCGGGGAGCGGAACGTGATCAGCGTCGAGCACCAGCACGAGCTCGCCTTCGGTGAGGGGCAGCGCGTGGTTGATGTTGCCGGCCTTTGCATGGCTTTTGTCTGGGCGGGTCATGTAATTAGCGCCCCACGCGCGCGCAAGCTCGCTCATCTCCGGGCGCGCCCCATCGTCGAGCAGCCAGGTCGTATGGGGGTAGGCGATCTTCGCGCAGCCCGCGAGCGTCGCTTCGAGCACAGATGATGGCTCGTCGTAGGTGCAGATATAGATGTCGACCCTGCGCCCAAGCGTCGCAGAGGGACGTTTCGGCAGGGCCACCTCCCACGTCAGCCACGCCAGCATCGCGAGGTTCCAGAGCCCGTACAGCTCTGTCGCGAGGAGTGCCCCCCAGAGAATCGGCTCGGACCCATGCCAGCTCCAGCCGATGCGCCAGGCGACGTATACGGTCGACCAGCACAGCGCAGTCGTCGCGAGCAGGTGCAGCAGCCTCGGATGCCGTCCCCACCACACTCCCCAGCCACCGACGGCGCACGTACGGCGCTCTTCGTCTCCGCCCATGATGGCTACTCATCGGCTTGCGCCGGCCGTCATTTGAGTGCTGGGCGAGCTTCGCCCGAGCGATGGTGCGTGAGCTGGCGCTAGACTGCCCCTACCAAACTTGGTGGGCGTAGCTCAGCAGGTAGAGCTCCTGGTTGTGGTCCAGGCGGTCGCCGGTTCGAATCCGGTCGCTCACCCTCATGGTCTGGCAGGGCGACGCCAGTCGCGCCAAGCCGGATGAGGGCGTACTGAAGGGCGACGTACGCCATGCGTCCATGCCGTCGAAGAACGGATGATTCGACAGCAGCTGCGCATAGAACCTCGCCGCAGGCAATGTGGCGTCCCTTGCAACTCGCTACCGTCAGCAGCTCTGGCGCCGACCTGCTGCCCCAGACGACATCGCGCTCAGCTATCATAGATTTGTACGAGTACTTGTACGAAAGGATCCACCCTAATGGGACGCGGCGCCGGACGAGCGAAGAAGGTGTTCACGACGAGCCAGGCGAGAACTGCGCTTCCTGAGCTTGCTCGTGCCGCCGCGCAGCGGTCGAAGCCCAGCAAGAGCCTGCTCGACAACGCGATCGAAATCCAGCCTCGCGGCGAGGAGCGCAGCGCGTATCTCGTCCCTGAGGTAGATCTCGAGGGCGCCGAGCGGCGTATAGAGGAGCTCGAAGAGGAGCTTGAAGACATCGCCCTGCTCCGGCTAATCGAGCAGCGCACGCTCGCCGAGAGCGACAACCGCACCACGGTCGACGATGTCATCCGCGAACTCGGCTTCCACGACCTGCTCGACGCCCACGCCGCATAGCGAGAGTGGCCCGGGCCGTCTTCACGGATGACGCCAAGGCGGACGTCCGGGCGCTGGCCGTGGAGGACGAGCAGGCAGCACGCGAAGGGCTGCGCATCGCGAAGGAGCTCGAGTCCAGTCCGTACCTCGGAGAGCAACTGCGTGAGAAGAGCAACCTGAAGCCGCTCGCACAGGCCGACTGCCGCAAGGTGAAGTTCGACGATCCGAGCCGGCGGGCAACCGCCAAGCCGCGGTACCGCTACCGCCTCGTCTATCGCATCGAGCCGCACGACGGCTCCCCGGAGGAGATCCTCATCATGGCTCTAGGCGTGAAGCCGCGTGTATACCGTGATGCTACGGCCCGCGCAGCCAAGCGCATGCACGAGCAAGCACAGGCTCGCCGACGACGACCCTGAGCGGGCAAGGTCGAGAGCCAACCCGGGGAAGTGCCCGACGACCCGGTAACCATGCGGCTCCCTGATCGGCATACTGCTCCCTGCACCGCCTTCCGCCGAGCAGCCGGGGATCATCGTCGGCGTGGACTGCGCGGCGACGATCGAGACGGACTCGTTGAGAGTGCGGCGTGGCGGCAGAGAGGTTCTGCACGGCGTCGCGCTGACAGTGCGGCCAGGATGCGTGACTGGCTTGCTTGGCCCAAGCGGATGCGGCAAGACGACACTGATGCGTGCTGTCGTCGGGGTGCAGGTCATCTCCCGGGGTGAGGTGAGGGTGCTCGGCGAGCCGGCCGGCTCGCCGGCTCTGCGTCATGCGATCGGCTACCTCCCGCAGGCCCCATCGATCTATGCCGATCTCAGCGTGCGCGAGAACCTTCGCTACTTCGCCCGCGTGCTCGGCGCCGATCGCGCGGAGATCGAGCGCGTGATCGAGACGGTGGCGCTCGGCAAGCACGCCGATCAGGTCGTCCGCAGCCTGTCCGGCGGAGAGCAGGCGCGGGTCTCGCTGGCGAGCGCCCTGCTGGGCGGGCCGCGCGTGCTGGTGCTCGACGAGCCGACGGTCGGCCTCGATCCGCTCTTGCGCCGCGACCTGTGGGCCAAGTTCTCGACGCTGGCGAAGGAGGGAGCGACCCTGCTCGTCTCGAGTCACGTGATGGACGAGGCAGAGCACTGCAACCGTCTGCTGCTGATGCGCGACGGCGCGATCCTTGCGCAGGACACGCCGGACAGCCTACGCGAGCGCACCGGCGAGAGCGACCTCGACGACGCCTTCCTCGCGCTGATCGAACGAGGGACTCAAAAGGAATGAGAGGCTTTCCGATCGGTCCACGCATCGTGTACGCGACGGCCGTTCGCGTGCTCACCCAGCTTCGGCGCGACCCGCGCACGGTCGCGCTGCTGATGCTCGTGCCCCCGTTTCTGCTGGTCCTGCTCAAGTACGCCCTGCAGCGGAGCCCCGCAACCTTCCAGCACGTCGGCGGCCCGCTCGTGGGGATGTTTCCATTCATCACGATGTTCGTCGTGACCTCGATCACGATGCTGCGCGAGCGAACCTCCGGCACGCTCGAACGGCTGATGACGCTTCCGCTCGCAAAGCTCGACCTGCTGGTCGGCTACGGGCTTGCGTTCGCGCTCGTCGCGACCCTGGAGGCCCTGATCACGGCGGGGGTCGCGTTCGGCCCGCTCGACGTGAGGGTGGCGGGCTCCACGGCGCTGGTGATGGCGCTCGCCGTCGGCAACGCGCTGCTCGGCATGTCGCTCGGCCTGTTCGTGAGCGCTTTCGCGCGGACCGAGTTTCAGGCCGTGCAGTTCTTCCCGGCGCTCATAACGCCGCAGATGATCCTGTGCGGCCTGTTCGTCGCCCGCGACCACATGGCGCAGGCGCTTTACGCGATCTCATACGCGATGCCCCTCACCTACGCTTACGAGGCGCTCTCGCGCGTCACGAGCCAGGGCACGCTCGGGGCGCGGGGCGCGCTCGACGTCATCGTCACCGCATCCGCTACGGTCCTGGCGCTGGCGCTCGGCGCGGCAACCCTGCGCAGGCGCACACCTTAACGACCAGCGTCGGGGAATCGGGGCCGGGCAGGCGTTGTGAGGTGCGTCGTTGCAGCCTCTTCGATGTTGCGGTTGGCGTGGCACAGGGTCCCGTTATTCGGTGCGCGAGAACCCGCGGATGGCCAGCGCGATGAAGATGGCGGCAAACCCTGCCGTGATCGCGATCTCGGCCCCGATCGAGAGCGTGTGGCCGAACACCTCGACGGTGGACGGGAACCGTGCCTGCGCCCTGGGCGTCATGTGTTGGGCGGCGAACACGACCTGGCGCAGCGGGGCGACCGCGTATGTGAGCGGATTCAAGCGGGTGATGACGGTCAGCCAGTCGGGCAGTCCATTCAGCGGGAACAGCGCGCCCGAAAGGAAGATCATCGGAAACAGCAGCATCTGCATGACGACCTGAAACCCTTCCATCCGTTCGATGTGGGTCGCAACGAACACCCCGAACGCTGTCAGGGCTATCGCCATCAAGAGCTCGAGGCCGACGATCTCAACCACGAGCGCCCCGGTCAGGTGTACGCCGATCGCCGGCGCGAGGATCAGCATGATCGTGCCCTGCGCCGCGGCTACGGTGGCGCCACCGGCGGTCTTGCCCAGAGCGAGCGAGGCGCGGCTGGTGGGCGCCACGAGCATCTCGCGCAAAAAGCCGAATTCGCGGTCCCACACGATCGACATTCCCGAGAAGATCGCGGTCGTGACGACGCTCATCGCCATGATCCCCGGAAACATGAACTTCTTGAAGTCGAACCCTTCGATCGACCCGACCAGACCGGCCATGCCGTAGCCCATCACGATCAAGAACAGCACCGGCTGGATCAGCCCGCTGAGGATGCGCGTGCGGGTACGCTCGAACCGGATCAGCTCGCGCAGCCACACCATTCCCGTCGTGCGCGCCTCGTCGCGCAGGACCGTCTCCGGTCTCTGGGCGATCATGGGGCGCAGAGGGACCGTACTCATGTCAGCGCCGCCTGCTGTGCCATGCGCGCACGCGCGCGGGGATCATCGCCTCGGCGTGGGATTCGCGGATCTGCCGGCCTGTGTGGTGCAGGAACACGTCGTCGAGGGTCGGCCGGTGGACGTGCACGCTGCGCACCGGCACCCCGGCCGCCGCGATCAGCGCCGGCACCGCGTTCTCGCCCTTCTCCACGTAGACGCGCGTTCCCTCGGGAACGGCCTCGACCCTGTATCCGACGCGTTCCAGGGCCGCGGTCGCGAGCGTGTCGTCGGTGGTGGACAGCTCGACCGTGTCAGCGCCGATCGCCGCCTTGAGCGCCTCGGGGGTGTCGAGCGCGACGATCCTGCCATGGTCGATGATCGCGATGCGGTCGGCGTACTCCGCCTCGTCCATGTAGTGGGTGGTCAAGAACACGGTCACCCCCGCCTCCTCTCGCAGTCGCAGCACGTCCTCCCACATCAGCACCCGCGTCTGCGGGTCCAATCCGATCGGCGGCTCGGCCAGGAACAGCACTCGCGGGACGTGCATCAGCGCCCGTGCGATTTCCAGGCGGCGGGCCATGCCGCCGGAGAACTCCGACACGAGGTCGTAGCGGCGGTCGCTCAGATCGACGAGCTCCAGCACACGGGCGATACGAGCCTGAACCTGATCGCTCGGAACGCGGTAGAGCACGGCGTGGAAGCGTAGGTTCTCCTGCGCGGTGAGCCGGTCGTCGAGCGTCTGGTCCTGGAAGACCAGCCCGATGTTGCGGCGCACCGCCTTCGGATGGGCGGTCACGTCAAAGCCGGCGACCAGCACCCGCCCCGCGGTCGGATGGGCGAGAGTGCACAACACGTTGATCGTCGTCGACTTGCCCGCGCCGTTGGGGCCCAGAAACGCGAACACCTCGCCCTCGATCACGTCGAAGCTGATCCCGTCCACGGCGGCGAACTCGCCGAAGCGCCGGACCAGATCGTGCACCTCGACCACCGGCCGGCGCCGGTCGGTGGGCCTGGTCGTCTGCTCGTCCTCGGCGTAGATCGCGCACACGGCCACTATCTCCGCTCAGGCCAGCTGACGAACGACGAGCGATGAACCGGTGGCGGCAGGCGGCACCATCAGAGCACCAGTCTCCGCCACCCGCCGGCACGGCGCATCCGCACCGGCAACGGCCGGCCGTGACGGCAAACTACGTAGCCCGAGAAGATCCTGCTCGACGGGGACCGTTCATAGCCCAAATTTTTCGAGGACCTTCGGGACTTCTTCCACCTGGGGCACTTCCACCTTCGGCACTTCCGGCACCGTCACGGGAAGCGGGGCAGGCGGCGCCGGTATCGCCGGGGTGGTTGCGGCCGTCGTTTCGGTCGGCGTCGGCACAGGCGTTTCGGGCGATGTTGCAAGCACGGCCGGCTCACTGGGCCTGGCTGACGTAATCGAGCGGCTTGCCGGGGTCGTCGCTGAGCGCGGCCATGCAATGCCGCAGCTGGTCGCGAAGCTCCTCTCGGTCGAATGCGCCGCCCATCGCGGTCATCCTTCTTGCGGTGGTGCTCGCCGACAGCGCCTGCCCGAGAGCGCGCTGGACTTTGGACCAGTTCCCGCCCAGCCACTTGCGCACCGAGGACACCGACGGCCAGCTCGCCCTCCGCTGTGGGTCTTCCTCAAGCCAGCGCCGGTACTCGCGCTCAGACAGCGGCTTCTCGCGACCGCGCACGCCGTCCGCGCACACATCGTCCAGGCACAATCGCGCCGCATCCAGCGCAAGCCTCCCCTTCTCGTCCAGCTCCCCGTCAACGAACGGCGCCAGCGCCCGCCACACGAGCAGCCGCTGTCTGAGCGCGAGTCGGCGTGCAGCAGCGTCAACAGACGCAGGGCGAGCGGGTCGGTGTCGCGACGAGTATGCGCCGCCCCCGCGGCCTGCGGGTCCGCCGCCATCAGCACCGCCAATCGTGCTGCACCGGACGTGCGGTTCGAGCGCCTTGAGGTCGGCAAACCCGACGAACGGCTGCGCGTGCTCGATCGGGATGCCATAGAGCGACTATAAGCACGCCCCAAGCCCCAGAACAGGCACTTCTCAAAGGGCCTGGTGGAACGCCGGACGCCCTTTTCTCGGCCGAGATCGACCCGTCTGGGTGGAAACGGATTTGGCTCTTTTGTAGGGGAAACGGGCCAAATCCGGTCCTCCAGGCGCCACCGGGTGGAAAAGGCGTCGCAAGGAGGTGGAAAACGCTTCCGAGCCTTCCGGCGACTAGCTCGCCGCCAGCGGCCTCAAACGATTTATCCGATCAGCCCCTCGCAGCCTCATCCGCCGATATTCGGCGGCGCTCACCGTCGTTGACAGAACGCGCGCATCAGCTCGTCGTCGGCGATCCAGTTGGGCTCGGGCCAGAGCTGGAGGTACTTGGCGTCGCGCATCAGCTTCTCGACGCCGGTCTCGTGCATGTACCCGGTGCCGCCGAACACCTGGACCGCGTCGGTGCTCGTCGCCACCGCCGCCTCGGTGGCCGCGACCTTGATGGCGAGGGCGCCGCTCGCGTCCAACTCGCTGCCCGGCAGCGCCGGCGTCGCGGCGAGACGGACGGACATCGCGGCGAGCATGCGCCGCACCGCGTCGTGCTCGATGATCGGCACTCCTCCCTGCATGCGGGCCTTGGCGTAGTCGAGCGCCATCTCTCCAGCACGGCGGGCGACGCCGCGGGCTATCGCCGCGCTGCCGGCGCGCAACAGGGTCAGCGACGCGTCCGCGGTGGCGCGGGCCTGGGCGGACGACGCGGCGCGCTCCGTGCTCGCGGCGTCAAACGCGACGCGCGCGGCGGCGGCCGAACGCAGCCCTAGCTGGATGTCACACGCCTCGATCTGCAGCTCTACGGCGTCCGCCTCCAGCACGAGCACAACCGGCTCCGCGCCCGGCTCGACGACGACCAGGCCGTCGGCACCGAGTGCGCCGAGCGAGGTCCGCCCGCGCGGCGAGAGCACGAGCGCCCAGCGCTTCCCCTCGCCGACCTGGGCCGCGCGCTCGCGCGCCAGCGCCACGAGGGCCGCGTTTGAGAGCAGCACCAGCAGCGCCACACCGGCCTCGCCAGCGGCGATCTCCTCCAGGCAGAGCAGCAGCGAGCCCGTGTCGAGACCGACGCCGCCGTGCTCGACGGGTAGCAGCGCCCTGTCGAAGCCGATCTCGACCACCAGCCCCCAAGCCGCATCGAGCGCACCGTCGCGGCGCTCGTCCAACTCCAGCGCTCGTGGTGCCAGCTCGCGCCGGCCCAGGTCGCGCGCGAGCGCCACGATCTCGTGCCGCTCGACCAGACTCTCGCCGCTCGTCTCGACCATGCTCATAGGGCAACCTTTCTTCGCCGAGCACTGTGGTGGTTCTCTCTTTCTTTCCGAGAGAGGGAGATCTCGCCCGACCGTAGGGAGGGCGAGCACCGAGACTGCTCAGCGCACATAGCTGACCACCGCCGGGAGAGCGCCGGTCGTGCTTGCCGCTTAGACGGCCCGTATGAGACAAGCGCCTCCCGGTGGTGTGAGGCACCCAGAGCGACGACAGGGCGTCGCCCCTCCGAGGGCCTGCCTATGAGCACTCGCCACGGTACCTCTTGGTCGGCGTCTTTGAAATGGACCTCGAGGCAGGAGGAGGATCTGTGGGCGCAATCTGCGGGATCGACTGGGCCAGCGACTGGCATGACGTGCATATCGCCGATGAGCTGGGGCGGGTGCTCGTTGCTGAGCAGTTCGCTCACGACGAGCACGGCATCAGGGCGTTGATCGCGCTGCTGGAAGCCCATGCGGTCCAGTGCTGCGCGATCGAGCGTCCCGATGGTCTCTTGGTCGGACGGCTGCTGAGCGCCGGCATCCCGGTACTCGCGATCCACCCCAACCAAGTTAAGGCAGCGCGAGATCGCTTCCGTGCTGCCGCGGGCAAGAAC
>DAHUYZ010000027.1 GCA_027306855.1 Solirubrobacterales bacterium | reverse complement strand
TCCGCACCCGCCCCTCCACCACCAGGTGCACGAGGAAGCGGGCGCCGATCAGGAAGGCCACCGCGAGCAGCAGGAACAGCGCGATCACGCCGTTGGGCAGCCCGACCGCCCCGTGGTGAGGGATCTGCACGGGTCGCGCCACGTCGATCGCGACGACCGTCAGCAGCACGATCGCGCCGACCGCGCGCGCCACGGCCTCGTAGTCGCGCTGACCGGAATAGCGCAGGCGGCGCTGGTGCACACGCGAGAGCGCCAGCACGAGCAGGCTGCCGCCGAGCACCCACCAGACGGTACGATCGAACAGCTTTTCGTAGCGCTCGTAGTGGCCGCTGGAGCCGTCCTCGAAGCGCAGCGCGAACGCCAGCCAGTAACAGAGCGTGACCAGCGCGCCATCGAGCGCCAGCCTCGGAAGCGAGTGCCGGGAGAGGGCCGGCGAGCGCGAGCTGATCCGTCGGCGCATCGCCCGGATTCTACGGCCTATCGGCCTTCTCCGAGAGGAAATCGGGCGTGCCCGGCCGAGGCGCGCCGCGTTCAGGCGCGAGCCCGCGCGCGAGAGCCGAGGGGGGAGAGCAGCAATTCGACGAGCACACGCGGATCGCGGCGCACGCGCGCACTCCCGCCCGCCTCCTCGCGCCTCGAGAACTCGAGCTGCTCGGGGCTGCGCAGCCTGCGCAGGCGGCCTTCCTCGATCAGGCGCTCATCGAGCGCCCCCAAACGCCCCTCGAAGGTGGTGTAGACGGGGGTGCCCAGCGCCACCGCCTCGCGGTTCATCGTCCCTCCGGCCGAGATCACGAGATCGGCGTAAGCGATCAAGGACTGCGCGTCGATCGCCCTCTCGGGGACCGTAAAGCCGGGGATCAGCCGGCACTCGGCGCGCTGAGCGTCCGTGCGGGGCAGCACGACCGCCTGCACTCCCTCATCGCGCGCGGCGTCGCGCAGGCGGGCGAGCACGCTCTCGAGGAGGTCGTTCTCGAAGCGGTGGTACAGCGAGACCTCGGGCGGCGTCCTGACGAGGACGATCGGCCGGGAGCGATCGAGCGAGAGCTCGGTGAGCACCGCATCGCTTGGCTCGAAGTCGGCGAGGTAGTACTCCTCCTTCAGCCCCTCATACGCTCTGATCTTGCCCTTCGCTCCGTAGCGATACAGGCGCTCCGGCGGGATCGCGTCGGGCACCACCACCGCCTGGGCGAGCCTGCAGTTGAGGTGGTGCTGGACGGCCGCCCACTCGTAGTCGAACATCGTCGAGCAGGGGATCCTCAGCAGGCGCGCCGCGACGCTCACATCGTTGGAGCCGTGGCCGAGCGCTATGTCGAAGCGCCTGCCGCGCGCCCACATGACGAGCGCCGCCGAGCGGCTCGCCAGGCCGACCGCCTTCGCGGCGAGGCGTTCTCCTCGGTGGCGGCCGATGACCGTGTGCTCGATCCCGAATCGCTCGAGCAGGCCGAGCGTCTGGGCGAAGTCGCGCGCGGTCACGCTCACCTCATGCCCTTCCTCCCGCAGCAGCTCGATGACCGGCCGCATCACGAGCACGTGCGGGCTGTTCGTCAGGTCGATCCAGATGCGCATGTGCCCGGGGACGGTAGCGGTCGGCGTGCACTGACCCGGACAGGATGAAAACTTTTATACGCCTCGCATGCGGGTGAGCAGCGCGCTTGCGGACGGTATCGTTGCGCGGACATGGTTCACGCGCTCGTGCTCGCCTCGATCTCCGAATCGATCGTCAACGAAACCTCGCATCTCGTGAGCGAAGGTGGGCTGCCCGTGATCTTCCTGCTGATGGCGCTCTCCAGCGCCTGCATCCCGGTCCCTTCCGAGGTCGTCATGCTGTTCGCCGGCTTCGCCGTCGCCGACCCCCACCAGGCGGGCTCCAGCCACCACATGACGATGACCGGGATCGTGCTCGCCGGCCTGCTCGGCACGATGGTCGGCTCGTGGGCTACGTACGCGCTCGGCAGAGCGGGGCGCCTGGAGCTGCTCGAACGTCATGGCTCGAAGCTGCACATGGGCCCCGCCCAGATCGAGCGCGCCGATCGCTTCTTCAGTCGCTACGGCGAGCTCACGGTGCTGTTCGGCCGCGTCGTCCCGCTCGTGCGTGCTTTCATCTCGCTGCCCGCGGGCCTCGCGAAGATGCCACTCGGCCGCTTCACCGTCTTCTCGCTGATCGGCGCGCTCCCCTGGGTGCTCGCACTCGCGTTCGCCGGCCACGCACTCGGCAGCGACTGGACGAGCGTGCGCAAGGGCTTCGAGTACGTCGACTACGCGGTCGTAGCGATCGTCGTCATCGGGATCGCCTACGCGATCGTCCGCCGCCGCTCGCGCGGCCCCGCCGCGCCCGCCGAGACCGGCAAGGACGCCGAGCCGGCCTCGGTGGAGTGAGCCGCCGTCCCGGCCCACTCGCGCGGGTGGGCCGCGATTGCGGGTCGCACCGGCACGAGCGCCGCGACCCGCACACGGCCGTGCGGGGGGGCGCCATGTCCCTGCGCCATGCGATCGCGCTCGGGCTGCTGCAGGGCCCGACCGAGCTGCTGCCCGTCTCCTCCTCCGCGCACACGACCTTGCTGCCGTGGCTTGCCGGGCGCTCAGACGACACGCTCGACCCCACCGTCCGCAAGGCCTTCGAGGTAGCGCTCCACCTCGGAACGGTCGCTTCGCTGCTCGCGCGCCCGCCTCACGGCAGGGGCCGTGCGAGGCCTGCTTTCCTTCTCCCGGCGCTCGCCCTGCCCTCGCTCGCCGGCTACGCGTTCGGTCCCAGCATCGAGCGGCGGCTCGGCACGCCACCCACGATCGCCGTCAGCCTGCTCGCCGGGTCGGCCGCCATCCTCGGGGGCGAGGCGATCGCGCGCGTTCGCTGCGCACGCGAGCGCGACTCTGGCGCCCACGCGCCGACCCAGGCGGGCCTCCGCGATGGGCTTGCGATCGGAGCGGCCCAGGCCTTCGCGCTGATCCCCGGCGTCTCGCGCAGCGGAGCGGCGCTGGCGGCGGGCCGCGCGCTTCGCTACTCGCGCCTCGACGCCGACCGGCTCTCCTGGCAGGCAGGGCTCGGAGTCATGGCTGGCGCGGCCCTCCTGCAGGGCCTGCGTCTGGCGCGCTCCCGACCCTCGCCCCGCACGGGGGCGATCCTTACCGCGGGCGCAGCCAGCGCCTTCCTCTCCACGCGATTCAGCGTCGCTGCGCTCACGCCCCGGCGCCGCGCTCGCGCGCTGCCCCTCTGCGCCGGATACCGCGTGGCGCTCGCGGGGCTCGTAACCCTGAAGCTTCGCCAGAGATCGACACTTCGCGCGGCCTTTTAGGTTTCCCAAGACAAACCCCACATACACGTCCACGATCATGGGCATACTCCGGCTTGTATACCCACAGTGAGCACCACGATCTTAGGCACGACACTCGGCGGTCGCTATCGCCTCGACGCGCGCATCGGGCGCGGGGGGATGAGCACTGTGTACCGCGCGTACGACACCGTGCTCGAGCGGCCCGTCGCGATCAAGCTGATGCACCATGAGATCGCCGGCGAGGACGACCATCTCGAGCGCTTCCGCCGCGAGGCCCGCGCGGTGGCGAGGCTCAGCCATCCCCACATCGTCAACGTCATCGACGCCGGCGAGTGCAGCGAGCAGACCGCCTGTCCTTACGTCAGCCCCGGCACCCCCTACATCGTGCTCGAGCACGTCGAGGGCGAGACGCTCAAGGAGCTGATCCGCCGCAACGGGCGCCTCGAGATCGCGACGGCGCTCGCCTACACGCTGCAGATCGCGCGCGCTCTCGCCTGCGCCCACGACCACGACATCGTCCACCGCGACGTCAAGCCCCAGAACGTGCTGCTCGGCGAGGACGCCACCGTCAAGATCACCGACTTCGGCATCGCCCGCACGCTCGCCGAGGAGGGCCTCACGATCGACGGTCGCGTGCTCGGCACGACCGACTACGTCTCCCCCGAGCAGGCGCTCGGGCAGGAGGTCACCGGCCAATCCGACATCTACTCGCTCGGCGTCGTCCTGTATGAGATGCTCGCGGGGTCGGTCCCCTTCAAAGGCGACACGCCGGTCGCGGTCGCGATGATGCACGTGCGCGAGGAGGTCCCCGACGTGCAGCTCTCGCGCCCCGAAGCGTCCGCCGCCACGGCGGCCGTCGTCGAACGCGCGACGTCTCGGAGCACAGACCGCCGCTACCGCTCGATGGCGGCGATGATCGCCGATCTCGAGGAGGCGCTTGCGATCGAGTCGGCCCGCACCCACCCGTCCGCTGGCGAGGTCACGGCCGTACTGCGCACGCTCCCTTCGCCCGCCCGCCGGCTGCTGCCATGGCGCATGCGCCACCCCGCCCGCTGGGCGGCATCGATCGGGCTGCTCGCCGCGATCGTCGCCCTCACGCTGATAGCCGCGGCCGAGCACGCCCATCGCGGCACGGGCGTCGCCTACGGCGTGCACGCCGGCACACGGCCCGTGTTCCTCGCCCAGACCGCCGCCTCCTCCTACAACCCGTTCGGAACAGGGCCCGAAGACGAGCGCCAGACCTCGAACGCGATCGACGGCGACCCCAACACGACCTGGAGCACCGAGCACTACTACGAAGACCGCCTCTCCAAGCCCGGCCTCGGCCTGACCCTCGACGCCGCCCCCGGCGTGATCGCGCGCACGATCGAGATCCAGACCCCCACGCCCGGCTTCACGGCCACGGTCTACGGCTCGACCGGGTTCACAGAAGCGGCGACCTCGGGCGAATCGTCCCCCTCGGCGGCAACCCCGTCATCCGCGTCGTCGTTCTCGACGTCGTCCGGCTCCTCCAGCTCCTCATCCGGGGGCTCCTCCTCGAGCCTCCAGGTGCGCGGCTGGACCAAGCTGTCCTCGCCCGCCACGATCGGTACGCGCACGACCCTTGCGATCAACCCATCGGGTCTGACCTTCCGCTACTACCTCGTCTGGATCACCGCGCTGCCGCCCGGCCGCAACTCGGCTGAAATCGCCGAGGTCACGCTGCTGCGGTGAGCTCTACCCGCCGGGCGCCCCGGGCGTGCCGTTTGCGGCGGGTGCCGGGCCGGGAGCCTGCGCCGGCCCAGGCGCAGGGGAAGGCGGCGGATTCGTCGAGGTCGAGGTCGTCTGCTGGGCGAGCTTGCCCACCGCGAGCGTCACAGTCGTCCCCTTCGCCGCCTTGGCGCCCGCCCCAGGACTCTGCTCCAAGACGATCCCGTTCTTGGCCGCTTCGGTCACCGTTCGCGTCACCGTCTTGTACGCAAAGCCCTGCGCCGTAAGCGTCGAGGCCGCCTGTTCTTCGGTCTGGCCCACCACGCTCGGCACCGCTACGCGCTGGGGCGCCTGTGCGATCACGATCGCCACCGTGCTCCCCGCCTTCGCCTGCGTGCCCCCCTTCGGCGACTGCGAGATCACCGTACCCGCCTTGCCTTCGCTCGTTTCGCGCGCAGAGACGCTCGCCTTCAGGCCGACCGCCGCGAGCGCGTCGGTGGCGCCCGCCTGCGATTCGCCCGTCACGTTCGGCACGCTCACCTGCGCTTGGCCCGAAGAGACGAGCACGGTCACGTGACTTCCGACCTGCACCTCCGTCCCCGCTGTCGGATCGGTCGAGACCACGAGACCCTTCGCGACCGTTTCGCTGGCTTGATTCTGCGTGCTCGGCACGAACCCGTCTTCGCGCAGGATCTTCACCGCTTCGGCGCTCGTCTTGCCCGTCACGTCCGCCAACGCCTGGCTGCCGGGGCCCGTCGAGACGACGACATTCACGCTCGACCCCTTCTCCACGATCGTGCCGCTCGGCGGGGTCTCCCCGATCACGAGCCCGCTCGCCACATGCGCGTTCGCCGCCAGCGACACTTTCGGATGCAGGCCCGCCCTCCTCAAGGTCGCGACGGCCACCGCCTGGGTCTTGCCCGTCACGTCCGGAACGGTCACGTGCGCGACGGGCTGCTGGAGCGCCGCCAGCAGCGCGACCGCCACGATCGCCGCCACCAGAGCGCCGCCCACGATCCACCACCAGGTCCTCTTCCTGCTCTTACGCTCGCGCTCGCGCTCGTCCGGGCCGCCGGCCCCAGGCGAGCCGTTGCCCGCGGGTATGGGCACAACCGTCGTAGGGGCCCCATTGGGCGTAGGCGCCGGGGCGATCCCTTCGCGTGCCTGACCGAGCGCGACTATGAACTCATCCGCGCTCTGAAAGCGCTGCGACGGGTCCTTCGCGAGCGCCCTCATCACGACCGCATCGAGCGCCCCGCTCACCTCGGGGTTGCGCGCGCTCGGCGGCGCGGGCTCCTCGGAGACCTGCTTGAGCGCGACCGTCACCGGCGAGTCCCCCTCGAACGGCACCGACCCCGTCAAGAGCTCATACAGCACGACCCCCACCGCATACAGGTCGGAAGACTCGCTCACCGCGTGGCCCTGCGCCTGCTCCGGAGACAGGTACTGGGCAGTCCCCATGATCGAGCCCGTCAGCGTCATGTCCGAAGCGCCGGCCCTTGCGATCCCGAAGTCCGTGACCTTCGCGCGTCCCTCCTCGTCGAGGATCACGTTGTGCGGCTTTATGTCCCTGTGGATGATCCCCCTGCGGTGCGCAAAGCGGGCTGCGAGCAGGATCTGCATGACGATGTCGATCGCGTCGCTGGGGTCCAGCGCGCCGTGCTCGCGGATCACCGACTTCAGCGAGCGGCCAGGCAGGTACTCCATCGCGATGTAGTAGGTGCCGTCCCACTCGCCCCTGTCGAACACCGCCACGACGTTCGGGTGCGATAGCCCGGCCGCGCTCTGCGCCTCGCGCCTGAAGCGCTCCACGAACTCCTGGTCCTCGGCGAAGCGGTGGTACAGCAGCTTCAGCGCGACCCTCCTGCCGAGCAGCGTGTCTTCGGCGAGGTACACGTCCGCCATCCCGCCCGAGCCGAGCCTCGCCTCGACGCGATAGCGGCTGTCTATGAGGGTGCCGGTCTCAACCATGGAGCAGCGATTCGATGACCTGCTTGGCGACCGGGGCCGCGAACGAGGCGCCCTGGCCGGGGACTCCCTTGAGCGTCACGGCGACGGCGACGGTCGGGGCGTTCGCGGGCGCAAGCGCGATGAACCAGACGTTGTTGATCGCCGTGCCGATCTGCGTCTCGGCCGTGCCCGTCTTGCCCGCGACCTGGACGCCCGGGATCTGGGCGCTCGTGCCGGTCCCTTCGTTTACGACCGCTTCCATCATCTTCGTTACGGCCGCCGCGGTCGAGGGCTTCATCACGACCGACTGGACTTTCGGGGCGATCCGTTCGACGACGCGCCCGTCCGGATCGACGATCGCCGACGTCATGTGCGGGGTCATCAGAACCCCCTTGTTCGCCACGGCCGCAGCGACCTCGGCCATCTGCAGGGGCGTGACCTGGAGCTTGTCCTGGCCGATGCCCATGCGTCCGACGTCCACGTACGTGCTCGTCGGCGCGAGCAGCCTCCCACCCAGGTACTCGCCGCTGGAGGACATCTGCTGGGCGGGGTAGTCCAGCGCCGGCTTGCGATCGAAGCCGAAGCGGCTCATGTAGCGAGCCATCGCCTGCTTGCCGACCTGTTCAGCCACCTGCGCGTACACCGTGTTGACCGACTTCACGAGCCCTTCCGTGAGGGTGATCTGGCCGAAGTTCTCGTTGTTGTCGTTTTTCAGCGGCACCCCCGAGATCGGCACGCCGTCGCGACCCGACACCATCGACTGCGGCGTGAAGCGCCCCGTGTCGATCGCGGCCGTGGCGGTGATCACCTTGAACGTCGATCCCGGCGCATACCCGAACTGGGTGGCGCGGTTGACGAGCGGCGCGCCGCTGTTCTTTGCGAGCTGTGCGTACGCGCGCGGCGAGCGCAGCGCGTTCGGGTCGAAGCTCGGAGTCGAGGCCATCACCTCCACGGCGCCCGTGCGCGGGTCGAGCGCAACGACGGCGCCCGAGTGTTCGCCGAGCGCCGCTATCGCCGTCTTCTGGGCGGAGGGCACAAGCGTCGTCAGCACCGAGTCGCCCTTCGGCTTCGCTCCCTGGAGCTGGTCGAGGATGCTCTGCACACCCGAGCTTGCCTGCCCGTTCAGCTCCGCGCTTCGATAGAGCTCGATGCCCGTCTGCCCGAGGTCGATGTAGGAATAGCCGATCGCGGGGGCGAACTCTTCGCCTGTCGGATACGTGCGCGTGTACGTGCCTTCCGCTTCTCTGACGCTACGCGCGAGCACGCTCCCGTCCGCCGCGAGGATCGAGCCCCTGTCGATGCGCTGCTGCTGCAGCAGCCCTCTCGCATTGAGCGAGTTGTTGCGCAGCGAGCTCGCTTCGAAGACCGTCCAGCGCGAGGTGAACGCGACGAGCAGCGCGAACAGCAGCGCGACCAGCCCATACAGGCGCACGATCGGTCGGTTCATCGTTCGCTCAGCTCTCCCAGCTCGAGCTTTCGCACCAGGTCCGCCGCATCGGCTTCGGAGCGAAGCGAATGGTCGAGCAGCGTCTGCCTGCGCGCCGGCGCGATCGTCGATGCGCTCACGCCCGAGGTGTAGTCGGCGCTGTAGAGCTTGACCCCGCCCGGCAGTTCGTACGGGACCCCCCTAAAGATCGTCACGAGGCCGCGCTGGTCGGTGCCGATGAAGTAGACCGACTGCAAAGCAAGCCACGCACCTGCCCCGAGGACTCCCAGGATGGCCAGCACGGCGACGAGCGCACCCATACGTCTCATTCGCCTGCGCGCTCTGCTCTGTCGATCGGGGCCCGGGCGCCGAGCGGCCCTACGCGGTACGCGGGGTGTGACGGCATGCGAGGCGACCGGCGCCACCTCTTCCAGCCCCGTCGTCGTCACGTGTCCGTCGGCCTGCCCCGCCTGCTCGGCCCGCCCTGCCTGACCCGGCGGCCCCAACTGCTCGGCGCCCGTCGTCTGCTCTGCCGACCCCCCCTTCCCGTCGGTGCGCGCCGGGATCTGCTCCAGGCGCCACAGCACGACCGTGATGTTGTCCCGTCCGCCGGCCCTGTTGGCGGAGGCGATCAGCGCCTCGCCGGCATCGCGCAGGCTGGAGTGGCCGAGCAGCAGAGCGGCCAGTTGCTCCTCGCCGACCATCGTCGTGAGGCCGTCGCTGCACAGCAGGTACACGTCGCCCGCTCGCGCCCTGAACGTGCGCGTATCGACCTCGACGCTCGCTTCCGGTCCCAGCGCACGCGTTATCACCGAGCGCTGCGGGTGCTCTTCGGCCTCCTGTGGAGTCAGCTTGCCCTGGCGGATCAGCTCGTCCACGAGCGAGTGGTCGTCGGTCAGTCGCGATAGCTCCCCATCGCGCAGGCAGTACGCGCGCGAGTCGCCGACATGCGCGACCGACACGTCTTCTTCGCCCACATAGGCAACGGTGATCGTCGTGCCCATCCCCGCGTGCTCCGGCCGACGGTGGGAGAGCTCGTTTATGTGCGCGTTCGCCTCCCTCACATGCGCGGCGAGACTCCGCTCGGGGTCGGCAGGGTCCTCGATGCCGCCCCTGAACGCATCGACCGCTACGCGCGAAGCCACCTCGCCCGCCTGCGCCCCGCCCATACCGTCGGCCACGACGAACAGCGGTGAGCGCACGAGCAGCGAGTCCTCGTTCGCCCGGCGCTGGCGACCCGTGTCGGTGCCGCTCCAGTGCTCTGCTACGCGCAGCATCAATCGACCTCGAACGTGAACTCGGAGTCGCCGATGCGCAGCCTGTCGCCCGGGTGCAGCGGCCTTGGCCCGTCCAAGAGCTCCTCGTTGAGATACGTGCCGTTGGTCGAGCCAAGATCCTCGATCACGAGGATGTTGCCCTGCTCGTAGACGCGCGCGTGCATCGAGGAGGCGAACGGGTCCCGCAAACGGATCTCGGCCCGATCGCCACGCCCCAGCACTACGTCCCCGTCGAGGTCGTAGATCATGCCCGACTCGTGGCCCGGGGCGCGCTCCACGACCAGGCGCGGCGAGCGCGAGGTCAAATCGGCCGGCCCCAGCGTGGAGGCGGAGTGAAGCCCGGTCGCGTCTGGCGCAGCGGCGGCGGGCCCGGCCATGCTCTGCGCTTGGGCGCCTCTACCCCGCAGGTCGCGCAGCGCGCTGCGCGAGACCCACAGCAAGAACAGGTACAGCACGGCGAGGAAGCCGAACTTGAGCGCCACCGAAACAGGCTCGAGCGTGTTCATGGCCTCGCCTCCCTCGTTCTCAAGAGATTTCGAACAGCATCTCTGTCGAGCCCACTTCGATCCGGTCGCCCGGCTCGAGCGCCCGAGAGCCCTCGACGGTCGAGCCGTTCACGCGGACCCCGTTGGTCGAGCCCAGATCCTCGACCGTCCAGCCATCCGCCGTCGGCGACAGCTCGGCATGACGGCGGGAGACACCGCTGTCCTCCAACACGACGTCGCACTGGCGGCTGCGCCCCACGACCCCGCCGCGCGCGGGGATCAGCATGCGCCTGCCGTCGAGCACGAGCAGCGCCTTCGAACGCCGCGCGGGGCTAGCGCGCTGCACGGCCTCGCGCACGCGCTCGGCGCCGCTGAAGATCATCGTGCCACCGGACTCCTCTTCCTCGGGCAGCGGCGCCCGCTCCGACCGCCCTGCTCGCCGCGGCTCTCCGTCGCGGACCAGGCGCGCTTCGATGCCGAATTCGCCGAGTCGCAGACGCTCATCGGTCTGGAAGGCCACATGCAGGCGCGCGGCAAGCGCGTAGTCCTCGCCGCGGGCGTGCTCGAGCAGGTAGGCGCACAGCTCGTCGATCACCTCGTCCTCGACGCCCTCATAACGGGCCCTGTCCGACGGGGAGAGCCACACCACGTACTCGTTTGGCGCATAAGTACGCGAGACCGACACGGTCGTGTTCTCGTCCATCTCGCGCGCGAGCTTGTGAGCCAGCTCCATCGGGCGCACCTCCGTGCGAAACACGCGCCCGAACGTCCCTTCGACCAGGCCGGCGAGCATGTTCTCGAGTGTTCTCAGAGGATTCATCTGCTTTCGCCCTCACCGCGATCGGCAGGCCCGCCCACCACTTTACGTCTCCGGCGCGATGTGAGGCTCAGCTCGGCCCCCGCAGCGCGCGGGCACAGATCGCCACAGCGCAGCCGAGCGCGGCACCGAGCAGCGCCCCGCGCGGGCTCGTCATCGCAAGGCGTGGATCGAGCGCGTGCACGACTGGCGCCGGCACGGCAAGTAGAGCGACCATCCAGGCGACCGCCGCGACCACGTCGAGCCCGGCGCTGCGCCCGCGCACGATCAGCGGCAGGATCGCGGCGGCGGCTGCCCACACCACGGCGCCGACGAGCAGGCCGAGCGTGAAGACCGGCGCGATCACGTGTGTCGCGGAGCCGCTCAGCGACGCCTCCCAGGCCGCACGCGCAGGCAGCCCCGCCGGCGGCCCCTCCCACAGCCGCCTCGCCAAAAGCGGCTCCGCGAGCGTAAGCCACCAGAAGCCGAGCGCCGCAAGCGCAGCCCTGGCGCGCCAGCTCGCTCGCTGGCCGGCGAGCGCCGGGAAAACGCCCGCGACGCCCGCGACGCCGAGCACGGGCGCAAGCGCGGCAAGCAGCCAGCCCGGGCCTGCGCGGCGCGGGAGCAGCACGAGCGGCGCGGCGGCGGCGAGCGCCAGCAGCGAGACACCCGGCCTGCCGACCGCCGCCTGCCAGAGCGCCCCGGCCAGCACGCACCCGATCCACACGAGCCTCGGCAGCGCGACACGACGGGCACGGGCGCCCTCGGGCTGCCGGTCGGGCAGGTCAGAGGGACGCGGGTCGGACCGCTCGAAAGCACGCGGGTCAGGCCACTCGGGGGTGGGCGACTGCGTGGGGTGCTCGACCTTTCGCCCAGCGCGGTCAGGCGCACGCACGGGCCACGGTTCCTGACGATGAGCCGGCTCGAGCTCGCTCCAGCGCGCATGCTCGAACATGTCGGCCGCAGACGAACGTCCACGTCCTGACCGGCGCGCTCGCCGGCGCGCGAGCAGCCCTCTCCGGGGGCCCTTCTCGAGCGCGTCCTCTATCGCCTCGCGCAGATCCTCGAGAGAACCGCGCCGACCGGGGTCGGGGTCCAGCGCGTCGTCGATCGCGCCGGTCAGCTCGCGCGCGAGGTCGCGCCTTCGCCGCGTGAGCGGCTCGATCGGCTCCCCGATCCGCCTCGCGGTCGCGGCGGGAGTGCGTCCGCGCACGGGGTTGCACCCGCTGAGCGCCTCGTAGAGGACGAGCGCCAGCGAGTAGAGGTCGGCCTCGGGGCCCGCCTGTAAGCCTTCGCTCTGCTCGGGCGCCATATAGGCGAGCGTGCCGAGCACGTCGCCCGCGCGCGTCAAGGCCTGCTCGCCGGCCAGGCGCGCCCCACCGAAGTCCGCCAGCTTCGCGACGGCGCCGCCCGCATTGCGTGTCGAGCTGGGCTGCTCATATGGGACGAGCACGTTCGAAGGCTTGACGTCGCGGTGGATGACCCCCCTGCCGTGGGCGTGGCGCAGCGCGTCGCAGAGCGCCGCGCCGATCTCGAGGACCTCCTCGTCGGAGAGCTCCTCGTGCTCGATAAGCTCGCCTAACGTGTCCCCCTGCACGAGCTCTGAGATCAAATAGAAGGCGTCGCCGTCGGTGACGGCCTCATACAGCGCGACGATCGCGGGGTGCGCGAGCCTCGCCGTCGCCAGGGCCTCGCGTGTCGCGCGCTCGCGATCCTCCTCTGCGGGCAGCGCGATCCGCTTCAGCGCGACTTCGCGGTCGAGCAGCTCGTCGTGCGCGCGCCACACCACGCCGAAGCCGCCCGCGCCGAGACGCTCGATCAGCAGGTAGCGCCCGAGCAGCTTCTCGCCGCGCCGGCCCGGGCGCTCGTCGCGGATGCGGATGCGCCCGTCGGAGGGAGCGAGGCGCTTCTGGATAAGTGTCTCGGCGGGCTCCACAGCCTCGCGTTCGCCGTTTCGCCCCTGTTTCCCTGCACCCAGGGCGCCTGTGCCGGCATCCTGCCGCGCTTTGCCTGCGCTCATGGCACTCCACGCTTGTGCTATTTCGCACTGACCGAGAAGTTGCAGCCCACATCGAGGGTCCCGGTGGAGTAATACTGGTCACCTTCGCAAGCCCTGCAAGGAGCGATCTTTTGTCGTTCTTCGACGACGAGGACGAGGACGAGCTTCCGCCGACGACGGTCCGTCCGGCGAGCCCACGCCAACAGACCCGGGCGGCCCAGCCGCCGCGACCGAAGCCGCGCCGGCCGCAGCGTGCCCGTGGATCGGGCGGGCCGGGCGGGCCCGATCACCACGCGATGATGGTGCGCCGCCGGGTCGCCGCCGCCGTGGGTGTCGTGATCGTGATCGTGATCGTGCTGGTCATCAACGGCTGTTTGAAGCGCGGCAAACAGCAGGCGCTGGAAACGTACAACCAGAACGTCAGCCAGATCGCTCGTACCTCCGAACAGCAGATCGCCAAATCGCTGTTCTCGACGCTCTCGGGCGCGAGCACCAAGTCCGCGCTCGATGTCGAGGTGCAGGTCGACCAGCTGCGCATCCAGGCTCAGAGCCTCGCCGAACGAGCACAGGGGTTGAGCGTGCCCAGCGAGATGACAGCTGCTCAGCGAGCGCTGTTGATGGCGCTCGACATGCGCGAGGAAGGCCTGGCGAAGGTCGCGAGCCTCGTGCGCACCGCCCTCGGCGAACAGGGGACACAGGCGACGAGCACGATCGCCGGGGACATGGAGATCTTCCTGGCCTCCGACGTGATCTTCTCCCAGCGCGTCGTCCCCTTGATCGGACAGGAGCTGGCGGCCGGCGGGGTGAGCGGCCAGAGCACCTCATCGAGCCGCTTCTTGCCGAACATCGGCTGGCTCGAACCGAAGACGGTCGCGGCGCGTATCACCGGACAGGGCGCCTCCACCAGCGGCGGAGCCGTTCCGCCGGGCAACCACGGAAGCGCGCTGCTCGGCGTGAGCGTAGGCACGAACAAGCTCGCCTCCTCGCCGACGCTCAACCACGTCTCGGGCGGCGCCAACCCGACGTTTACGGTGATGGTCGAAGACTCGGGCGAATTCCCCGAGACGAACGTCAAGGTCGACATATCGATCACGAGCGAAGGCAAGACGCTCAGCGCCTCTCATGCGATCGACAAGACCGAACCGGGCAAAACATATAGCGTCGATGTGCCGGTGACCGGCGTGACGCTCGGGGCCGCCTCGCGGGTCAGCGTCAACGTCGAGGGCGTCCCCGGCGAGAACGATCTCGAAAACAACAAGGCGAGCTACCTGGCGATCTTCCAGTAGCCGGGGCCAAGGTCTCGAGGTCTGCGGGACATGACGGCTGGCGCAGCGGCTAACTTGTTGGTCGTCGTATGAGCGCAACCTCGCTGACCGACACCCAGGGGATCATCGCTATCGCGGCGATCGTCGTGGCGGCTTGCTCGGCGATCGGCTGCCTGGCGCTGGCGCGCGCGTTGCGCCGCGTGAGGGGGGCCCAGCAGGTCGTGCTCGGCGAGGGCTCGGAGCGCGATGTGATCGCCCACAGCGCAGCGCTTCAAGAAGCGTTCGAAGACCTGCGGGAGTACGTCGGCGACGTCGCCCTGCGCCTGGAGGGGCGTCTCGACGCGGCTGAGAGGGGCCTCGCCGGCGCGATAAGCCGCCGGGCGCTCGTGCGCTACGACGCCTACAACGAGCTGTCCGGACAGCAGTCCGTGTCGATCGCGCTGCTCGACGACCACGGGTCTGGGGTCGTGCTGTCGTGCATCCACCATCGCGACCAGGCGCGCGTGTACGCCAAGCAGGTGCGCGAAGGAAACGGCGAGCTCGAGCTCTCGCCCGAGGAGGAGCAGGCGGTCAGCCAGGCGCTCGGCGCCACGCAGGCGGTCGCATCCGCCACCGGCCCCGATGAGTGACGCGGCGCCGGGGCGCGAGCGGGTACGCGCCGCTTATCTGGGCCCTGAGGGGACGTTCAGCGAGGAGGCTCTGCTTGGGAGCGCCGATCGCGCGCTCGTGGAGCCGGTGGCGCTCGAGACGATCCGCGACGCCGTGCTCGCGGTGCAGCGGGGCGACGTCGAGCTTTCGCTCGTGCCGATCGAGAACTCGATCGAGGGGTCTGTGACCGTGACGCTCGACACGCTCGCGGGGCAGGCAAGCGACGTGATGATCGAAGGCGAAGTCGTGCTCGCGGTGCGCCACTGCCTGATCGCGCACGAGCCGGTATCGCCGGGAGAGATCGAGACGGTCGTCTCCCATCCGCATGTGCCGGGCCAGTGCACGCGCTTTCTCCACGGCGAGCTGGCCGGCGCGAAGATCGTCGCGGCGAGCTCGACGGCCGAGGCCGTGAGGGCGGTCGCGGAGCGCAGGGAGCGCTCGTGGGCGGCGATCGGCACGCGGCTTGCCGCCGAGATCTACGGCTGCGAGGTGATCCGCGAGGGGATCGAGGACCGCGCCGACAACGAGACGCGCTTCGTGTGGCTTGCGCGGGCAAGCGGCGGTGTGAGGCCGCCGTGGCGTGTGGCCCCGGACGCGGCGAACAGCAAGACCTCGATCGTGTTCTGGGGCCCGGGGGCCGACCGCGCGGGATGGCTCGTGCGCTGCCTCGACGAGTTCGCCCGCCGAGACATCAACCTGACGAAGATCGAGTCGCGTCCCAGACGCGAGCGGCTCGGCCACTACATGTTCTTCGTCGACCTGGAGGGCTCAGAAGCGGATGAGCCGGTCAGCGAGGCGCTCGAAGGGCTGAGAGACCGCTGCGAGGAGGTGCGGGTGCTCGGCTCCTATCCGAGCGCCTGATAGCCCTTGAGCTGCGATGGATCACCACGTGACGGTCCGCACGTGCCACCAGCATGCGCTTCCTGGCGACCTGGATGCGGCCGTTGCGCGTGGACCGGACCGGCGCGTGACCGGCGAAGCCGCATGACCCGTGACCCGCCCCGCTACACTGCGCCCGGAAGATGGAAAGCACGGCTACCCCAGCGCCAGTGGGGTCCGTGCCGCCCGAAGAGCGCCAGCGGCACGGACCGAGCGGATCGTCCAGCGCGACGATCGGTGGCCGGGTGCTCGTCTTGAACGCGACGTACGAGCCGATCAACGTCTGCTCGGTGCGCCGTGCGGTCGTGCTGCTGCTCAAGGAGAAGGCCGAGCTGATCGAGCGGGGCCTGTGGGAGCTGCATTCCGAGCGCTCCTCGCTCGCCCGGCCCGTCGTGATCCGGCTCGTCAGCTATGTGCACGTGCCGCGCGAGGCCCACCGGCGCAAGATCACCCGCAGGGCCGTGTTCGCGCGCGACGGCTGGACGTGCCAGTACTGCGGGTCGCGCTCGAATCTGACGGTCGACCACGTGATCCCGCGCTCGAAGGGAGGCACCTCCAGCTGGGAGAACATCGTCGCCTCGTGCGCTCCCTGCAACCGGCGCAAGGGCGACCTGTTGCCGCGTCAGGCCGGCATGCACCCGCGCCACCAGCCGCGTACGCCGCGCGCGGAGATCTTCATCCACGTCTCGAGCCCCACGATCCCGTCGGCCTGGCTCCAGTACCTGCCGACCGCGGCCTGAAGACCTCCGTCGGAGGTGCCGGAGCGGGGCGAATCGCGATGTCTCCTGCTCGATAGGCGGCTTGCGGGGCCCGACGTTCTTCGCGGGGCCCGAACACACGAGGGGCGCCCTCGACCGGAACGCCCCTCGCTTGCACCTGTGCTGGACACGGCCGCGACGATCCTTCTCCCCACATCAAGAGCGCACCAAGACAGGCGCTGCGATGAAGCGGTTCGGCCGGAGGGACTAGGTCCGGCGAACGGCGCGGCGGTGGTCCGGGTTGGATTCCGCTAGGCGGGTCCAGCCGACGACTTCTCCGACCTAGTGGCCGGCCACCTCCAGAGTCCCGCAAGAACTGTCAACCAACGTAGGACCACCTCCTTTCTCTGGTCCTCTGAGAGTAGCGGACGGGGAGGATGGGGTGGGGAGGTTCGTCCGCGGGAGTAGAGGGGTGGCGTGGGCGGTCCGCGGCGGGTCGGGCTCCGGGTCCAGCAGAGGGATCAGGCTGAGTCGACGGCGTATGGATCAGACCGGATCGAGGAGATGGAGATTCTGAGTGCTCGCCTGCTCGGGAGTGACGAGCGCGTTGGCGCGCTCCATCGCCTCCAGAACACGATCGTGCCCGGCCCACGGCATCAGCGAAACCCAGCGTTGGGCCCTGTCGATCATGCGCCAGATGGAGGTCGGGTTGGAGCTCTGACTGAGCGCCCGCAGAGCCGCCATGTACTCGTCGCGATAGGAGAGCGGGACGATCACGCGGCATGAGCCCGTCGCGGTGAGCTCGGCGTTCATGAGGAGCCTCGCGACACGACCGTTGCCGTCCGTGAAGGGGTGAATCTCGGTCACGAGGAACATCGCGAAGATCGCTCTCGCGAGCCCCGGCGAAAGGGTGCTCATGATCGAGAACCCCTCTCTCAGGGTGCCGCGTACAAGCTCGGGCGCCACGAAGAACGTCATGCCGGCACGGTTGGGTCGTTCCTTGTACTGCCCGGGCGCGGCTTCGGGACGGCCGGCCATCACGACGCGGTGAGCGTCGCGCAGGTACTCCTCGAGCTCGTCGACGTCGTGCGGCGGCGTCGCGCGCAGGCGAGGGTCCGTGATCGCGTTGAACGTGCCGAGCACATCGTGGGCATCGGCCGGGCGCTGGGGTGGAATACGTCCCTTGAAGACGATGTCTTCGGCCTCGTCGACCTCGAAGATGGTGCCCTCGATCCAGTTGGAGAAGTACGCCTCGAAGAACGCGAGCAGATGCTCGGTGTCGGACGGCGCCTGCCGCTGAGCAAAGGCCTGGGACGCAAGCTCGGCGCGCAGGGTCTCCAGCAGAGCAAGTCGATTAGGGTCGTAGCCGAGCCCGGCACGACGTGCCCGCGCGGCAGGGGTCCGTAGACGAGCATCGCGTGTCCCAAGCAGGGCTCCGATCAGGCGATCTAGCTCGTCGAACTGCCGACCGGCTTCGAGCGCAGGCGCTATCTCACGTGCCTGGTCGCGCAACTCGTTGAGGGCCTCGGATCCTCGAGCGCGAGCGAGCCGCTCCAGCCACTGCTCGAGCTCCTCACGGCGCAGCGTGCGCGAGACCCCCGTTCGCGCCCGCGAAGGACGCAGATTGTCGAGCGCCGTGCGTGCTTGACTGGACATGCGCAGCGCGACAAACTCATGATCGCCATGGACCGGTCCAGGTCCATTGCGCGGGCGCAGCGTGAGACCCGGGAGCACGACCGGCCTTGGGTTGACGGGCTTGGCGCCGACCTCCAAGAACAGCGAGCCGTCAGCCGCGGGCCCGGCAAGTACGGCGCTGCGATCGACGATGACGGCGCCCGGGAAATAGATGGCCGCGACGTCGTACCAACGCCGGCGCACAAGCTGCTCGGCAGGCTCGTCCAGGTTGGCCGTATATAGACCTCGGGCCAGCCTACGTATAGCGCCGCGCCTGGCCTCCCGGCCTGCCCGGCGGGGATCGTCAGGGCGAAAGATCTCAGGCCGGTTGTGCGAGTTAGCAGCGCTCATAGACCATCCCAATGAGCATAACTGCTATTTAAGGTTGGGCAAAGTGCGCAGAAGTCGTATTTAAGACTGGCCGCCGGCTCCTCGCTACATCTCAAACGCCGTGCGCCCGCCAACGTCAACCAGCTCCTGCAGCTGGGCGCGACCGTCGCCGATCACGGGGCCACGAGCGGGTCGATCAGGACGCCTGCCTCGTCGAGCCAGTAGGAGGAGACGGGGACCTCGATCTTCGGGTGGATCGCCGTCCAGTGGTAGAGGCCTGGAAGGATCTCGTGCATAGGGCTACGTTACCCGCCACGCCAAGGCGCCCTACCCTCTACGCCAAGCCCCTTGCAGCCGCCGGTGACCGGATGGCAACGCCAAATAATCGTCCCCGCCACCGTTCGTCGGTGGTATGGTTGCTCGCCTCTCGTAGCCGTACATGGGGTGGTGGGATCGTGGAGTCGTCGTTGAGGATGATCGGTCGTCGTTGTCGGAGCCTGGCGGCGCTTGGTGCCCTGCTCGTCGCCGCAGCGCTGTTCGTTGCGCCGGCGGCGGGGGCGAAGACTGTCGGTAGTAGACCCGAGGGGATCCCGTTGTCCGGTCCCGGCTTCAACACCCATCGCGGCCCTCACGGCGAGGTCGACATCAACGTCTGCTCGCAGGCCATCTCGGCGGGCAGCGCCCACTGCGATGCGCACATCCGCACCGACGCGCGCTCTCTCTCGGCGCATCCGGCGCGCAAGGGCGGATCTTCGCCGAGCGTGATCGGCAACGAAGGCGCGTATGACCCGGCCTACCTGCAGTCGGCCTACAACGTCGCGGCCGCCGCCGCGGCCCATGGCGGGGGCGCGGGCCAGATCGTGGCGATCGTCGACGCGTACGACGACCCGTACGTCGCGAGCAACCTCGCCTACTATCGCTCGTTCTTCGGTCTGTCCCCCTGTCCCAGCGGCGCCGTCTCGCACAGCGCAACCGGCTGCACGTTTGAGAAGGTCAACCAGAACGGGATCGCGGGGTCCTACCCGAAAGGCAACTCCAGCTGGGGAGTCGAGATCTCGCTCGACGTGGAGATGGTCAGCGCCATCTGTCCTGCCTGCCAGATCCTGCTCGTCGAGGCCAACAACAGCTCGATCGAAAACCTCGGCGGCGCCGTGAACACGGCGGTAAGGCTCGGCGCGAACGTCGTGTCCAACAGCTACGGCGGGGGCGAGTTCAGCTCCGAGCCGACCTACACCGCCGCCTACTACGACCACCCGGGCGTGGCGGTCACGGTCGCCGCGGGCGACAGCGGCTACGGCGCGGAATACCCGGCCTCCTCGACCGACGTGACCGCGGTCGGCGGCACGAGCCTCACGCAGCTCACGAACACCGGCGCGCGCAACGGATCGGAGACCGCCTGGAGCGGAAGCGGCGCCGGGTGCAGCGCCTACGAACCCAAGCCGTCGTGGCAGCTGGACTCGGGCTGTCTGGCCCGCACTGTGTCGGACGTCTCGGCCGTCGCCGATCCGAATACCGGCGTGTGGGTGTATGACACGTACGGCACGCACGGCTGGGCCATCTACGGCGGCACGAGCGTGGCGACGCCAATCATCGGGGCCTTCTATGCGCTCGCCGGCAACGCCCTCGGGTCGCGCGCCACGCCGGCCTCCTATCTCTACGCGGCGCCGAGCGCGCTGTATGACGTGACATCCGGCAGCGACGGCTCATGCTCACCCACCTCTTCCTACCTCTGCATAGCCGGGCCCGGCTACGACGGTCCGACCGGCCTGGGGACTCCGGGCGGCGAACCGGACAGCATCGCGGCCTTCTCAGGCACGCCTCCGCCACCGCCCACTCCCACCGCGCCGAGCGCCCCGTCGAGCCTGACCGCGACGGCGGGCAGCGAACAGGTCGCGCTGTCGTGGACGGCCTCGAGCGGCTACCCGACGCCGACCTACACCGTCGAACGGAGCACAACGAACGCCACCGAAGGGTTCAGCGTCGTGGCCTCGGGGCTTGCGAGCACGGGCTACACGAACACGGGCCTTACCAACGGCGTGACCTACTACTACCGCGTCGTCGCCTCGAACGAAGCCGGCACGAGCGCACCGTCGCCGGTCGCCTCCGCGACGCCGGTGCAAGCCGCGAAAGTGCCCGGCGCTCCACAGAATCTGACGGCGTCGACGGCGTCCGGTAGGGGCGTCAACCTCGCCTGGGCCGCACCGCTCGAAAACGGCGGCTCGGCGATCACCTCGTATGAGCTGTATCGCGGCACGCGCTCGGGCAGGGAGAGCGCATACCGCTCGATCGGCTGCACCGAACTCGCCTGCACCTACAACGACACCAACACGCGACGAGGGACCGTCTACTACTACGAGACGGCGGCCGTCAACACGGTCGGCACGGGCCCGCGCTCGAACGAAGCGCACGCTCAGGCCAAATAAGAGTCTCGCCGGGCTTCGCCGAGTAGCAGTTCTGCGGTCTGCACGCCGACGCCAACTGGTCGTTATATGACCATTGGGGTGGGCGATATGCGGATGCGCCGGCTGATATGCGCCTACGGCAGTGGCCTGGGCTCGCTTTGTTCGCAAATAGAAGCCTACAATCGAGTCGGTTGTAATAGAATAAATGCGAACAGTCGTGGCTTTCTTCAACCGCAAGGACGAGCTGCAGGCGCTGGATGAGCGATGGGCCTCCAGGCGAGGCGAGCTTATGGCCATCTTCGGTCGTAGGCGGGTGGGCAAGAGCCGGCTCATCACGCACTGGGGCGAGCGGCGCCGGCACCTGTATTACGAGGCGACAGGAGGCAGCGAGCGCGACCATCTCGATGACATCTCCAGGGAGATCGCGCGCGTCTCCGGACTGCGCGCTTACGAGGAGCAGCCGTTTACGAGCTGGCGGGCTGTGTTCGCGGCGTTCGAGGACCTGCTCGACGGCGGTCCGATCCTGATCGCGCTCGACGAGTTCCAGTTCCTCGCGCGGCGCAACGCGGAGATCGGCTCGCTCGTCAACGATCTGATCGAGCGTCACAAGGACGACCCGCGTTTGCGCATGATCCTCGCGGGCAGCGACGTGTCGTTCTTCGAGCGAGACGTCGTGGGCTACACGGCCGTCTCCTACGGCCGGCGGACCGGCTCGCTGCGCCTGGAGCCGTTTGTTTGGTCGTCCATCGAGCCGTTCGTCCCTGGTTGGAGCACAGACGATCGCATCCGCGCCTGGGCGGTCTACGGCGGCATGCCGTACTACCTGGACGAGCTCGATCCGAGCGAAGACCTGGGTGAGAACATGCTGCGCACGATCCTGCTCCCCGACGGCCTGCTGCGAGACGAGCCGGAGTTCTTGCTTGCACAGGAGTCGCGTATTCGCGAGCGCGACACCTACATGTCTACGCTGCGCGCCATCGCCGCCGGCCACACCAAGCTTGGCGAGATCGCCCAGCGCATCCAGCGCCGGCCCAACGATGCCCGCTCCTTTCTGGAGACGCTCGAGAGCATGCATCTGGTTACTCGCCGCTACCCGATCACTGCGCGCGGCGGCGCCAAGGTGTTCTACGCGATCACAGACCCCTTCCTGCGCTTCTGGTTCAGGTTCGTCGCCCCATACGAGAGTCGCCTGCAGAGCCGCTCTTCCGCCCGCCGGCATCTGCACGAGACGGTGCTACCCGCGCTGGACGAGTTCGTCTCGCGCGACGCTTTCGAGGAGGTCTGCCAGCGCTGGGCCCTCGATCACATTCCCGAGGCCGTCGAGGTCGGCCGCTGGTGGGGCTCAAAGCGCGTCCGTACTCCCGACGGCTTGCGCACACGCCGCTATGAGGCCGACGTGGCGGCCGTAGACGCCACCGGCAAGATCGTCGCGCTGGGCTCGTGCAAGTGGAGCGCGAACGCCCACGACGCCGGCGAGCTCGACAAGCTCCAGACCGTCGCCCAGATGCTTGACTTGGAGGACCCGCCCCTGTACTTCTTCGACCGCACCGGCTTTTCGGATCGGCTGCGCCAGATCGGCCGCGAACGATCCGGCGTGCATTTGATTGGCACGAGCGACATGGGGTGAGGGGAACGAGAGCGCCGGTGGGGGGCGCTGCTGCCTCCGTTCTACTTATCGAGCGATCTTCCCGAGCGCGAGCTCCAGGAGTGGATGGACGCATACTGGGCCAAGGACATCCAGGAGCTGTTCCGGCTGCAGCGCCACTCCTCTTTTCAGCGCTTCGCCGAGCTCCTGTTCGCCCAGAGCGGCGGCATGTTCGAGGCCTTCGTCTCTTTGGAAGATCTGATCGCGTGGCTCGGCAGCCGATCGCCGACTCGACCAGCCGTCACCCGATCGCGAGAGCAACGATCCTGATTTGCAAGCTTTTCGCTTTCAGCCAAAGTCTTGTCGACTAGACTCTCGTCAACGAGAGTTTGCTCATGACTCGTTCGTCGGTAGAGGGCAGAAGCTGGGCGAGCTGCAGGCAGAGTTCGGGTTCGTCAGACGCCCTGGCCCTCGAGCCACCTGTCCGGCGAAGTCGCTAGAAACGTCTCGATCGGTACTCCGTCTGCCCCGACGAGCAGGGCCCGTGCGCGTGGGTGGGAAGCCCGGAAGCGCTCCATGCCCGCAAGCGAGTCCCGTCGCCTTGCGCTCTTCACCTCAATGGCGAGGAGCTTGCGGCCCGCGCTGAGCACGAAGTCGACCTCGAAAGCGCCGTCGCGCCAGTAGGTGACTTCGGTCCCACCCCAGCTCAGAAGGTGCGCGCCGATCGCCGACTCGACCAGCCGTCCCCAGAGCGCCGGATCGGCGCGAGCCTCCTGCAGCGTGAGCCCGGAGCCGGCCGAGATCAAGGCGTTGTTCAGAGCTAGAAGCTTCGGGCTCGAGCGGCGTCGGCGGACCATGCTCGGGGAGAAGCGCTCGAGCCCCGTCACGAGACCGGCGCCCGCGAGGAGATCGAGGTAGTGGGCGACGGTGGTCGTATTGCCGGCGTCCTGCAACTGACCGGTCAGCTTCTGGTAGGAGACGATCTGCCCGCTGTAGTCACAAGCGAGGCGAAGGAGGCTTCGCATGAGCGCCGGCTTGTCCACGCGTGTAAGCAGCAGCACGTCGCGCGAGAGGCTCGTCTCGATGATCGAGTCCCGGATGTAGGCAGCCCAGCGCGGCTGATCTCCGATCAGGTCGACCGCGCCCGGGTAGCCGCCGAAGAAGATCAAATCATCGACGCCGAAGCCGAACGCCTCGCGCATCTCCACAAGCGACCAATGGGGGACCCGCAGCAGCTCGAAGCGCCCGGCAAGGCTCTCACTGAGGCCCCGCTGTACGAGCAGCGCCGCGGAGCCGAGCAGGAGCACCTTCAGCGGAACCCTCTTGCGCGTATCCTCGTCCCACAACCGCTTGACGACCTCCGACCACCGCTCCACCTTCTGAATCTCGTCGATCACCAGTAGCGCTGTATTGGAGCTCCCGGCGAGCCCGCGGGCGATCTCCCACTGCGTCTCGAGCCAGGCGGCGTCTCGCAGCGCCGGATCATCGGCCGAGCCGTAGTGCGTCGGCCCCATGTAGCCCTCGGTGAGCTGGCGAGCAACCGTCGTCTTTCCGGACTGGCGCGGCCCGTAGAGCACCTGAATCCGCCTACGCGGCTCCTGCAGGCGTGCCAAGGCGGTGGCGAATATCGGACGACGAAATTCAGTCACTGCTCATCTCTATGAGCATATTATCTCAAGAACCTGAGATATCCATCTTGCTCAGCTGAACCGTACTTCTTTGACCAGCGAGCCCTCAACCCTTGTGCTTGGCCTTGCGAGGGTGCTTGGGATGGGTGGGCCGACATCGCTTCTTGGCTTCGATTTCGCAGCGCCGGCGTTGTCGCCTGCTGCCGTGCTTGTGCCGGTGGGCCACCCGTTCCCCGAGCTCGTCACGCGGGCTCGCGGGTGCAGCGTGCCTGCACCGCCTCGCACATGTCGGCCACGTCGATGGCCTCGACGCCCGAGGCGAGCCTGAAGCGCTCGGTGCCCGAGTAGACGACGAAGCTGCGCTCGGGCTTGACGTCCTCGATCGCGGAGCGCAATCCACGGTCGAGCTTGGGCGCGAGGGTGCGCTTCACCTCAACCGCCCACTCGCTCCCGTCGCGCCAGGTGAGCACCAGGTCGATCTCCGCGCCGGCGCTGGTCCGGTAGAAGCTCCCGTCGGCATGGCGCCCCGCGACGGCGAGCAGGCTCTCGATCACCATCCCCTCCCAGCTGGCGCCGACAACGGGATGTCCGAGCAACGCGTCCTTGTCGATCAGCCCGAGCAGCGCGTGTACGAGTCCGCTGTCGCGCACGTATACCTTCGGCGATCGCACGAGCCGCTTGCCGGCGTTCGCCAGTCGCGGCGGTAGCCGCCGGACGAGCAGAAGGTCGACCATCAGGTCGAGGTAGTGGGCGATGGTCTTGCCGTCGACGCCGAGGTTGCGCGCGAGCTGCGCCGCGTTCAGAAGCCCGCCTTGGCGGTGGGCGAACATGGTCCACAGCCGCCGCAGCGTCTCCGCCGGGATCCGGGGTCCAAGCTGAGGGATGTCGCGCTCCAGGTAGGTCCGGATGAAGTCCTCTCGCCAGGTGAGGCTCGCGGCGTCGTCACCAGCGAGAAAGCTCTCCGGGAAGCCGCCTCGCAGCCACAGCCGGTCGATGTTCTGCGCACCGACCTCCAGCACATCCAGGGGCGAGAGCTCGACGAACCCGATCCGACCCGCCAGGGTCTCGCCGGACTGCGCGAGGAGATCGATCGCGGCGGAGCCGAGCAGCAGGAACCTGCAGGTTCCCCGTCCTTCTCGCCGCCCCTGGTCGATGACGCCGCGGAGCACTTCGAACAGACCGGGAACGCGATGGATCTCGTCGAGGATCACAAGCTCGTCCGCATGGTCGGACAGGTAGAGAACAGGCTCCTGCAGTCGTGCGCGATCTGCCACGGACTCGAGATCGAGATACGTTGCCCCGCGCCCCTCGGCGATCTCCAGAGCGAGCGTCGTCTTGCCGACCTGCCGAGGGCCGAGCAGGGCGACAGCAGGCATCTGCTCCAGCCGCGCCACGATGTCTGAGCCGACCCGCCTCCATATCATGGGCGTAATTATGGATCAATAATCCAGATTTGCAAGCTTTCTCGGCGAGCGAACTCGCGCATATAGCGGAGATTGCGCGGCGAGAAGCCCGTCATCGGGGGGAACGCTGACGGCCTCACGGGCCGAGCAGCGCCGCAGGCACGACGGCGATGCCGTCGGGACGTCGATAGGCGTCACGCCCCGTCGTCACGATCATGGCATCCAGCAGGTCGTCGCCGATCTGATCGGCCAGCCATCTCAGGTGCTTGGTGTCGGCGTCGCGCGGCGCTCCGCCGAGTTTGACCTCCACCGCGCCGGATGCGGTCCGGTGGCGAGCGCCTGCGCCAGTGTGCTCTTGCCGGCCTGGCGCGGACCGACGAGCATCACGACGGGGGTGTCCTTCAGAGCCGCGAGAAGGCACGGAGTGACGGCTCTCTCGACTGTATCTATATCGCCCATGATGTGGTCATCATATGACCATCGGGTGGACGATATATGAATTGGTGGAGATGCCTGGGTGTTTGCATATAGTAGCACTATATGCTATTATGACGGTATATGGTACGCCGTCGTTTTTGGCTCGACCGGTTGGAGCGTGCTTGGGAAGCACGCTCGGTCGTGTGGCTGGCGGGCGTTCGCCGGGCCGGCAAGACCTTCCTCTGCCGCAGCCTCGATGAGGTCGAGTACTTCGATTGCGAGCTGCCTCGCACGAGGCGCCAGATGGACGATCCCGAGGAGTTCCTTGGAAGCCTGAGAGGGCGGCGGATCGTGCTCGACGAGGTACACCGCCTCGTCAACCCCTCCGAGCTGCTGAAGATCGCAGCCGACCACTACCCGGACGTCAAGGTTCTGGCGACAGGCTCCTCGACCTTGGAGGCGACATCAAAGTTCGCGGACACCTTGGCGGGCCGCAAGGAGACGGTTTGGCTGACGCCGATGCTGATGGCGGACATGGACGACTTCGGGGACAGGGGGCTCGCCCACCGCTTCCTGCACGGAGGCCTGCCCCCGTTCTACCTCTCGGGCGATCTTCCCGAGCGCGAGCTCCAGGAGTGGATGGACGCATACTGGGCCAAGGACATCCAGGAGCTGTTCCGGCTG
>DAHUYZ010000026.1 GCA_027306855.1 Solirubrobacterales bacterium | reverse complement strand
GCCATCGTCGGAGAACTCGAGGCAGACGCGCGACGCAGCGCCGTGATCGGCCGCGTCGCTGCCCTGGCACCAATCGTCGAGCAGATTGGCCAGCTCACAAGCCAGATCGCTGGCGCCACCCGAGCCCATCCCGACGAGGCGATTTTCCTCACCTTCTTTCGCGACCCCAAGAGCGTCGTCACCGCCACCGGGCTGCTCGCCGAGATCGGCGACAACCGCGCCCGCTACCCGACCAATGACTCGCTCGCCGCCGACGCCGGCCAAGCCCCCGTCACGATCCAGTCCGGCAAGCGCAGCAACGCAACCTTCCGCTGGGCCTGCGACAAGCGACTGCGCAAGCACATGTGCGTCCTCGCCGACAGCACAAGACACTGGCATCCCTGGGCACGCGACGTCTACCAACAACGGGCTCGCGCCCGTGGCTGTGATCACCCCCACGCCATACGCATCCTCGGACGCGCATGGACCCGCGTGCTGTGGCGCTGCTGGCAAGACCACACGCCCTACGACCCCGCCCGGCACGCCGCGCTCAACAAACTTCTCGCCACCAGGAGTTGACACAGGGCGTCTCATATCGCCACCCCCTCAGCGTCGACGCGCCGCTTGACGGGCGGCAGCGCGGGCATCGTCTGTTTGGCCACCAGCGCCCGATAGACCTCGATCCGGTTGAGCTGGTTCGTTCCCTCATAGATCTGGCAGAGCTTGGCGTCACGCCACAGCTTCTCGAGCTCCAAACGTACGGGCGCGTCGGTCAGGCCGGCGATCTCCAGCGCGTCCTGGGTGACGCTCATCGCCGTGTCACCGCCGCGCGCCTTGGCCAGCGAGGAGAGCCCGAGCGAGCGGGTCACGCTCGCGTTGTCGGCCATGCGGCCCAGCAGCCTGGCGAGCGCGTCGCGGCTGCGCGGCGCGCTCACCGCACGCCGAACCAGCCGCTGCTTATGGACTGCGTTCGGAACGACCCTGAGACTTCTCATCAGCGGGTGCCGCGTGGCGCTGCCAAGCGTGCCGACGTCCATTTCGACTGCGGCGTCCATGTATGCCTGCCGTGCGAGATGGATGCGCTCAGCCATCGAGGCGAGCTTCAGCTGTACCGTCTGGCGTTCGAGCAAGCCCTTCGCGTCGGGGTCCGAGCGCAGCCAGCCGAGCAGCCGCTCGTAGGCGCCGCGCGCGATGCCTGTCGCGATCGCACCGACAGGCGGGCGCGAGGCGGCGAGCACGATCAGCGTCGCGCCGGCGCCGTCGCCGACCCGTCCGACGAGCCGCTCGTCGGGGACGAACACCTCGTCGAAGGTCAGTTCGGAGGCCGGGCAGGCGCGCTGGCCCATCTTGTGCTCGTTGCGCGCCACCGAGAAGCCCTTCGTCTCGGCGTCGACCAGAAAGCAGGTCCAGGTCTCGGCCGGGCGCTTGGGGTCGACCGGCATAAGCACCGTCAGCCAGCGGGCGACGCCGCCGTTTGAGATGAAGCGCTTGGTGCCGCTCAGCGAATAGCCGCCCGGCACGCGCCGCGCATGGCTCGAGATCCGCGCGCGGGCCATCAGGTCCACGTCCTCGACATCGGTGCCGGCGTCGGGCTCGGTCAGCGCGCATGCCATCAGCAGCGGATCGGGCCCGCGGGTGGACTCGACCAGCTCTGCCATCACGTCCCAGTGCAGCGGCCCGTCGAGCAGCAGCGGCGAGATCCCAAGCCCGTGCGCGCCGAAGATCAACGCCAGGCCAGGGCATGCGGCGCACAGCTCCTCCATGACTATCGCGCACTCGGCGATCAGGCAGCCGCCGCCGCCGATTTGAGAGGGCAGCAGGAAATCGAGCATGCCATGCCGCGCACCGGCTCTGACCAGGTCCCAGTCGAAGTAGGAGGGGTCTTCGCCGGTACGCCGGTCTATCTCCAGCGCCGCCGGCCGCAGGTAGGCGCTCGCGAACTTACGCGTCTTGCGCTGGAGCTTCTCGAGCCGGCGGACGTAGCCATGGTCGTGCTGCTCGAGATGACGCAACCTGGGAAAAGCCTCGCGTAGCGACGGAGCCGTGCCGGTGGGCGCTGCGTTCGTGGCAGCCATCGTCAGACCGCCGCCGGCTCGCGGCCCGCCACGAGCGACAGGGCACGGTGGACGAACTGGAGGCTGAGGTGCTCAGGCCCGTAGAGGATGCCTTCGAAGGGCGCCATCAGTTCGTAGTAGATCGAGCGCCGCGAGACCAGCACGCCGGCCAGCTCACGGGCGATCGGGTGGCGGGCGCCGAGCGCCAGACGCGCCGCGCCGCGCCGCAGCGAGCGGCCGCCGGCGGTGACGTTGAGCTTGAACTCCGATTCCTGCGGCTGGCGGTCCATCCAGATGTGGCTGAACAGCTGCAGCCGGCCGGAGTCGGGGGTCGGGATCAGCGGGCCGTCGAGCGTGAGGATGTGCTCCTCGTCCTCGCCGAGCCGGCAGATGCGCCGCCCGGCCCTCTCCTCGAAGTCGATCGAGGCGATGAACTTGGGGTAGTTGTAGAGGTCGACGCCACCCACCCGCGCGATCTCCGTCGTCACCGGCAGGTGCTGGACCCACGCGTGCAGCTGCTTGTCGCGCAGGCCGGTGAGCAGCGCACGGCCCGGCAGATTCGAGACGTGGCGAGGTTGATTGAGGATGATCGAGATCGCCAGCTCGTTGTAGGGGCCGATATCGGTGTCCCGGTACTCGAAGCAGGTGATGCCGACGGCACCGAGACCGGGCGCGAGGCGGGCCGGGACGAAGCGTGGATCGGGCAGCAGCTTGCGCAGCGCGCCGAGCCTGGCGGGAAAGACAGCGGTCTGGGCTGTGCCGTCGTAGTAGAAGATCGGCAGCTTCGCCGGCTGGCCGATCAGCATCGCATCGACCTGCTCAACGCCCTCGAAGAATGGTGAACCTCTCATCGCGACCTCTTTCGGAGTAGGCAGAGACTGAAGCTACTACGAGTAACCTACCATAAGTAGCCTACTACCGGTAGCATGATCGGTATGAGAGGCCCCACTCCGCCCGTGAACGCGCATCGACGCAAACGGCTGCCGCGTGCCGTGCGCTCGGAGCAGCTGCTCAAGCTTGCCGACCGGCTGTTCGCAGAACGCGGCTTTCACGGCGCCTCGATGGACGAGCTCGCAAGCCGCGCGGGCGTGTCCAAGCCCGTGATCTACGACCACTTCGGCTCCAAGGAGCGGCTGTTCGCGCTGTGCGTACGTCGCACGGGCGAAGCGCTCGCAGAGCAGGTCGATGCCGAGGTGCGCAAGGAGACAGATCCCCGCACCCGCCTGCGGGCAGGCTCGATCGCGTACTTTCGCTTCCTGCAAGGACAGCTTCAGGCGTGGGCCGTGCTGTTCGCCGAGGAGGAGGCTCGAGACGCCCGCTTCGCCGCCGAGGCCGCACGCATCAGGCACCGCCAGTCAGAGCTCATGCTCGAGCTCATGGCCGAGACCACGGGAACGACACCGAGCCACCAGGGACGGGAACGACTCGAGGCGATGACGCTCGCAGTCGCCGGCGCCTACGAGTCGCTGTCGCTGTGGTGGCGCGAGCACCCCGAAGTGCCCCCCGAGCAGCTCGCGGACTGGCTCCTTGACCTGCTCTGGCCCGGCCTGGAGCAGCTCATGACGCAGCTCGCCTCAGCGTGAGAAGTTGTATGGCAGACAGTCGCGTGTTGCACACTGCCTTACATCCCCCGCGCGTCAGCTCTCGGCTCGTCTGAGCGCGGCGGGTCCTTTCCCGGTCGAGATCGAGCCATTCTGGATTTGACGGATGCAGCGAAATTCGGTGAGCGCGTGCAGACGCCGGGAAACACCAGCGGATTTACAGGATGGGCCACTAGGTGCGCCGCGCATGGCAGGTCGCGGTGATCTCGAACGCATGGATACCTTCCCCGCGCTCGATCGCCTCGACGCGCTCGCGCTGCTCGCCGAGGTAGTCGGTGAGCGCCTTCTCCAGGCCCTTGCCCTCCGCGAACAGGTCGCACATCTCGGAGACCGGCACCTCTTGCTCGTTGAGGCGCGCAGCGATCGTCCGCAGCCGCTCGTAGCCGCTCTCAAACGTGAGCTCTGTCGCTTCGCTCATGTCTTGCACCTCCCTTGTGAGGATCGATCGATCGAATGACGGCGTCCGCATCGCCGTCGTAAAGACGAAGGGCTACGCGCCGCCCAGGATGCAAATCAGCGACCGAGCGGACCGTCGCTCCGTCGCCGGTCGCGGCCAGCAGCCAGCCGCGGGAGCGGAAGTCGTGAGCGGCTATGAGCGCGCCCGCATGAGTCGCATCGCGGCACACCCGATCGAGGATCCTGTGCGCGCGCTCCGCGAGAAGCGCTCCCTCGCGACCAAGGCGCTCGCGCACCTCGCCAAGCCGCCGGTGAACGCCTGCGTCGGCCTCCCGCACGAGCCGAGCCAGCGCTCCGACGTCCAGCGCCGCAGCGCAGCCCAGGCGCTCGGACGCGCGCTCCACGCGCTCGCCGAGCACCGCCATACGACCGCGCACGCCGTCGAGGCGATCGCGGGCCGCCGCGACGTCGTGACGCAGGTCCGCCGCTGAAGGCACGACCATCTCAGCCGACCGCGAGGGTGTGTACGCGGACCACGCGACATGGTTGCAAACGGGATCGTTGTCGGTGTGGCCGACGGCGCACACGACCGGCAGCTCGCAGGCAAACACGGCCCGGCACAGGCTCTCGTCGTCAAAGCACGCGAGATCCTGCACGGAGCCGCCTCCGCGCGCCATCACGACCACGTCGACGAGCGGATGTTCCGTCATGCGCGCAAGCGCGTCGATCAGATCTCGGGGCGCGCGCTTGCCCTGCACGAGCGCCGCGCACGTGACTATGTGGACGGCGGGCCAACGGTCGATCAGCGCCCGCACCACGTCGCTCATCGCGTCGGAGTCCTTCCCGGCTACGATCCCCACGGCGCGGGGAAACCGTGGGAGCGAGCGCCGACGAGCCGGGTCGCACAGCCCTTCTCGGCGGAGGCGATCGATCAGCGCCTGACGCCTACGCAGCAGCTCCCCCTCGCCGGCGAGGCTGATCTGGCTGACGATCAAGTCGGGCTTGCCGGCCTGCGTCCAGAGGTCGGGGCGCTCAACCTCGATCCGAACGAGATCGCCCTCGCGCGGAATGTGCTCCAGAGCGCGAGCCTGCTGGGGGAAGACCTTGCAGGGAAGAACCGCGTCGCCGTCCGTCACCGAGAACCACAGCGCCCCGCTCCCCGAGCGCTTCGGCTTCTGAACCTCCCCCTCGACCACCGCACCCCCGACGTCGCGCAGCGCTTGCCCCAGTCGAGCCGCATACGCGCTGACCGTCAGCACATCGGACTGCACCTGGACCGTGTCGAAGAGCAAGGGCGAGCACGTTAGAGGGCCGGCCGGATGCAATTGAGCGGGGGACCGAGGAATCGAACCTCGAGCAAGGGTTTTGGAGACCCCCATGTTACCGTTACACCAGTCCCCCGAGATGCCTGGTTCAGGATATCCTGGTCGTGGGATGCTGGGACGCTTGCTGGGACGCCTGACCGCTCTGATCGCCGTGCTCGCCGTCGCGATCGCGCCGTCCAGCGCATCGGCGTCGTCCCAGGACACGGCCTCGACCCACGCCTACATCCTCGCCAGCTACAAGCTCCTGCACGCCGTCGTCACGACCTGGTCCAAAGTCGAAGCGGGCATTCGTCAGCTCGACTCCAAGTTCCACGTCGAATGCCCTGTCGCCGGAGCCGGATCGCCTCAGAACGAAGAAGGACAGGCGCTCAGCACCGAGGCCGCGGGGGCGCTGTGGGCTTCGGGCTACCACACCGACGCTACCCAAGTCCGCGCCTACATCAAGGTTCTTCGCCGCCTGCGCTGGAGCAACCCTGCGATCACCCGCAGCGACCGCCGTCTGGCGAAGTCGCTGAAGGAAATGCTCGCGCTGCAGGTCCCCAGCCTCTGCGCCGACATCCACGCCTGGAGCGCGAGCGGCTTCAAGTCCGTGCCCGCCGACGCCAAGGCCTACGCCGCCCACGTCTCCTCGATCGAAATCAACGAAATCCCGCGATCGCTCTTGACACCCTACGTGCTCCCCTCCGATCGCAGCCTTCGCCACAGCGCCGAACAGCTCTCCACAAAGTACGAAGAACTCGAATTCAAGCGCGGCCAGGCCGACTGGGACACGCTGCTCGAAACGCTCGGCCTGAATCAGTAGCGACTGGACACACGTCCTGCGCACGGCCATACGGTCAAGCGCTGAGGCGCCCATGCCGATACCGGCACCGACCGGTATGCGGGCATGGTTGTGATCTTTCGCACAAAACGTTTATGTAGGGGGGCCGTCCGCTGCGAGCGCGGCTACACCCTGATCGAGGCCTTGCTCGTCAGCGTCCTCACCGTCGTCGTCGTCAGCGCCACCCTGTCCGTCCTCGAGAGCGGCCAGCGCACCCAGGCGCGCGACAGCGAATACGCGCTCGCGATCCAGGAAGGACGCGTCGGCATGGCCCGGATGACGCACGAGATCCGTCAGGCCTACTCGATCCTCGGGACCACGTCGAGCTCGATCCACTTCAATGCGACGATCGGCGGCGTCGACGAGCAGATCGAATACAACTGCAACGAACCCCAGAGCGGCACGAGCTATCTGGAGTGCATCCGCAAGGAGGCGGCGGTCGGAGCGGCGCTGCCCAGCACGGGCTCGCCGATCATCAAGAACGTCCTCAACGGCACCTCCGCCGAAAAAGAAAGCATCTTCGTCGAATACTCGCCGAACGCGATCGCGCCCGACCTCGTGACGGTCCGCGTGGTGCTCCCCGCCGCAGGCACGCTCACGAACAAAGAAGGCCTCACCCACCACATCGTCCTCACGACGACGGCCTACATCCACGACATGAACATCGGGGCGTGATGAGACCCACGAACCCCGCGCCGTGCCAGTCCGAAACGCGCCTGACAGTTACCCGCGCGCGCGAGGAGGACGGCTTCACGCTGATCGAGCTGCTCGCCGCGATCGTCGTCCTGACCGTCGGCGTGATCGCACTGCTCGGCACGTTCGACAGCTCGCGCAAGCTGACACTCCTCTCCGAGCGCCAGACCTCGATCGCGCACCGCGCCCAGGGCGAGCTCGAACGGCTGGAGGCCGTCGACTACAACGAGCTCGCGATGATCTCCAAGCCGACCCACTCCACCGAATCGACCAATCCCGACTACTACTACGACTACAGCAGCCCGGTCAAATGCAAAGAAGTCGCGGAATACGGCTGCTACGCCTGGAACGCCGCCAACACCGCCGAAGAAGCGCCACTCGTAAAGGCCACCGCCGGGGAATGCAAAGAACCCACAGTCGAAGGCTGTGGAGTCGTATCGGCGACCCCAACGGCCTGGACCGACGAACACATGAGCGGCGAGATCTACGACTTCGTCACGTGGGAAACGGACGCGGTCTGCGAAAAAGTCGAAAAAGAAAAAAAACTGTGCTCCTCGGCCGAAAGCTATAAGCGCATCACCGTTGTCGTGACGATCGCCCAGAGCGGGACGGGCCCGACGCAGCCTCCCGTGCGCCTCTCCACTTTGATGGCCAACCCCAACGCGGCGCCCGAAGGATCGGTCAAAAACGGCGTCCAGAATCCGCTCGAAAGCCCCAAGACCGAATGCGGTGGCAAACCCTGCATAAACGGGATCCAGAGGGGCAACCCACAGAGCTGGTACCTGCACAGCACGCCCGCCTCGGCTCCAGCCGAACCGACAGAAAGCCCGACTCACGCGACGATCGCGGCATCCGGCACCTGCGCCGGGCAAACCACGACCGGCTGTCCCGTCCCCGATCTGATGAACACGTCCAGCCCGCTCGCGACAACGCTGTACGACTACTCCAAAGACCAGAACGCGACAGGCTACACGCGCGGACCCTCGGCATATGGTGGGCGCCTTCTGCGTGCCGAAGCCGAATGCTCGGCGGCTCCCGGCAACGACGGCGGCGAGATGTGGGTCACGCCACCGCTCGGCGCCGCCACCAAGCTCACGGGCTACGGCGCACTCTCGATCTACACGCAGACGCTCAACGACGCGGCCGCGACCGTCAAGCTGTGCGTGGCGATCTACGACGTCCCCGAATCGATCGCGAACCTCGTCGAAAAACCCGCCACCCGCATCGGCGAAGTCGCCGAATACGGGCCGGTCTCGTGGTCGACGTCCCCGGCGCCGGTCGCTCCCCTGACGGAATACTCCCCACCGGACCTCTCGTTCGTGTTCACGTTCCTCAGCGACACACAGCTCAACAAACTCGAAACGGTCACGGTCGAAAAGAACCACCGCATCGGTTTGCGGATCTGGCCGGCATCCAGCCCGCCGTCAGCGATCTCGATCGCGTATGACACGACCGGCAAGACCGAAGAACCAGAACCGGGCAAAACCATCGAAAAGCCTGGCTACAGCGCGCTCGTCCAGCTCAACACCGAATGAGGACCATACACATGCGACCGATCAACCTCAAAGCCCAGGACGGCATCGCACTGCCGGTCGCGATCATGGTCCTGTTCATCATCGGCGCCCTGACGGCCGCCGCCGTGACCGTCTCCGTCCAGAACAACTCCTCGACCCAGCGCGACGACAACGCCAAGGCCGCGCTCGCCGCCGCCGAAGCGGGCCTGCAGGCGGCCGACTTCCGCCTCGACATGCTCCACCCCGAAGAATCGGGCAAATACTGCATCGGCCAGAGCGCTGTCGAAGTCGCGGGAGCAACCGGGTACTGTCAGGCGGTCACCCAGGAAACCGGCAACAAAGCCAAATACACGTATTGGACCAGCGAAGCGCTCAGCACGACCGCGAGCTGCGTAGGCCAGGCAATCACGAGCCAGGAAGCGATCTCCCAGCGCTGTCTCGTTGCCGAAGGCGAAGCCGGCGGCGTAAGGAAGCGCGTCAGCGAGCGCGTCGCCGCGTTCACGGCCACCCCCCTCTTCCACATCCACGGCGTCACAGGCCTGAAGAAGATCGTGCTCAGCAACAACGGCCACATCAAGGGCGGCGCCGGCTCGAACGGCAAGATCTACGTAGAAAACAACGCCGAAGTCACCGAAGGGGCCGAACTCGGCCCGTCCGGCGAAACGCTCGTCGGGAAAAACGGCGTCATCAAAGGCACGGTCTACAAACGCACCACCTCCGAAGGGCCGCTCACGCTCAGCTCGAAGGAACCGGGGAGCTCCGTCAAGAACTGCGTGATCGTCGAAGGCAAAGTCGTCGAAGGAAACTACGACTGCTACATCACCCACTACATCAACTACGTCAAAAACAAAGAAGCAAAACCGGTGGAACCCTACGACCAGGCCGAAAAAGTCGGATTCAACGAAGAAACGCGCAAGCTCAAAATGGAAAACAACGCGCTGCTCGTGCTCAAGGAAGGGACGTACAACTTCTGCAGCTTCGAAGCCCAGAACAACGCGACGATCGAGATCGCGGCCAACGCAAAAGTCGTGATCTACATCGACTCGGCCAACGACCCCAACTCCAAATGCCCCAGCAGCGGCTCGGACGTCTTCAAGATCTGGAACAACGCGACGATCGTCAACCCCTCCCATAACCCCGCCGCGCTCCAGATCTACGTCTACGACGGCTCGGGCGGGACGGTGTACCTCAAGAACAACGCCGAACTCTACGCGATGCTCTACGCGCCGTTTTCAAAAGTCAACGTCGAAAACAACGGCACCGTCCACGGAGCGATCGCCGGCTCGGAAGTCGAACTGGGCAACAACATGAACTTCGAATGGGACGATCACCAAGAACCCCCGCAGATCGGCACCGTCAGCAGCTACTACCGCTCGGCGTGGGGCGAATGCACGCCCGAACACGGCAGCGGCAGCCCCGAGACGGGCTGCTGACGCTCGCCGCGCCGCGCCGTCGGGCGATGGTACGTTCTGCCGATGAGCGACTCTTCGGGGGACGGGGCCGGCCAGGGTGAGCGACTGGCGAAGACCGAGCGGCTGCGCGACGCCGGGATCGACCCCTTCCCGCACGTAACCCACACCGAGCGCACTCTCAGCGCGGCGTTTCTCGACGCCCACGACCCCAAGGCGCTGCCGGCCGGCGAGCACCCCGAGCTCTCCCACCGCGTCGCCGGGCGGCTGATCTCGCGGCGCGGGCACGGCAAGACGACGTTCCTCGACATCAGAGACTCCGCCGGCACGCTGCAGCTGATCGCCAAGGAAGAAGTCCTCGGGGAGCAGGCCTACGAGCGGGTCCTCGACCTCGACGTCGGCGACATCCTCGAAGCGAGGGGCTGCGTCTACGTCACCCAGCGCAGTGAGCTCGCCCTCAGCGTGCACTCGTGCACGCTCCTGACGAAGGCCCTGATGCCGCCGCCCGCCAAGTACCACGGCCTCGGCGACACCGGCACCCGCTATCGCTACCGGGAGCTCGACCTGCTCGCCAACGAGAGCACGCGCGAGCTGTTCATGATCCGCACCAAGACGATCGAGGCCCTGCGCATGTTCCTCGGCGAGCACGGGTTCGTCGAGGTCGAAACGCCTGCGCTGCAGTCGCTCGCCGGAGGGGCGTCGGCGCGGCCGTTCCAGACCTACCACAACGCGCTCGAGCAGGAGATGTCTCTGCGGATCTCGGTCGAGCTCTACCTCAACCGCTGCCTGATCGGCGGCCTCGAGAACGTCTACGACCTCGGGAAGTGCTTTCGCAACGAGGGTATCTCCTACAGACACAGCCCCGAGTTCACGATGCTCGAGTGGCTGCAGAGCTACTCCGACCACACCGACGTGGCGCGCTTCACCGAAGAGATGGTCGCCTACGTCGCCGCGCGCGTGCTCGGGACGACCGTCATCGAACGCGGCGGCGAATCGTTCGACCTCGCCGAGCCCTGGCGCACCACGACGATGCAACAAGAGATCCTTCGCGTCACCGGCGTCGACTTCCTCGCGGCCGACCGCGACGAGCTGGCGGCGCTCGTCCAAGACAAGGTCCATCCCGACGCCACCTGGGCGCAGGTCACGCAGACCGTCTACTCGAAGCTCGTCGAGCCGACTCTGCACCGACCGACGCTCGTCTACGACTTCCCGCTCGAGCCCTTCCCGATCACGAAGGCCCACTCCGAGGACCCGCGCCTTGCCGAGCACTTCGACGCGGTCATCGGCGGCGTCGAGCTCGTCAGCGGCGACACCGAGGTCAACGACCCTGTCGAGCAGCGCCGACGCTTCGTCGAGCAGCGCCGACAGCGACAGGCCGACGACGAGGACGCCCCCCATCCCAACGACGAGGAGTACGTACGCTCGCTCGAGTACGGCCTCGCCCCATCCGCAAGCGGCGGCATGGGCGTCGATCGCCTGCTGATGATCCTCACCGGTCGCGACAGCCTGCGCGAGGTGATCCCCTTCCCGGTCATGCGCGAGCTTCAGTAAGAGGCTGTCCAAAAACTCGAGCACGCGTCTGTCCCTTGGCCGCAGGCGGGCCCCAGCTATAGTCGCCAACGGCCCATGAGCACACAAGACAAGCATCGCTCCGAGGACCCTTTCCAGGAGATGCACTACGCGCCGGCGCCCTCGCTCGCCACCGAGGTGCCCGGCCCGCGCTCGCGCGAGATGCTCGACGAGCAGGAGCAGCTGGAGAGCAAAGCGCGCTCCTACCCCCGCGCGGTCCCGATCGCGATCGAGGAAGGCCTCGGCGCGACTATGCGCGACGCGGACGGCAACACGTTCATCGACTTCTTCGGCGGCGCCGGCGTTCTCAACGTCGGCCACAGCCACCCAGCCGTCCTGGCGGCAGCGGCCGCCCAAGAGCGCAAGCTCGTACACGCGCTCGACTTCCCCACGACGCCGAAGCTTCGGCTGATGCGCCGGCTCAAGGAGCTGCTCCCCGGCCCCCTGAAGGAACGCGCGCGCTTTCACTTCGGCGGGCCCACCGGCTCGGATGCGATCGAGGCGGCCCTGAAGCTGACCCGAGCTCATACCGGCCGCGAGTCCGTCATCGCCTTCCAGGGCTCCTACCACGGGATGACCAGCGGCGCCCTCTCGGTCACGAGCGACGTCGGACTGGGCGGCCCTCAGTCGAGCCCCGTCCACTTCATGCCCTACCCCTACTGCTACCGCTGCCCGCTCGGCCTGCAGCCAGACTCGTGCGGAATGGCGTGCGCGAAGCTGATCGACAACTCGCTCGAAGATCCTCACAGCGGCATCCCAAAGCCGGCCGCGGTGATCGTCGAGCCGATCCAGGGCGAGGGCGGCACGATCGTGCCCCCCGACGGCTACCTGCCGGAGCTGCGACGGATAACCGCCAAGCATGACGTCCCTCTGATCGTCGATGAGATCCAAACTGGGTTTTCGCGCACGGGGACGATGTTCGCATGCGAATACGATGGAATTTTTCCGGACGTCATGACGCTCTCGAAGGCGCTCGGCGGGATCGGCTACCCGATCTCCTGCATCGCCTATGACGAGCGTCTCGACAGCTGGACCCCAGGCGCCCACATCGGGACGTTCCGCGGCCACCAGGTCGCGATGGCGGCGGGCGAGGCAGCGATCGGCGTGATGCAAGAGCTCGACCTGGCGACCCACGCCGCCGATCTGGGCGAGCTGGCGCTTGGCATTCTGCGCGACGCCCAAGACTCGATGCCGACCGTCGGCGACATCCGCGGCCGGGGCCTGATGATCGGGATCGAGCTCGTCCACGACCGCGACACCAAGGAGCCCTGGCCCGAGATGGCTTCGCGCGTGCGCACCGAGTGCTTCGAGCGCGGCGTCGTCATCGAGGTCGGCGGCCACTTCTCGAACGTGGCGCGCTTCCTGCCCCCGCTCGTCATCTCGCGCAAGCTCTTGCTGACGGGCCTGGAGATCTTCGTCGAGTCGGTCCGAGCGGCTGAAGAGGCGCTGGCGCGACCTCTAAGCGCCTCCGTACGTAACGATTAAGTCTGTGGCGACGCCCAGCAAGAACCCCACGGAGAGCATCCACAGCCCGAGCGTGCGGTGGCCGTAGCGGCGCATGCCGTTCCAGATCTCGCCGATCACGTACAGCACCGCCCCGCCCGCGAGCGCGTAGACCAGGAGCTCGAGCGCGCTCGAGTCGACCTGGTAGCCGACGAGCGTGCCCAAGAAAGTGGGCCCGCCGCCGACCAGGCCCGCGAGCGCAAGCCACTTCCACGAGGGCCGGACGGTGCCGAGCGGGCCGACGATGCCGAAGCCCTCGGTCGCGTTGTGCAGGCCGAAGCCGATGATCAGCACGGTCGCCAAACCGATCGCGCCGGTGCTGGCAGACACGCCGATCGCGAGTCCCTCGGCGAAGTTGTGCAGACCGATCGCGATCGCGATCACCATGCCGGTGTGGAGCGCCCGCCTGCGCGCCTGCTCCGCCGCCGCCGCAGCCTCGTCGGCGACCGCACCGGCGCCATGGCCCGTCAGCTCGATCCCACCCGGGGCGAGCGCCGCTTCGCCCGCCGCCCCTCCCGCGATCGGGGGTGGCGCAGGGCGCCCGCGCAGACGACGCTCGAACGCGGAGATCCCGCCGACCCCGGTCGCGAAGCCGACCGCCAGCACGGCGAACAGGCCGAGCACTTCGCCAAAGTCGCCCCCGTGCTTCTTGAACGTTTCCAGAGCTTCGGCCACGATCCCCTCCGCGTGGGTGGTCACGTCCATGAAGATGAACGCCAAGATCCCCACCGACAGCATCGCCAGAGACACGCGCACGCGGTCGCCCACGCCGCTCATGCGCCCGAGCGGCAGCCCCAAGTAGATCGTGAAGCCCGCGATCGCGCCCAGCGCAGCGGTCTCAATGAAGCTCATCGACTCTCCATGGCGAGCACCTGTTAGGTGTCCCTAATTTCTACCACAGAAGTCGGGATTCATGCGGGCGGAGGGATTTGAACCCCCAAGGGCCTGAGCCCACCGGCTCCTAAGGCCGGCGTGTCTACCAATTCCACCACGCCCGCGCGCGAGTCTGAGCCCAACAGGTCCGCCCGAACGAGCTTCCGCCCGGACGAGAGACCAAAGGGCCCGCCCGAGATTGTATGGTCAGCGCTGGGATGCCATCCACTTCATCGAGCAGCGGCCCCCCCAAGGCCAAGCCGGGCGTGATCATCACGCATCCGAACCGGAGCAAGCCGATCGTCCAGAGCACCCGGGCGACGGTCATACTGCTCTTGATCGCAAGCGCCGCCCTCGTCATGATCGTGACGATCGGCGGCTGGAGCGTGCTGCAGGGCGACATCCCGATCCTGATCGCCTACGCGGCCGTCTACCTGGTCATGGCCTACTACGCAGGTCGCTGGAGTCGCGGCGTGCTGCCGATCGCGGCGGTGCTGGCGCTGCTGCTCGCGATCTTCGCGCTCGTCGCCGCCCCCGGCTGGTTCCAGCGCGACAAACCCGGCTATGCCGAGCCGGCCCTGAACGCAAGCCTGCTCGGGCTGATCACGCTCTTGATCGTCCCCGTCCAGCTCCTCCTGATCGCGTTCACGATGCGCGGCTTCCAGCAGGGCTGGAACGTCGAGCTCGAGCAGACCGACCCCCACGGCGGGGGCACGCTGCCGAGCTCCGCGTAGCCGGCGCCGACAGGATGCGGCGGGTGGGAGTCGAACCCACACGCCCTTGCGGACAAGGCCTTTTGAGGGCCCCGCGTCTACCGTTCCGCCACCGCCGCAAACAGGGCCAATCATAGGTCAGCCGACGAGCTCCAGCATAGGCCCGGCAAGCGCGGGGGCCGCCACCAGGACACCGGACGGGAGGCGACCAGAGGCGGGCAGCTCACGGGTCTCCAGCCCGGCGCGCTCGCAGATGAGCAACCCGGCCGCCACATCCCACAGCTGCACGCCCCGCTCGAAGTACGCGTCGTAGCGACCTGACGCCGTCCAGGCGAGATCGAGCGCGGCCGACCCGAGGCGACGGATGTCGCGCACGCGAGGCAACAGCCGCTCGCAGACCTTCGCCTGCTCGGCGCGTACGCCGGCGTCGTAGTAGAAGCCGGTCGCCACCATCGCGGTCGACAGCTCCTCTCGCTGCGATCCCTCGACCCGCACGCCGTTCGATGTCGCCGCGCCCGACCGAGTCGCGGCCCACATCTCCTCGCGACAGGGATCGAAGATGACGCCGGCCAGCGTGTTCTGCTCGCCGTCCCGAACCGCGATGCTTACGCACCACTGGGGGATGCCGAACAGGAAATTGATCGTGCCATCGAGCGGGTCGACGACCCAGTCCAGGCCGCTCGTGCCCTCTTGCCCTCCACCCTCCTCCCCCAGGAAGCCGTCGTCCAGGCGGGCCGCCGCGAGCCGCTCGCGGATCAGTCGCTCCGAGGCGAGATCCGCCTCGCTGACGAGATCGGTCGGCGAGGTCTTGGTGGCGAGGGCCTGCTCTCGACCGGTTTCGAAGCGCTCCAGCAAGAACGATCCGGCCTCCCGAGCCGTTCCGGTCGCGATGTCGAGCAGCTCCTCGTGCAGGTCGCGGCCCGGCTGGTCGGCGCAGCTCACGCGAACGCGGCGGGACGGTGCTGCGCCCAGGGCCGCTCCGCCTCGATCTGGGCGGCGAGCGCGACCAGCGTCGCCTCGTCGTTTGGCCTGCCCACGAACTGCACTGCGCGCGGCAGGCCGTCAGGCGCGAACCCCGCGGGCACCGAGCACGCGGGCTGACCTGTGAAGTTCCAGGGCGCCGCATACGGGACCGTCGCGGACGCCGCCATCGTCGCCCGCAGCCAGCCCCAGCCCTCTCGCGCGCCGATCCTCGGGGGCGGCGCCGGGCTGACCGGCATCAGCATTACGTCGTGATCGGCCAGCGGCTCGTTCACTCGAGCCGCAAACGCCGCTTGACGCCCGAGCGCCCAGTCGACCGCGCCCGCCGGCAGCATGCCGCCGAGGCGGGCGAGCCTTCGGATGCGCCGTTCCAGGCGCTGCGGCGCCGCGAACGTGGCGGCCTCCTCGTGGATGCTGCGCAAATAGATCGCGGTGAACTCGGGCGGCGGCGCCATCGGGCCGAAGTCGATCTCGCGCACAGTCACCTCGTGGCCGATAGAGCGCAACAGCTCCGCCGTCTCCTCCAGCGCAACGCGGTTCTCGGGGTGCAGCTTCGTAAGCGGCGAGGGCGGCAGCCTGCTCGCGAGCGCGATCTTCAACGGGCGCGTCGCCTGGCCTGCCATCCCGCCGAGCGCCTCCAGGAACGAGCTCGGCGGCACCGACGGGGCGCCGGGATCGTTCGGACCGTCCGCGATCGCGTCATAAAAGAGCGCGGTATCGCGCACCGAGCGCGCCAGCACGCCGTTGACGACCAGGCCGTGCCACGCGTCCAGGTGCGGCGCCAACGGCACGCGCCCGCGCTGGGTCTTGCACCCGAACAGGCCGCAGTAGGCGGCCGGAAAGCGGATCGACCCGCCGCCGTCGCCCGCCAGGGCCGCGCCCACCAGGCCGGCCGCGACGGCTGCGGCGCTTCCCCCGCTCGAGCCCCCCGGGCTGTGGTCGAGGTGCCACGGGTTGCGCGTCGCCCCCCACGTCGGCGACTCGGTCCATGGAACCGCGCCCAGCTCGGGCATGTGTGTCTTGCCGCTGATCACGGCGCCCGCCGCGCGCGCGCGACGCACGATCTCCGAGTCCTCCTGCGCCGGCCCGCCGTAGGCGTTCGTGCCGCACGCCGTCACCTCACCGGCGACGTCGAATTCGTCCTTGACCGCGATCGGCACGCCGAGCAGGGGACGCTCCCCGCCCGCGCCACGCCGCGCGTCGGCCTGCTCGGCCTCCATCAGAGCGCGCTCGGCGAGCACGACCCGAAACGCATTCAGCCTTGGGTTGAAGCGCTCGATCCGGTCCAGATAGAGCTGGACGAGCTCTTTCGATGAGACCTCGCCCGCGGCGATCATCTCGGCCTGGCTTGCGATGCCTGCGTATGCGAGGTCGACTGCGTCCACAGCGCGCAGATCCTAGACGGGCGTTATGGGGTTGCGCTTCTCTGGCCACTCGCGCCGCTTGGCCGACGCGTGCTCGAAGCGCCGGATCAAGTCCTCGCGCAGGTCGTCCGGCTCCACGATCGCGTCGATGACCATCTCGGAGGCGAGGTGCAGGATGTCGATGTCGGCCGCGTACTCCTCGCGCAACCGCTCGGTCTTGGTGGCCCGTTCCTGCTCGTCCTCGATCGCCTGGAGCTGGTTGTAGTAGACGGCATTGATCGCCGCCTGTGGGCCCATCACGGCGATCGATGCGCTCGGCAGTGCGATGCAGCAGTCCGGGTCGAACGCCGGGCCCGCCATCGCATACAGCCCCGCGCCATAGGCCTTGCGCACGATCACCGAGATCTTCGGCACGTTCGCCTCCGAGACGGCGCTGATCATCTTCGCACCGTGCCTGATGATCCCCTCGCGCTCGACCTTCGTGCCGATCATGAAGCCCGGCACGTCCGCGAGGAACAGGAGCGGGATGTTGAAGGCGTTGCACGTCCAGATGAAGCGCGCGGCCTTGTCGGCCGAGTCGCTGAACAGCACTCCGCCCTTCTGCTTGGGCTGGTTTGCGACGATCCCGATCGTGCGGCCATCCAGGCGCGCGTAGCCGACGATCAGCTCCTTCGCCCAGCGCGAATGGACCTGCAGCAGCGACCCCTCGTCGACGATCGCGCAGATCAGCGTGAGCATGTCGAACGGCTTGTTCTCGTCCGAAGGAACGAGACCCGCAACGCTCGTTTGACCGGACGGCAGGGCGGCGGCGGGAGAGGCGGCCTTCGCCGGGGGTGATTGCTGCCAGTGCGAGGGCATGTAGGAGAGGTAGCTCCTCGCCAGCGCGATGCCCTCCTCGTCGCTCTTCACGAGCTCGTGCGCGCAGCCCGAGACGGAGGTGTGCATACGCGCGCCGCCCATCTCCTCGAGCGTGACGTCCTCGCCGATCACCATCTGCGCCATGCGCGGCGAGCCGAGATACATGGAAGCGTTGCCGTCCCGCATGATCACGATGTCGCAGAACGCCGGGATGTAGGCGCCGCCCGCGGCTGACGGTCCGAACAGGACGCACACCTGCGGCACGACGCCCGACAGGCGGACCTCGTTGAAGAAGATCCTGCCCGCGCCGCGCCGCCCTGGGAACATCTGGACCTGCTCCGTTATGCGCGCGCCCGCGGAGTCGACGAGATAGACGAGCGGCACCCTCAGCGCGAGCGCCCGCTCCTGGACGCGCAGGATCTTCTCGACCGTCTTCGGCCCCCATGAGCCCGCCTTGACGGTCGGGTCGTTGGCCATCAGCGCGACGGGCCGCCCTTCGATCGAGCCGATCCCCGTCACCACCCCGTCCGCGCCGAGACCGTCGCCGTCCCAGTTCGCGAGCAGGGACTCCTCCGAGAACGAGCCCTCGTCGAGCAGCAGCGAAACCCGCTCGCGCACCTCGAGCTTGCCCTGCTCGCGCGCCTTCCCGTGGTGGCGCTCCGGGCCGCCCGCCAGCGCCCGCTCGACCGCCTCGTTCAGATCGGACATCGCAGCGCAGCCTACCTGTAGCGTTGCTCGCGGCGATCCCGCCGCCGGCGCCCGGCCGGCCCGGGCTCGCGCCGGCCAATCGCGCAGCCGCGCCGACACGATCGGAGTCCCAGATGAGCCTCGTCATCACCGAAGACCGCGGACACGTCCGCCACGTGATCCTCAACCGCCCCGAGAAGCGCAACGCGATGAGCCAGGACCTGCTGCGTTCGCTGCGGGATGCGCTACAGGCCGCGGCCGGCGAGGAGGCGGTGCACTGCGTCGTCCTGCGCGGCGGGGGACCGGTGTTCTCGGCGGGCGTAGACCTCGGCGAGCTGATGTCCTTCGCGGGCGAGCCGGCCGTGCTGCGCCCGTTTCGCGAGCTGTTCCTCGACTGCGCCAACCTCTGCGAAGAGATGGTCAAGCCGGTCGTCTGCCAGATCCACGGCACGTGCGTCGGCGGCGCGCTCGAGGTCGCCCTCGGATGCGATCTGCGCATCGCCTCCGACGATGCTCAACTGGGACTGCCGGAGGTCAAGTTCGGGATCATCCCCGACGTCGGCGGCTCCTCGAGGCTGCCGGCCGTCATCGGCCTGGGCAGGGCGAAGGAGCTGATCATGACCGGCCGCCTGATCGACGCGAGCGAGGCGGAGCGGATCGGGCTGGTCAATCGCATCGCGGACCCTGACGAGGTCGAGCAGACGACGCAAGCGTTGGTGGATGAGCTGCTTGCCAACTCATACTGGGCAGTCGGGCGCGCCAAGCGCGTGATGGATGCATCGGCCAGGCCCGCGCTCGCCGCGACGCTCGAGCTGGAGGTGGCGGTGCAAGAGTACTGCGTGGCCCAGGTCCGCGAGCAGGCGCGACAGGCAGAGATGACCGTGACCGTCGACTGATGAGCGGTCGTTAACGCCAGTCCACTGGGCCGGCGACGAGCGTGTGGCTGCCGAGCCGGCGGCCCAGGATCTCCTGCGCGCGTCGAGCGCACGCGAGCAGGGCATCGAGGTCGATCCTGGTCTGCACGCCCATCTCGCGCAGCATCGAAACGAGGTCCTCGGTTGCGATGTTGCCGGTCGCGCCCGCGGGCACCGGACAACCGCCGAGCTCGCCAAAGCTCGACTCGAAGCTCTCCACACCGGCCTGGAGGGCAGCAAGGGCGTTGGCGAGTCCCTGGCCGCGCGTGTTGTGGAAGTGGGCGGTCAGCCGAACTTCGCGATCCTCAGCCGATCCACCGCCCGGCGCGGGCTCCGTCTCGCCACCTGCGCCCGATGCGGGACGGGCGCCATCGATCGAGGCGAACGCGTGGGCGAAGAACTCGTCCACCTGTACGGGATTTGCCATCCCGGTCGTATCGCCGAACCCGATCTCCTGCGCACCCGCGTCCCGCAGGCGCCGCGCGATATGGAGGACGCGCTCGACAGCGACACGGCCCTCGTACGGGCAGCCAAACGAGGTCGAGATGACCCCCTCGCAGCGAAGCCCCTCCTCACGAGCACGCCCGAGCACCGCTTCGAGACCGGCGAGCGACTCCTCGATCGAGCGGTTCACGTTCTTGCGGTTGTGGGTCTCCGACGCTGACAGGAAAACATTTATCTCGTCGAACGCCGGTCGCGGTCCGGCATGCGTCTCCCGCACCGCAAGCGCTCGGTCCAGGCCGCGCTCGTTGGGAATCAGCACGCTCAGCGACACCTCGGCCGGCACGTCGATCCCCGCCAGCACCTCCTCCGCGTCCGACAACTGCGGGATCACTTCGGGACGCACGAAGCTCGTGACCTCCAACCGCGGTAGGCCCGTGCGCGAGAGCATGTCGATCAGCTCGATCTTCTTGCCGGTCGGGATGATCTCCGGCTCGTTCTGAAAGCCGTCGCGGGGGCCGACCTCGCGGATCTGCACGCGCTCCGGCAGCCCGGCCATCACCACATTGACAGGCCGCCGCTCACATTGAGCGTCTGACCGGTCACATACGACGCGTCGTCGGAGACGAGGAATGCGATCGCGGCGGCAACCTCATCCGGCTCGCCCGACCGCTTCATGACCGTCTGGTCGACCATCCCCTGCTTGAGCCTCTCCCCCAACTCGCCGAGCAGCTTCGGGGCGGCGTTGAGCAGCGGCGTCTCGATCGGGCCGGGGGCAACCGCGTTGCAGCGCACCTCATAGCGGGCGGACTCGCGCGCGATCGCCTTCGTGAAGCCGATCACGCCCGCCTTCGCGGCCGAGTAGATCGAGGAGCCCTGCGAGCCGACGCGGCCCGCCTCGCTCGCGACGTTCACGATCGATCCGCTCCTTCGCTCCTGCATTCCGGGCAGAACCGCGTGCGTCACGGCGAGCACCCCGCGCAGGTTGACGCCGAGCACGAAGTCCCACGTCCCCTCGTCGGTGTTGACGAAGTAGGAGAACAGGTCGGTCCCCGCGTTGTTGACGAGCACGTCGATCGGGCCGAGCGCCGCCTCGACACGGCTCACCGCGGTGCGCACCGACGAGGTGTCGGCGACGTCAAGCGCGCACCCGAAGCCGTCGATCTCGCCGGCGACTTCACCGGCGCCCTGCTCGTTCAGGTCACCGATCGCCACGCGCGCGCCCTCCGCCGCCAGCCTGCGCGCGGTGGCCGCCCCGATTCCCGACGCCCCGCCCGTCACAAGCGCGATCTTGCCCTCCAGCCTCATCGCGGCTAAGCCTATACTCCGCCGCCGTGACGCCCTCTCCCACTGAGCAGGTCGCGATCGTCGGTGCGACGGGCGCGCTTGGGTTCGGACTGGCGTTGAGACTCGGGCGCGCGGGCGTGCCGATCGTGATCGGCTCACGCGATCGAGAGCGCGCCGAGGAGGCGGCTGCGCGCGCCGGCGAGACCGTGCCACAGGGGACGTTCAGCGGCGCCGAGAACTCGCAGGCAGTTGCCGGCGCGGGCGTTGTGATCCTGAGCGTCCCCTTTCGCAACCAATCGGAGATCCTCAAAGGAGTGCGCGACACGCTCGGCGAGGGAGCGCTGCTGATAGACGCGACCGTGCCGCTCGCGGCAGCCGTCAGCGGGAAGGCGACACGTATGCTCGGCGTCTGGCAGGGCTCGGCCGCGCAGGTCGCGCTCGAGATGGTCCCCGACGGCGTGAAAGTCGTCTCCGCCCTGCACACGGTCAGCGCCGCGTCGCTCGCCGACCTCGACCACAGCCTCGACCAGGACGTGCTCCTCTGCGGGGACTCACGCGCCGACAAGCGCCGCGCCGCACACCTGCTGCAGCGCGTCGACGGCCTGCGCTGCGTGGACTGTGGGCGCCTGGAGATGGCGCGTATCGCCGAGTCGATGACGGCCCTGATGATCTCGATCAACGCCAAGCACAAAACTCATGCCGGCGTGCGGATCACGGGGCTTCCCGACGACGACTGGGAGTGAGCGGGTGAGCGTCGTGGTGCTCGCCGGCGGCACCGGCGGGGCGAAGTTGGCGCGCGGCATGCTCGACGTGGTCGGCCCAGACGAGCTGATCGTGATCGCCAACACGGGCGACGACATCGACATCTACGGGGCGCACGTTTCGCCCGACCCCGACCTCGTGTCCTTCTGGCTGGCCGATGAGATCGACGAGCGCGGCTGGGGCTTGCGTGGCGACACGTTCGCCGTGATGGATGCTCTGCGCGCGCTCGGCTCAGACGTGTGGTTCAACCTCGGCGACCGCGACCTCGCGTGGTGTTTGGAGCGCAGGCGCATGGAGGACGAAGGCATGCGCCCGACCGAAGCGCTTGCTCGTCTGAACGAATCGATCGGCGTACGCGCGCGCGTGCTGCCCACCTGCGACGAGTCGCTTCGCACCTGGGTTCGCACCGACGCCGGCTGGCGCTCCTTCCAGGAGTTCATGATCCGCGATCGATGCGAGCCGCCGATCTCGGAGGTCGCCTTTCGTTCGGCCGGTTCGGCGAGGCCTTCGGCAGAGGTGGTCGCGGCCTTGGCCGGAGCCCGTGCGGTGATCGTCGGCCCGAGCAACCCCGTGATCTCGATCTGGCCGATCCTCCACGTCCTCTCGAGCGCACCTGCCGGCGACGACGACGCCCCGCCGAGAATCGATGCGCCCGTGGTATGCGTGAGCCCGGTGGTCGGCGGCAAGATCGTCAAGGGGCCCACGGCCGCTTTCCTCGCCGCGTATGGCCAGCCCGTCAGCGCCGCGGGCGTAGCCGCGTTCTACGAGACGGTCTCGCCCGGCCTGCTCGCCGGGATGATCGCCGACGAGCCGCTCGGAGCGTTGCCGACGCTGCAGATCGACACGTTCATGTCGGATGCCCCTTCGCGCGCGCGTGTAGCCGAGCAGACGCTCGCGTTCGCGCTGTCGCTGGCCGCTCGCTGACTCACCGGCCACGCCGGCCGGATGACGGATATCTTGGATATAATCGCCCTATGGGCAAGGTCTTGGTCTCTGTAGACGACGGCCTCCTGAAGCGCATCGACCGCGCCGTCAAGTCGCGCGGCCTCACGAGGAGTGCCTACCTCTCACAGCTTGCGGAGAGTGACCTCTCGCGCGATCGCGGTCCTGGTCAGACGCCGACGGCACGGGCGGCTCTGCGTAAGCTGGACCGGCTCGTTGCGGGAGCGCCCGCGGGCGACTCCACCGCGGCGGTCCGCGCGGCGCGAGACGCACGGTGACAGAGCTCGTCCTTGACGCATCCGTCGTTCTGAAGTGGTTTCACTCGCAGGATGAGCCCAACGTCGAGCAGGCCAGATCCGTGCGCGCTCAGTTTGAAACAGGGGCCCTGTCTGCGTTTGCTCCGTCGCTGCTGTGGCTGGAGGTCGTGAACGTCGCCGCCCGCCGCTGGAAGTGGGGGAAACCTCAGCTTGAAGAGCTCGCCACAACCTTGCCGAATCTCGGCTTCGAGCTGTTCGAGCCGGCGCTGTCGGCCGTAGCGCGCTGGACGGCCACCGGCCTCACCGCTTACGACGCGGCCTATGTCGCGATCGCCGAGCAGACCGGGGCAAAGCTTCTAACCGACGACGAGGAGATCGTGAGCCTCGCCCAAGCCCATGTGATCGCCCTCGTCGACTGGAAACCACCTGACGAGGACAAGGCGGATCCAGCCGAGCACGTCCACACCGGCGAGATTGTGAAGCAGCCGCCGAGTGGCTGACCGCCCACCTGTACGCTCTGCGTGTCACATGCGCACCGCCGCGATCCTGCCCGTAAAGCGCTTCCCACTGGCAAAGCAGCGCCTCGGCGAGAGCGTCGGCGAGGAGCTGCGCGCCGATCTTGCCCGCGCCATGGTCGGCGACGTGCTGAGCGCGCTGCGTGACTGCGAAGCGATCGACGCGACGATTGTGGTCACGCGCGAGCAAACCGTCGTCACAGCAGCCCGCAACCTGGGCGCGATCGTCGTCGAGGATACTGTCGAGCAGGGGCAGAGCGCCGCCGCCGAGCTTGGGATCGAGCGAGCGAATGCGGAGGGGTTCGAGCGCGTCGTGTGCGTGCCCGGTGACTGTCCGGCTCTTGGACCCGACGAGCTTGCGGCCCTGCTGAACGAGCACGACGCCGGCGTGACGATCGTCCCCGACCGGCACGGCAGCGGCACCAACGGGCTGGTGCTAGCGCCCCCCGACGCCATCTCACCCAGCTTCGGGCCCGGCAGTCGCGCCCGTCACGAGCGGCTGGCCCAGGCGGCCGGAATAGCTTGGCGGATCGAGCGCCCATCGTCGCTCTTGCTTGACATCGATACCGGAGATGACCTGACGGCGCTACGCGAGCGGCTCGCTGGCGAGCGCGTTCGAGCGCCGCGAACGCGAGCGGTGCTGAGCCCTGACGCCACCCCCGATGCGTTGGCGCCAGGGTCCGATTCGACTCCCACGCAAGCCTCCCGAGCGGCGTGAGCAGTTGAGCGGGCTGAGCGCGCGCGGCCTCGGCGGGCTGCTCGAGGTGAGAGTTGGCGACGACCTCGCCGAGGTGATCGCAGCGGCGCTTGCCCACGAGCCGCCAACGCGCCCGTTGCGCGACGGCCACGTCCTCGCGATCGCGCACAAGGTCGTGTCCAAGGCCGAGGGCGCTGTGGTCGATCTGCGCACGGTCGAGCCTTCATCCCGCGCGCTCGAGCTGGCCGCCCAGACTGCCCCCGCCGGCCCGGGACATGCCGGTGTCGGCGCTGACGCGAAGGACCCGCGCGCCGTACAGGTCGTGCTCGACCAGTCCTCGGAGATCGTCAGAGCCGAGCGCGGCGTGATCATCTGCCGCACCCACCACGGCTTCGTGTGCGCCAATGCGGGGGTCGACGCCTCCAACTCAGGCGATCCCGACACGGTCGTCGTCCTGCCCCGCGACCCCGATGGCTCGGCGAGGCGCATCCGCGAGCGCCTGCGCGAGCTGACGGGCGCAAGCGTCGGCGTCCTCGTCACGGACAGCTTCGGCCGCGCGTGGCGCCACGGCCAGTGCGACGTCGCGATCGGCTGCGCGGGCATCACGCCTCTCGACGATTGGCGCGGGCGCGCCGACAGCGCCGGGCGCGAGCTGCGAGCGACCTGGCTCGCCGTCGCCGACGCCGTCGCCGCCCTCGCCGACCTCGCGCGCACCAAGGACTCTCGCGAGCCCGTCGTGATCGTGGCCGGCCTCGAGCGCTTCGTCACCGAGCATGACGGTCCGGGCGCGGCGGCGCTCGTCCGGCCAATCGAGGAAGATCTGTTCCGGTGACGAACAGCGGCTCAACGGCAGACGCTTCCGGCCTCGCGAACGCGGCCGGCCAGACTGTCGAGCCCGTCGCGCCGCGCCGCCGCCGTGCGCGGAAGATCGCGCTAGCAATGATCGGCGTTCTCGCACTGGCGATCGTCATCCTCAACTGGACCTACGGCCGCCTCCCCGCCGAGCCGAAGCCGACCGGCTCGTTCATGCAGGTCGGAGCGCTGCGGATCCACTTCATCGAACACCCTGGACGCGGAACGCCCGTCGTTCTGATCCATGGCCTGCCGGGCACCGCCGAAGACTGGAACGAGGTGACACGGTTGCTGGCGGGCCGCCGCACGATCGCGATCGACCGTCCTGGGTTCGGGTACTCGACGGGCGGCTACGTGCCGTTCGACCGCCAGCTGAGCACGATCCACGAGCTGCTCGCGCAACTGCACGTGTCGCACCCGATTCTCGTGGGGCACTCCTATGGGGGAACGGTTTCTCTGGGGTACGCGGAGCGCTACTCGAGCGAAGTGCGCGCGCTCGTGCTCGTCGACGCAGCCGCCGCGGGGACGCACCCCGAACTGATGCAGAAGGTCCAAGCGCACGCGATCCAGTTCCTGCAGCTCCCGGTGGTCAAGCAGATCGCCGATGCCACCTTCTCGCAGCTGCTGCGCACGGCCTCCGCCGAAATGGGCGACAAAGAAGCGTTCAGCCCCGAGCCGGTCTCGCCCGCGCACGAGCACCGCATCCTCGCCATCAACATGACATCGGGCAACCTTGAAGCGCTCGCCGGCGAGTACCTCGCGGCCGGCGGCGTCGTCGACCAGATCGACAAGGGCCTTCACGCGATCGCAGTCCCCGCCGTCGTGATCCAGGGCGACGCCGACCAGCTCGTCAAGCCGATCTACGGCCGCCGCCTCGCCGCCGCTTTGCCCCACGCCCGCCTGGAGATGCTCTACGGCGGGCACATGCAGCCGTACGTTCACCCGGCGGCCGTTGCGGCCGCCGTCGAGAGCGTCGACAACAAGACTCACGCAGCGGGCAAGTCTCGCCGGTAGAGCCCGCTCGAACGCCAGGGAAACCAGATCAAAGATGGTATTACCATCGGTGCTACCATAACGCGATGACCAAGATCAGCGTGAGTCTTGAAGACGACCTCTACCGGCGCGTGCGTGAGGCTGCCGGGCAGGAAGGCGTGTCGGGCTGGCTCGCGGGCGCCGCAACCGCACGTCTTCGCTCCGACGCGCTGCTCGCCGTGTCGCGCGAGATCGCAGAACAGAGCGGAGGGCCGTTCACCAAGCGAGAGCTCGACGAGGCGCGCGCGTGGCTGCCCTCATCTGCGACACGGGTGCGCTGATCGCGATCGAGCGAGGGGACCGCGCCGTCGGCGCGCTACTCGCCGCAGCCGCTGAACAGGGAACCGAGGTGCTCACCTCCTCCGCGTGCGTTGCCGAGACGTGGCGAGCGCCGGCTCGCCAGGCACGACTTGCACGCGCCCTCTCAGGCATGGTCGAGCGACCGCTCGACCCCTACGAGGCACGCCGCGGCGGTCTCTTGATGGCGCGCTCCGGCACAAACGACGTAGCCGACACTGCCATTACGACCATCGCGCAGGGCGGCGACACCATCCTGACAAGCGACCCGACCGACATCACCCACCTGCTGAGCGCGGCCGGCACACGAGCACGGGTGCGGAAG
>DAHUYZ010000025.1 GCA_027306855.1 Solirubrobacterales bacterium | reverse complement strand
CCTGGTCTTCCAGGAGGCCGACCTGGCCATCCGGGTCGTGCGCGACATCTTCTCCGCGCATTTCGAGCGCGCGATCGTCGACGACGAGAAGCAGTACGAACGGCTCTCCTCCTTCTTCGCGCGCACCGCCCCGGAGCTTGCGGGCCGCGTGGAGCTCTGGACCGGCAAGCAGCCGCTCTTCGAGGAGTACGGGGTGGAGAAGGAGATCGAAAAGGTGCTTTCGCGGCGGGTGGACCTGCCATCCGGCGGCTATCTGATTATCGACTACGCCGAGGCGCTGACCGTGATCGACGTCAACTCGGGCAGCTTCATCGGGCGCGGCAAGGGCGCCGGCCTGGAGGAAACGATCACCAAGACCAACCTCGAGGCCGCCGAGGAGGTCGTCAATCAGCTGAGATTGCGAGACATCGGCGGGATCATCGTGATCGACTTCATCGACATGGCGCGCGCCCGCAACCGCGACGCCGTCATGAAGACGCTGCGCAAGTCCCTCGATGAGGATCGCACGAAGACCTTCACCGCCGAGATATCGAGGCTCGGCTTGGTCGAGATGACCCGCCAGAACGTGACCGAGGGCGTGCGCGAGATCATGAGCAGGCCGTGCCCGACCTGCGACGGCGAGGGCGTGATCCGCTCGGAGGAGACGATCGCGATCGACTTCGAGCGCAGGCTGCGCGACATCGCCGCGGACAGTCCGGACGCGGAGGCGTTTCTGGTGCAGATGAACCCGCGCGTGACGGCTCAGTTCACAGGTCAGGGAGCTAGAACGCTGCACGCGCTCGAGGCCGCCACCGGGAGCTCATTCCATTTCGACGGCTCCGAAGGGCTCGCGCTCGACCATTTCGCAATCGTCTTCCAGGGCACGCGCGAGGAGGTCGCCGAACGGGCTTTGCCGTTCAAGGAGGGCGACGAGGTGCTCGTCGAGATCGTCGAGCCGCACATGTACGACGATGACGACGGGGTCGCCAAGCTCGACGGCTACATCATCTCGATCGCTGGTGCGGCCCGGCATGTCGGGGAGAAACGTATGGTGCGGATCGAGACCGTCGGCCGGACCGCCGCCAGCGCGCTGTTGCTCGACGAGTCCGGTGAGCCGATCCGGCCCGAGCCCCGCGCGCCCGCCCGACCGCCGGCGCGGCGGGCACGAAGGCGTGCGGCACAGCCGAAGCCCACGGATGGGTCAAAGCCGACGCCAGAGGTATCAGGGCAGGACGCCACAGTCCCCGGCGAGCCTGCCGAGCCCGCCGGTCAACTCAGCTCGACATCCGGCGAGTCTGACGCTGCCGGCGGAGAGGGCGAGGATCAAATACAATCCAAGCCTCGGCGCCGTGGCCGTAGGGGTGGGCGGCGCCGTTCGGCTGCGAAGGCCCCAACCACATCCGACTGAGACCACATGTACGCGATCGTCAAGACAGGCGGCAAGCAGTACCGCGTCGAGCGGGGTCAAACCCTGCTCGTCGAGCGTCTCGCCGGGGAGGAAGGCTCGAGCGTCGCGCTCGAGCCGGTGCTCTACCGCTCGGACGACGCCGTCTTCGATCAGGCCGGCCTGAAGAAGGTCAAGGTGACCGCGAAGATCCTCGCGCACGAGCGCGGCGAGAAGCTGCGCGTGTTCAAGTTCAAGCCCAAGCGCGGCTACAAGCGCCGTACCGGCCACCGCCAGGAGCTCACGCGGATCGAGGTGATCGACATCGCGATGGGCGGGGCGTCGAAGGCGACCGCCGCTAAGACTTCGGCAAAGCCGGTGGCCGCGCGCTCGCACGACGAGCCGTCTTCGGCCGGCAAGCAGACCAAGCCGGCGCGCGCCAGGCCGGCCGCAAAGGCTGCGACCGCGAAGTCGGGGACTGCCGAGTCTGCGACCGCCAAGTCGCCCAAGAAGGGCGCGACCGACACGCACGAGGAGGCGAGCAGTGGCTCATAAGAAGGGGCTGGGCTCCAGCCGCAACGGGCGCGACTCCAACGCGAAGCGCCTCGGCGTAAAGACGTTCGCCGGCCAGACGGTCAGCGGTGGCGAGATCATCGTGCGCCAGCGCGGCACCCGCTTCAAGCCGGGCGAGGGCGTCGGCATCGGCAAAGACGACACTCTCTACGCGCGCAGCGCCGGGACCATCCAGTTCAGGACTTCTCGCAGCGGACGCGTGGTGAGCGTGCTGCCTGCAGACGCCTAAACGTAGGCGAGCTGCACACCGACCTGCACAACGCATCCGCGCGCTCAGATCGAGGGCGCCGGCGGATCGGGATGTCACGATTGACCGATGCTGCACGACCGCGCGAGAATCGAAGTCAGGGCCGGCGCCGGTGGCGACGGGAGTCATAGCTTTCGTCGCGAAGCGCACGTGCCGCGCGGCGGCCCCGACGGCGGTGACGGTGGGCGCGGGGGCGACGTGGTGATCGAGTGCGACGATCAGCTGCGCGACCTGCAGAGCTTCCGGCGCAAGACGCACTACCGTGCCGGTCGTGGCGGCCACGGCGGGGGTGCGCTACGACATGGCGCAGACGGCGAGACGCTGATCGTGAAGGTGCCACCCGGGACCCAGGTCGAGGCGGCCGAGGGCGATCTGATCGGTCGCCGCTGGGACCTCCTCGCCCCTGGTCAGCGCGCGGTTGTCGCAAGGGGCGCCTCGGGCGGGCGCGGCAACAAGCGCTTCGCCACCCCCACGCGCCAAGCTCCGCGCTTCGCCGAGCGGGGGCTGCCCGGCGAGGAGGGTTGGCTGGAGCTGCGGCTCAAGCTGCTCGCGGACGTCGGGCTCGTGGGACTGCCGAACGCCGGCAAGTCTGCGATGCTCGCACGTTTGACGCGCGCGACTCCCAAGGTCGCGTCATATCCCTTCACCACGCTCTCACCCGTGCTCGGCGTGCTCGAAGGTGAGGAGCGCCAGCTCGTGATCGCCGACATTCCCGGCCTGATCGAAGGGGCAAGCGCGGGCGCGGGGCTCGGGCACGATTTCCTCGCGCATGTCGAGCGCACGCGGCTGCTCGTACACGTGCTCGACCTGGCCCCTGAGCTGTCACAGGACGAGGAGGCCGATCCCCTGGTGAACTACGCGACGATCGAGCGTGAGCTCGCCGCGCACGACGAGCGCCTGGCGCGTCTGCCGAGAGTGCTTGCGCTTTCGAAGGCCGATCTCGTACCGCCAGGGCGGGCACAAGAGGCGGTCCGCGAATGGTCGCAGCGACTGGGACCGCAGATGGCGGTGATCGCTACCTCGTCCGCCACCGGCGCCGGCATCGACGAACTCGCGGGCGAGCTGTTGCGTCGCGTACCGGCGCTGACGCGCGAGCCGCAAGATGGGCTCGCCGCCGCGGAGGCTCCGCAAGCCGATCTGGAGCTGGCTGAGCACATGGTGTTCAGGCCGGCGGCGCCCAGCGGCTTTGTCGTCGAACGCGCAGGCGACCGCTCGTTCAAGGTCACCGGCAAGGGGGTTGAGCGGCTGATCGCGCGCTACGACATCGACAACGAGGACGCGATGGCGTATCTGGAGACGCGGTTGCGCAAGATCGGGGTGATTCGAGCGCTCGAGGCCGAAGGCTTTCAGGCCGGGGATGAGATCGAGATCGCCGGGGTCGCCTTCGAGCTGGAGCCGGAGGCGCCTTCTTGGTAGCGGCGTTCCATAAGCTCCGTCCATGAAGCGCGTGGTCATCAAGCTCGGGTCGAGCATCGTCGCCGACGAGGAAGGCGAGCTGCGCAGTGGCGTTCTGACTCGGATCTGCGACGTCGTGGCGTCGCTACACCGCGAAGGCAAGGAGGTCGTGATCGTCTCCTCGGGGGCGATCGCGCGCGGCGTGCGGATCATGGGGCTGCCGGCCCGGCCCGGAGCGGTCGATGAGCTGCAGGCGGCCAGCGCGGTCGGTCAAGGCAAGCTCTACCGCGTCTACGACGAGTTGCTGCGCGAGCGCGATCTGGTGTCGGCGCAGGTGCTGCTCACGTTCATGGACATGAGCGCCCGCACGCACTATCTGAACGCGCGCCAGACCCTGCGCAAGCTGCTCGACTGGCGCGTGGTGCCGGTCATCAACGAGAACGACACGACCGCAACCGACGAGATCTCCTTCGGGGACAATGACTTCCTCGCCGCTCAGGTCGCGATCCTCGTCCAGGCCGACCTGCTCGTGCTGCTGACGGACATCGACGGCCTCTACACGGCCGACCCGCGCCATGATCCCGACGCGCGGCTCGTACACGAGGTCGGCGACTTCGAGTCGATGGAGGGGATCGAGGTGGGACACACGACCTCACAGTTCGGCTCGGGCGGGATGCGCTCGAAGGTCGTCGCGGCGGACATGGCGACCGCCGCCGGCATCCGTGTCGTGATCTGCAATGGGGTGCGCGACGGCGCTTTGCGGGCGGTGCTCGCCGGTCACATGGAGGGGACGAACTTCCCGCCCCGGGCCGCGCGCTACTCGTCGTTCAAGCTGTGGCTGCGCTACGCGAAGCCCAGTCATGGCCGCCTTCACATCGACGAGGGGGCGGCCAGGGCGCTACGCGAGGATGGGACCAGCCTGCTTCCGGTGGGCGTAGTGGAAGTCCATGGTCTGTTCGATGCTGGAGACGCGGTCGACATCTTCGAGCGCGACTCCGTCTCGGGGGCGTTGAAGATGGTCGGCAAGGGCATCTCGAACTATTCGGCCGATGAGCTTTCGCGGGTCAAGGGGATGAACTCGCGAGCGATCCAGCAACTTCTGCCGCGCGCCACCGACGAGGCTGTGCACCGCGACTATCTGGTGCTCGGCTGATTCGTACTCTGTAGAAGTCGGTTCTCGGTCTGCTCTCGATCTCATTCTCGAGTCCGCTCTCATCTACATCGCTCATGGCTACCACCACCTCACAAGTCGCCGAGATCTGCGCTGCGGCCCGCAAAGCAGCACGGGTGCTCGGCAGCATCGATACATACACCAAGAACGCGGCGCTGCTTGCGATCTCCCGCGCTCTGCGAGAGTGTGTGCCGGAGATCCTCGAGGCGAACGAGCTCGATCTTGCGGCCGGGGCTCAGGCGGACATCGGCGACGCCCTGCTCGACAGGCTGCGTCTCGACGAGTCTCGGATCGCGGACATCGCGCACGCGGTCGAGGCGATTGCTGCATTGCCCGATCCCGTGGGCGAGGTGATAGACGGTCATCGGCTTCCGAACGGGCTCGACATCCGCAAGGTAAGGGTGCCGCTGGGGGTAGTGGCGGTTGTGTACGAGGCGCGCCCGAACGTCACGATCGACGCGGCGGCGCTATGTCTGAAGTCGGGGAACGCGATCGTGCTCAGAGGGTCATCTACGGCTGCGCATTCCAACGCCGTGCTCGCGTCCCTTGCCGGGCAGGCGGTCATCGATGCGGGCCTACCGCCCGGCTGCGTCGGGCTGATCGCGGGCAACGGTCGTGAGGAGCTCGCCGAGCTTGCGCGCCAGGAGGGAGTCGTAGACCTGCTCATCCCCCGCGGCGGCGAGGGCTTGAAGGCCGCGTTGGAGGAGGTCGCGACGGTGCCGGTGATGTACGCGGCGTCCGGCATCTGCCACGTCTCCGTCGACGCGTCCGCCGACTTCGGGATGGCGAAAGCGATAGTGATGAACGCAAAGACGCAGCGCCCGGGAGTCTGCAACGCCGCCGAGACGCTGCTCGTGCACAGCGGCATAGCCCCCGCCTTCCTGCCGGGGATGCTGCGGGAGCTGGCGGCGGTCGGCGTGGAGCTTCGAGTCGATGAGAGAGCGCGCTCGCTTGCCGGGGAGCTCGACGCGAGCCTGATCGACGCGGCCGCGCAGGACTGGGAGACCGAGTACTTGTCCATGAGGATTGCGGTCGCCGTCGTCGATTCGGTGGGCGAGGCGATCGACCATATCGAGCGCTACGGCTCGGGCCACTCGGAGGCGATCGTCACCGGCGACACCGCGGCGGCGCGTGCCTTTCAGCGTGGCGTCGACGCAGCGTGTGTGTACGTCAACGCCTCGACGCGCTTTACCGACGGAGGGGAGTTCGGGATGGGCGCTGAGATCGGCAATTCGACCCAGAAGCTTCATGCGCGCGGCCCGATCGGGCTGCGCGAGCTGTGCACGTTCAAGTACCTGGTCGAGGGCGCCGGCCACGTGCGCGCTTGAGAACGGCGCGCGTGCAGACGTCGCAGTCTCCCAACGAGCGGATCGGAATTCTTGGCGGAACCTTCAATCCGCCGCATGTCGGCCATCTGGCGCTCGCTCGCGCGGCAGCCGGCGAGCTGGGCCTCGACCGTGTCCTGTTCACGCCGGCGCTCGTCCCGCCCCACAAGCCGGTCGAAGACGATCCCGGCGCTGAGCACCGTCTACGGATGTGCCGTGTGGCGATCGGCGACGATCCCCGCCTCGGGGTGTGTACGCTCGAGCTGGAGCGCGACCCGCCGTCCTACACCGTCGATACGCTGCGCGCCATCGATGGGGATCGCCCCGGCGCTGATATGACGTTGATAGTGGGCGCCGACATGGCATGCACGCTCGCCTCGTGGCGCGAGCCGCAGGAGATACTCGGACTTGCGCGACTTGCCGTCGCCGAGCGTGAGGGGGTCTCGCGCGAGGAGGTTCTGCGGGCGCTCGAGTCGATCGGCGACGCTTCACGGACCGTCTTCCTCGAGATACCGCGCGTGGACGTGTCATCCTCGGTCGTTCGCGAGCGAGCGGCCGCCGGTGAGCAGATCGAGCCGCTCGTCGGTCCCGAGGTCGCTTCCTACATAACCGAGCATCACCTCTACGCGCCCAAGGCGCAGACCGAAGCGGCGCAGGTGCCGTCATGAGTTCGGACGAGCTGGCGCGAGAGATCTGTCGCTACGCGGAGGACAAGAAGGCGGTCGATCTCGTAGAGCTCGATATGAAGGGCGTGATCGGCTACACCGATCGGCTCGTGATCTGCACGGGCAACACCCAGCGCCAGACCAAGGCGATTCACGACGCGGTGCTCGAGCGGATCAAGGCCGAGCACGGTGTGCTTCCCCGCCGTGTGGAGGGAGTCGAGAGCGCCGACTGGATCCTGATGGACTACCTCGACGTGATCCTGCACATCTTCACCCCCGCCACGCGCGAGTTCTATCGCCTCGAGCAGCTCTGGGGAGAAGCGCCGGCGCGCCGGTACGCTGATCAGACCGGAGAATAGGCGTTGGCGTCGTGTCGGCGTCCCCGCTTCGAGACGTGTCCGACGATCACGAGGAGGACGAGTCCGGCTCCCTCAGCGGACGACCTGAACCGGATAGTCGAGATTGAGCGTGACATTCGCCGCCGTGATCACGGCCCTGAACGTAAGCGGATAGCCGACCGCGGAGGCGGGCCAGTGGAACGTGTCGTGGAAGCTCCCCTCGAAGACATAGTGGGAGCGACGCGCGACGACCTGTCCCGCGAACAGGTACTGGTAGCGGACTTCGGCTTTGACGGCCTTGCCTGTCCTCGTGACCGTGAAGCTGACCGGCCACGGGTCGTTGATGCGGGGTTTGTGCGTGCTCGCGTGCATGGTCGCGTCCACGCCAGCCTCTGATGCATTGACCACACCGGGCGCGACTTCGCTGGAGGCCGGCGGGGCTGCGGTAGGCGCGGTCGTAGTCTGCGTGCTCGGCGTCGTCGTTGAGGTCGTCTGCGCCGTTTTCGATGAGCCGCCGCAGCCACCGATCGCCAGGCCCAAGACCCCGATCAGAGCTGTCGTGCGTACGCCCGTCATCTCATGCGCCTTTCTTGCCGAGTCTGGTCTCTAGACATTAGGACGGCCTAAGGCTTCCACTTGATCGAGCAGCCTACAGGTGTCGTCTCGGCAGGGTCGGGATCGCGACCGTCCAGAACCGCGTCCACGGCGTCCCGCAGGTAGGAGGCGTTCTGAGCGGGATCTTCGTAGTCTGCGTCGGGGGAGCCTCTGTAGCGAAGGATGCCGTTTGAGTCCAGCACGAACACGTCGGGGGTGGTCTTTGCGTTATAGGCGCGGGCGACGTCCTGGGACTCGTCGCGCAGATAAGGGACACTGTCGAACTCGCTGCTTTGGACCCTGGCGCGCATCGCGTCGAGGGAGTCGCGCGGATAGCGCTCGGCGTCGTTGGGGTTGATCGCAAGCATACGAACGCCGCGAGCCGCGTAGTCCCGCGCCACCGCCATGATCCGATCGTGCCAGGCGAGCGCATATGGGCAGTGGTTGCACGTGAACACGACGACCGTCGCAGGCGCACCGCCCGGCTCGTGGGTTGTGCCGCCGGTGTCCGGAAGGGCAAACGTCGGCGCTGGCTCTGCGATCGCTGTCATCTGATTCCTCCAGTCGATAGGTCTATTGCTGTCGCGACTCTCGCTCCCGTGACGCCAGTAGCGCATCGCGCATGTCGGCTGGATCCGGCGTCGGGGAGATGCGTCCGTCGCGGCGATGATAGATCCGGCATGTGAGCCCGTATGGCTCCTCGTCTGGGGGCTGAACGTCATGTCCGTCGATACGGATCGTCGGTGAGCCCACGAAGCGCTCCTGTTCCGCGTCGGCGTCCGTCTTGACCTCGCGCACGACGATCTGCTCTGGGTCGAGCCCGATCTCATTCATCACCGCGCGCAGATCCGCGAGTGCCTGCGGGTGCGAAGGGCAACCGTCCCAGTAGAGCAATTCAACGAGCACGACTCAACGTTATGACAGGAGCCTTCCGCACGCGTCCGTGCCCGCCGGCATGGACTTTCATGTCGTAATCCCGCCAGACATCCGCTGCCGAGTAGGTCACACTGCGAGGCGTGATCGAGGATTTCGAGCGCTGCTATCGGGCCGCTCTCTCGAAGGACCCGCGCTTTGACGGGTGGTTCTTTGGGGCGGTGCTATCCACCGGGATCTACTGCCGGCCGAGCTGTCCCGCGATCACGCCCAAGCGCGAGAACATGCGCTTCTACCCGTCGGCCGCCGCCGCCCAGCAGGCGGGCTTTCGGGCCTGCAAGCGCTGCCGGCCCGATGCGAGCCCGGGCTCGCCGCAGTGGGACGCGCGCGCGGACGCGGTTGCGCGGGCGATGCGTCTCATCTCCGACGGGATCGTCGACCGAGTTGGCGTGCCGGGCCTCGCTGCACAGCTCGGATACAGCGTTCGCCAGATCCAGCGGATGCTGCTCGCCGAGGTGGGGGCTGGGCCGATCGCGATAGCGCGCGCACAGCGCGCGCAGACGGCCCGCGTGCTGATCGAGACGACGACACTCTCCATGGCCGAAGTCGCGCTCGGCGCGGGCTTCTCGAGCGTGCGGCAGTTCAACGACACGATCCGCGAGGTGTTCGCGCTGACGCCAAGCGCCCTGCGCCGGCGTGCCGCCCAATCGCGATCCGTGGGCGTGACGGCAAGCGGTGTGTCCCTCAGGGCACGATCCTCCGATGGGACCCCGTCTTCGGACTGCCCTACGCCTCACACGATCGCGCTCAAGCTTCCGTTCCGCCGGCCGCTGTGCCCGGACAACCTGTTCGGGCACCTCGCCGCGACGGCCGTTCCGGGTGTTGAGGAGGTCGAGGCCAGCACGTACCGGCGCACGTTGCGGCTCGACCACGGCCTTGGGATAGTCGAGCTGACGCCGATGGCGGAGTATGTGGCGTGTAAGGTCACGCTCTCGGATGTTCGCGACCTGACCGCCGCGATCGCTCGCTGCCGCCGGCTGCTCGACCTCGACGCCGATCCTGTGGCTGTCGACGAGCTGTTGCGCGGGGATTCCGACTTGTGCCCGCTGGTCGCGCGAGCTCCCGGTCGCAGGGTGCCGCGCTGCGTCGACGGGGCCGAGCTTGCGGTGCGGGCGGTGCTCGGACAGCAGGTCTCGACTGCGTCGGCGCGAACGACTGCGGCGCGGATCGTCGCACGATACGGCGAGCGGATCGACGATCCTGGCGGCGGTCTGACGCACCTGTTCCCGGCGCCGCGGGGGCTGATCGACGCGGACCTGGCGCTTGCTGGCGGGCGTGGCGCAAGCGTTGCGGCGCTGGTGGAGGCGCTTGGCGAAGAACGTCTGTCCCTCGATCCCGGGTGCGATCGGGAGCACGCGCTTTCGGTCCTGTCAGGGCTGCCCGGATTTGGTCCTTGGACGATCGGGACGATCGCGATGCGCGCACTCGGTGACCCCGACGCGTTCGTCGTCGGCGACCTCGGCGTGCGCAGGGCCGCCGCGGCGCTTGGGATCGCCGGCACGCCGACCGCGCTGCTCGCACGTGCCGAGCGCTGGCGTCCTTGGCGCGCCTATGCCGTCCAGTATCTGTGGTCGGCGGGAAGCCATCCGATCAACGACTGGCCACCGACCGGCAACGGCCTCGCGCGGAACCCCAACTCTGTCAATCTCATCGAGGAGGTCGCATGACGGCGCTCGCAACAACACCGACAACACCGACGACGACGATCGACAGTCCGATCGGGCAGCTCACGCTGACCGCCAATCGCGATGGGGTGCTCAGCGGTGTTCATATGCACAACCAGCGTCACGCGCCGACGTTGCCGCTGACGTGCGTGCGAGACGACTCCGTCTTCAGCGAGACGGTCTCGCAACTGCGCGCCTACTTCGCCGGCGATCTGACCGAGTTCGATGTGCCGCTCGCGATGCACGGCACCGACTTCCAGCGTCGGGTATGGGCCGGACTGCGCGAGATCCCTTACGGCGAGACGCTCAGCTACGGTGAGCTTGCCGCTCGCATCGGCAGCTCCGGAGCCTCGCGCGCCGTCGGCCTCGCGAACGGGCGCAACCCGATCGCGATCATCGTGCCCTGTCATCGTGTGATCGGCGCCGACGGCAGCCTGACCGGCTACGGCGGAGGGCTGGACCGCAAGGTGTGGCTGCTCGAACATGAGAAGGCGCAGACGAGATTGATTTGAAGAGCTGTCGATTTCCGGGCCGCTCGTTTGTCTAGGGGATAGAACGAGTTCCGGGGAACCGGGACGGCCAACCAGACAGACAAGGAGACGTGCCCTATGCGATTCATGATGTTCATCTACCCGGGCCTGCAGAGCGAGGGAGATTGGGAGCCCTCAGCGGAGGCCGTGGCGGCGATGGGCCGCTACAACGAGGAGCTGCGCAAGGAGGGCGCCCTGTTGTCGCTCGACGGGCTGCGCCCGCCGTCGGAGGGGGCGCGCATCACGTTCGCGAGCGGCGAGCCGGTCGTGAGCGACGGGCCGTTCGCCGAGACCAAGGAGGTCATCGGCGGCTTCTGGATGATCCAGGCAGAGTCCAAGCAGGAGGCGATAGCCCTCGCCTCACGCTGCCCCGTCGGTGGAGGCGTCGTCATCGAGCTGCGACGGGTGCAGGAGCTCTCGGACTTCCCCGAGGACGTCCGGGCGGCGCTGGAATCCTCGACGGAGAACGAGCAATGAAGTTCATGCTCTTGATTCACCAGGGCGATACGCCGACGCCGCGCGACCCGCAGGCCTGGGCGACGCTGTCCGAGGAGCAGCAGCAGGCGGTGTTCGCCGACTACAAGGCGATCAACATGACGCCCGGGGTCACTCCCGGCGTAGGGATGGAGTCGCCCGAGATGGCGACCACCGTGAGGGTCAAGGACGGCAAGACGCTGACCACCGACGGCCCGTTCGCGGAGATGAAGGAGGCGCTTGGAGGCTATCTGCTCTACGAGGCCGACGATCTCGACGCGGCGATCGAGCTGGCGGCGCGGATTCCGGCGGCCCGCCTTGGCGGCGCAGTCGAGGTCCGGCCGATCGTGCAGTGGTGAGGTGATCGAGCTCTGAGCGACCGGGCGCCCGCGATCCTGGAACAGGCGTTTCGCGAGCAGTGGGGGAGGGTCCTCGCTGCGTTGATTGGCCTCCTCGGCGACTTCGAGCTTGCCGAGGAGGCCGCGCAGGAGGCGTTTGCGATCGCGGCCGAGCGCTGGGCGCGTGACGGCGCGCCCGAGAGCCCGGGCGCCTGGCTAGTGACGGTCGGGCGCAACCGGGCGATCAACCGGATCCGTCGCGATCGTACGCTGGCGCAGAAGCTGCCCTTGCTGGCAGAGCTGACGCCGGTCGCGGGTGGCGGTGTGTGCCATGGGGACCTGGACTCAGGGGAGGGTGAGGGCAAGACGGCCGGCGAGACCGTGGGCGATGAGGCATTTGGGGACGAGCGGCTCGAGCTGATCTTCACGTGCTGCCACCCGGCGCTTTCGATCGATGCCCAGGTCGCGCTCACGCTGCGGACGCTTGGCGGCTTGAGCACGGACGAGATCGCGCGCGCCTTCCTGGTCAGCGAGCCGACGATGGCCCAGCGGCTCGTGCGCGCGAAGCGCAAGATCAAGGCCGCCGGCATTCCCTTCCGGGTACCGCCCGATCACCTGCTGGCGGATCGCTTCGCGGCTGTGCTGGCCGTCGTGTACCTGATCTTCAACGAGGGGTACTCGGCCCAGCCGACCCGCAGAGAGCTTGTGGACGAGGCGGTCCGTCTCGGCAGAGCGCTCGTCGAGCTGATGGCAGGCGAGCCGGAGGCTCATGGGTTGCTGGCGTTGATGCTGCTGCAAGACTCACGTCGCGATGCGCGCTTCAGGGACGGCGAGATCGTGTTGCTCTCAGACCAGGACCGCTCGCTGTGGGATGCCGCGCAGATCTCCGAGGGCCGCGCCGTGCTCGACCGTACACTTGCTCTATGCAGCGGCGGTGGGCGGGGGGATGCCGCTGCGGCCGCGACCGGGATGCCCGGTCCGTATGTGCTGCAGGCGGCGATCGCGTGCCTGCACACCGAGGAGCCGCGCGATTGGCCGCAGATCATCGCCCTGTACGGCGAGCTGGCGCCCCTGATGGACTCGCCCGTCGTGGAACTGAACAGGGCGATCGCGGTCGCCGAGCACCATGGTCCCCAGGCGGGTCTCGCGATCCTCGAGCGGCTGCCGCTCGAGGATATCCACTACCTGCACTCCACCCGGGCAGAGCTGCTGCGCCGGCTTGGACGAAACAAGCAGGCGCGCCATGCCTATAGCCGCGCGCTCGAGCTCGTCAGCGACGACGCGGAGCGCCGCCTGCTAGAACGGCGGCTCGCTGAGCTGGGCGGCTAGCCTCGAGAGCTACCCACCCCGCGCGGCGGCTTCAAGGCTTTTCTTGGCCCAGTCGAGCATGCCGATCGCGACCCACGGATACTGGCCCGCTCGCAGCCGCAGTTCGACGTTGCCGTCCGGGCGTATGACCTCGACGATCGTGATCACGCGGCCGATCTGGTATCCGTCGCCGAAGTCGGTTTCGATCGCGTCCATCTGCTCGGCGACTTCGTGCATCAGTCGCGCGCGCGGGTCCGGGCCCTCGCCTCCGATGCCCTCGGGCTCGCCTGTCTCGTCCGCCATGGGTTCCTCCTCGTGGGTTGTCCGGTGGGGGAATGATCGTTGCGAGCACGGATGGATCGCCGACGGGCAGATCGGAGATTCCTGCCCCGGCGCGCTCCGGCCACCTACAGTGTGCGGGGAAATGGCGAGCACCCAACACGATCGCGACCGGCCGTCGACAGCCTCGCGCGAGACCATGGCGATCTCGCTGAAAGGTGTGGTCAAGCGCTACGGCCCGGTCACCGCCGTGGACGGTCTCGACTTGGATGTCCCGAAGGGCGTGTGCTTCGGGCTGCTGGGGCCGAATGGCGCGGGCAAGTCGACGACGATGCGGATGCTGACCGCGCAGACGCTGGCCGACGAGGGTCAGCTCGAAGTGCTGGGCTACGAGCTGCCGCGGGCGTCCAAGCAGGCGCGCCTGGAGATGGGAGTGGTGCCGCAGCTGGACAACCTCGACGTCGAGCTGACGTGCCGGCAGATCCTGACCGTGTTCGCGCGTCTGTACCGCGTGTCCAGGGGAGAGCGCTCCGCAGCGGTGCAGCGGGCGCTGGAGATCGCAAACCTGGTTCCCCGCGCTGACACGATCGTGCGCGAGCTCTCGGGCGGAATGCGCCGCCGGCTGCTGGTTGCACGTGGCCTGATCCATCGGCCGCGACTCGTGCTGCTGGATGAGCCGACGGTGGGGCTTGACCCGCAGGTACGCCAGGAGCTGTGGTCGTTGATCGACAATCTGCGCGCCGAGGGCGTGACGCTGTTGATGAGCACGCACTACATCGAGGAGGCCGAGCGGCTTGCGGACACCGTCGCCGTGATGTCCCACGGCCGGATCGTCGCCGAAGGCCCTCCGGCGGAGCTGGTGCGAGCGCACGCGGGCGAGCAGGTCATCGAGGTGTACGGCTCGCCGGACAGGCTCGCGGAGGTCAGCGAGCTGGCTACGAGCAGGGGCTGGTCGAGTCGTCGTAGCGGACCGGTGGTGGCGATCATGCGCGCGGAGTCGCTCGACGGCGAGGCTCCGGAAGGTGTCCGCCGTCCGGCGAATCTGGAGGATGCGTTCGTGGCGCTGACGGGGGAGCAGATCGAATGAGCGCGCGGGCGGTGACCGCGGGAGCGCCCAAGGACCGTGCGCCGGCTGCGCGGGTCGGTCGCCTGGAACCGGCGGCGCTGGCGGGAGTGATGAGTCGCGACGTGTCGATCTTTGGCCGGTACTGGAAGGCGACGACCTTCTCGTCGATCGTCCAGCCGACGATCTACCTGCTTGCCTTCGGACTCGGCTTCGGCTCTCTGCTGCCGCATGTCGCGGGGATGAAGTACGTCCAGTACGTGGCGACGGGCGTGGTCGCCGTGGCCGTGCTGTTCTCATCGGCGTTCCCGGGGATGTTCAACACGTTCGTGCGCTGGCAGTTCCAGCGCACCTACGACGCGATCCTCGCCGCGCCGGTGGACGTCGAGGAGCTGATCACGGCGGAGATGCTGTGGATCTCGGTGCGCGCGGGCGTGTATGGATTAGCGCCGCTGTTGGTCGGGCTGGCGTTCGGCCTGGAACCGGCGGCCGGGATGCTGCTCGTGCCGCTGATCGGGTTCGTGGCCGGATTTGGGTTCGCGGGCTTCGGCGTGACGATCGCGGCGGTCGCGAAGACGATCGACAACTTCAACTACGTCACGAGCGCGGTGCTGACGCCGATGTTCCTCGTCGGCGGCTCGTTCTTCCCGATCTCAACGCTTCCGCCCGTGATTCGCGCGCTCGCTCAGATCAACCCGCTGTACCACTGCGTCCAACTGGTCCGCGACGCGTCGCTGAATGCGCTGGGAGTCGCCGATCTCGGTCACGCCGCGGTGTTGATCGCGTTTGCTGTGCTCATGTGGCGTCTTGCGATCTGGCGGCTTGGGAAGCGGCTGATCGACTGACCGAGGATCCCCTGCCTACCTGCGGTTGCGCTCTCGGTGCTTGCACCCCGGCCAGCAGCAGGGACGGCGCATGCCTTCCTCCAGCTCCTCCTTGGTCCGCCGAATGCGACGTTTTCGGGTCGTCTGCTGCTTGGCGTCCTCGACCCAGCAGATGAACTCGTTTCGGGCCAGGGGCGTGATGTCCCTCCAGGCATCGAGCGCCGTGGCGTTCGCGATCAGCATCTCGCGCAAGTCTGCGGGCAGCGTATGTACCACCCCGCCGGGCACTCGCTGGCTACTCACGGACCGTATGGTAGTCGGGTCCGACACATCCGTGGAACACGTATCCGGAAGGTCGAGCATCCCGCTCCGAGATGCCACCCGAGGATGTAGACGTAGGCTGATGGAGTTGCTGGCCGGCGACGGGGAGATCCTGCGCGAGGACTTCTGGCGGGACGTCGCGTAGGGGAACGTAAATTGGGCGAAACTTCGCAGACGGGTCTGCAAGAATCGGTGGCATGCCCACGTGTGCGGCTTGGCCCTCGGTCGATTACCGGGACTGGAGCGCGACGTGCGACACGCTGCACGCTCACACTCAGGTGCTGGGCAAGCTGGCAGTGGCGCTCGCGCCGCCTGAGCCGCAGTTGCAGCACGCCGCTCTGCGGCTGACTGCGCGAGGCTGGGAGACACTGCCGCTGCCTGCGCCCGACGGTTCGGGAGCGTTTGCCGTGGTTATCGACCTGCGGGTACACGAGACGCTCGTGGAGCACAGCGACGGGCGCACTCGACGCGTAGCGCTCACGCTCGATCGGCCGGTGGGTGAGGTCACTCAGGAGGTGTTGACCGCCGTGCGTGCGCTTGTCGGCGCGGTGGAGATCGATGCCACGCCACAGGAGGTCTGGTGGAACGTGCTGCTCGACGAGGACTCAGAGCACGCAAGTTATGACCCCGGCGCGGCGAGCTCCTACTTCGCCGCGGCGGTGCGTGCAGCGCTGGTGTTGGCCGCGTTTCGGGCTCCGTATCGCGGGCGTTGCACGCCTGTCAACGCATGGTGGGGGTCGTTCGATTTGGCTGTCAACCTGTTCTCGGGTGCGCCCGCCGATCCCCCATCGGAGGACTTCATCATGCGCAATGCGATGGACGTCCAAGAGGTCGCCATCGGTTGGTGGCCCGGCGATCCCAAATATCCCAGGGCAGCGTTCTACGCCTACGCCCATCCCGCCCCGAGCGGATTCGCCGGCGCACGGCTCTCGCCGCCCGCCGCACGCTGGGAGGCGGCGCTAGGCGAGTATGTGCTCGACTGGCGGGATGTGATTACTAGCGCTGATCCGGGTGGGCTTGCGCTGGGGTTCGCGCGCTCGGCCTTCGAGCACGCGTGTGTGGCCTGCGAATGGGATCCGGCGCTGCTGGCGAGCGCTCGGGGCACGCCGCCGCCGGTCCGCTAAAGACCCCGAGAAGAGCGATCAGCTCTTGTCGAGCGATTCCGTGATCTTGACGCCGCCGAGCAGCGCAAACGCTCGCACCCGCAGGGTGGGGGCGCCCGCGAGCGGTGGGTGATCGGCGGACCGCTCGTCGCTGCGGCCGCCGAGGAACGAGAAGCCCGAGACCGAGATCGGGACGGTGCTCGGGGCAGCGAGGTCTGCTCCACCGAGGAGGGCCAGCACGGTGATGTCGCACTGCGGCGACTGCGGCTGAGCGCTGCCGAGGTCGAGTCGGACGCCGCCAAAGACGCAAACGATCCACAGGGTGCGCCCGAGGCGCCAGCGGCCACGCTGCTCAGTTCCGCCGAAGATCCCGACGAGCCAGCCGCGATGGGGAGGGTGTTGCTCGCCTGGCTCGACCGGAATGTCGCGAATCGCACGGTCGAGCTCGTCGACCGTGCTTGCGTCCTCGAGAGCGCCGGCCCTGGAGGCGTATTCGCCGAGCGTCATGGCGCCGCGGGATGCCGCGTCCGCGAGCGCCCGCGCGCGAGCATCGCGCTCGTGGGCAAGATTGTGGCTCGCTGACGGCGTGCCGATCGCGCCGGGTGGATTCTGCGTTCGCTGAGGGTCGGGGTCGTCGCTCATCTGCTCGGGCGATGGCTCTGCGGGAAGCGCTGCGTAACGTTCTATGCCCCAACGATCGCGACGGCATCCGCGAGGAGCCGCGGCGCGGCGGGGGACGATTACGGAGCGAGGTTCGTCGTCTCACGCCACAGGAGCTATGCCAAGCGCAACTCCTATGGCGCGCCGGCGGTCGGTCGGACGTCCGCCGTCAGGCAAACGCATTCGCCAATCGGCTCGGCGGCCCGTGTGTTGGGGATAATGCCAGCATGAGCTACACGATCAAGAACCTGCGAGAGGTCGAGGACATGGCGCCGAAGTACGGTTTCGCCGAGGTGCAGGAGGCGCGCTTTCCGCGCGAGGACCTGGAGTCAGAGACGATCGGGCTCGCGTTTCATGTCGTGCGTCCGGGCAAGCGTCAGGCGTTCGCGCACCGCCACGAGCAGGCCGAGGAGATCTACGTCGTCCTCTCTGGCAGCGGCCGCGTCAAGCTCGACGACGACGTCCGCGAAGTGGGGGCGATGGACGCGATCCGAGTGTCTCCGCCGGTGACGAGGGCGTTCGAGGCCGGCCCGGAGGGTCTCGAGCTGCTCGTCTTCGGGCCCAGGCATGCCGGCGACGGCGAGGTCCTGCACGAAGACGTCTGGCACGACGTCGCTTAGCGTCTCTGACCCTGAGCGAGCGAGAACGGCTATTCCGGAATGCGCTCGTAACGCGCGACACCCTCGAAATGGGGCGCCCACGGCTGCGCTGAGCCCGTCCAGATCTCGGCCGTCGGCTCAAACCAAGATATGTCGTCGATCGTCCCCGCCTTCAGGAAGACCAGTCCCGGCATCGATTCGATGACGCTGAATATCGGCGACCCGCAGGCCGAGCAGAACCGCCGCTCCGTCGTGCTCTGGTAGCCCTCGCTGGCGGTCTTGAACGAGGCGAGCGTGTCGCCCTGCACCGTGAGCGCATCGCTCGGGACGCCTACGATCGTCGAGAACGCCGAAGCGGTCTGGCGCTGGCAGTTGGAGCAGTGGCAAACCCCCTGCCACACCGGCTCGGCGTCGACGCTGTAGGTGACGCTGCCGCACAGGCAGCGGCCGGTGATCGGTTTGGGTATGTCGGTCACGCGCTCAATAGGCTACTGGCGTTTGCTGTCACGGTAGCGAGGTGCGAAGAAACCGCGATGCCGCGAACGCGGGATGGCGTAGCGGTCTGAATGGAGCTAGTCGGGCTCGAACCGACGACCTCCTGCATGCCATGCAGGCGCTCTCCCAGCTGAGCTATAGCCCCAGATGGGCTTATCGTATCGTTTCGGCTCAGCAGGTCCGTGGGCGGCCAGGGCACTTGTCGCAGCGCGCTGCCGTCCATTCCTACCCCCAATAGAAGGCAGGCGATCCCGATGGACATAGCGATCCTCATCTACGACCGTCTGACCGCGCTGGACGCCGTCGGGCCGTATGAGGTGTTGAGCCGCCTTCCCGGCGCGACGGTTACGTTCGTAGCCGAGGAGCCGGGACCGAAGCGCACCGAAAACGGGCGACTCGCGCTGCTCGCGGACGCGTCCATCGCCGAACTCCCGAGCCCGGAGGTCCTCGTCGTGCCGGGTGGATATGGTCAGGCTGATCTCATGGAGGAGGGTCCCGTCCATGAGTGGCTGCGCAAGGCGCACGAGACGTCCACGTGGACCACATCCGTGTGTACCGGCTCGCTCATTCTCGCTGCCGCCGGACTGTTGTCCGGTGTGCGGGCAACTAGTCATTGGCTTGCCATCGATGAGCTCGGCCGACTCGGCGCCGAGCCGGTGTCCGAGCGCGTTGTGTTCGACGGCAAGATCGTCACCGCCTCCGGAGTCTCGGCCGGCATCGACATGGCCCTCGCCCTGGCCGCCCGCATCGTCGGCGATAGGGTCGCCCAGGCGATCCAGCTGAGCATCGAGTACGACCCGCAGCCGCCGTTCGACGCTGGCTCGCCAGAGAAGGCTCAGGCCGAGATAGTCGAGCTCGTGCGGTCGCACGCTCGCTTCGAGCAGGTCCAAGCAGCGACACGAGACGGCCGCTAGACCATCTTCGAGGACCGCGGGAACTGTGTGGGTTTACCGCGATGACATGCCTGTCCCCGGCTGATCGAATCGTCGGTCAAGCAAACGAGAAGGGAGGCTGTATGTCGGTGATGATGGGGCTGCGCCTGACGGCCGATCCACAGCGGTTCGAGCAGGCGGTCAAAGACAACGAGGAGCTGCTGCAATCGATCGTGGGGCGCGCCAAGCAGGCAGGGGCGGTCCACCACGCGTTCTATGCCGGCGACGGCGAGGTTCTGGTGGTCGACGAGTGGCCCGATGAGGCGAGCTTCCAGGGCTTCTATGACTCGACGGGCGCCGAAATCGGCGAGCTGATGAGCAAGGCGGGCGTATCGAACGAGCCGCAGCCTCTGTTCTGGCACTTGATGGACACCCCTGACAAGTTCTGATCGCTCCGCTCGGCCGGGGTCGCTCTACGACGTGGCCCCGGTAGCGGGCGCTAACCTGCGCTCTCCTATGGCGGAGCGCAGGTATGACCCGAAAGAGATAGAGCCCAAGTGGCAGGCCGTGTGGGCGGATGAGCGGACCTGGGAGGTCTCCAACGAGCCGGTCCCGGGAGAGCCGCAGGACGCGACCTCCTACGTGCTCGAGATGCTGCCCTACCCGAGCGGCGAGCCGCATATCGGCCACCTCAAGAAATACTCGGTCGGCGACGCGATCGCGCACTTCCATCGCCGCACCGGCCACCGCGTGCTGCACCCGATGGGCTACGACGCGTTTGGGCTACCCGCCGAGAACCACGCGATCAAGACGGGCGTCCATCCGCGCGACTCGACCGCTGCGTCGATCGCCTCCTTCCAGGCCCAGTTCCGCTCGTGGGGGATCTCGATCGACTGGTCGCGCGAGCTGGGGACCCACGAACCGAGCTACTACCGCTGGACTCAATGGATCTTCCTGGAGCTGCTGGGCGCCGGTCTCGCCTATCGCAAGGAGGCGGCTGTCAACTGGTGCCCCAACGACCAGACGGTGCTCGCCAACGAGCAGGTCGTCGATGGGGCCTGCGAGCGTTGCGGCGCCACCGTCGAAGTCAGGCAACTGGAGCAGTGGTTCTTGCGGATCACCGACTACGCCGAGCGGCTGCTGAACGACCTCGACTCCATCGACTGGCCCGAGCACGTCAAGACGATGCAGCGCAACTGGATCGGGCGCTCGGAGGGCGCCGAGGTGACCTTCCATTGTGCGGATATAAAAGTTTCATACCCCGTCTTCACAACCCGGCCCGACACGCTGTTCGGAGCGACCTTCTTCGTGATGGCGCCCGAGCACCCCGACGTGATGCGGCTGGTCGAGGGCACCGAGCACGAGCAGGCGGTCCACGACTACATCAACCAGGCGCTCGCCGAGTCGAGCGAGGAGCGCGGCTCGGCCGAGAAGCCCAAGACGGGCGTGGCGCTCGGCAGGACGGTCACGAACCCGGTCAACGGCGAGCAGATCCCGATGTTCGTCGCCGACTACGTCCTGATGGAGTACGGCACCGGCGCGATCATGGCGGTGCCCGCGCACGACGAGCGCGACTATGCGTTCGCGCGTGCGTACGGCCTGCCGATCAAGCGCGTCATCGAAGGCTCGCCGCAGGACGGGGGGGATGAGCAGGGTCTTCCGTACACGGGCGACGGCCTGCTTGTCAACTGCGCCGTCGAGCTCGACGGCATTCACAACCGCGAGGCGCTGACTCGGATCGTGAGCCGGCTCGATCGCGAGGGCAAAGGCCACGCTTCTGTCAACTATCGCCTGCGCGACTGGCTCGTCTCCCGTCAGCGCTACTGGGGCTGCCCGATCCCGGTCGTCTACTGCGATGGCTGCGGCATGCAGCCGGTGCCGGTCGAGGACCTCCCTGTGCAGCTGCCGGACATCGAGGACTATGCTCCGCATGGCCGCTCTCCGCTCGCGGCGGCGGAGGATTGGGTCGCGACCGAGTGCCCCTCGTGCGGTGGGAAGGCCCGGCGCGAGACCGACACGATGGACACGTTCGTCGACTCGTCCTGGTACTTCCTGCGCTACTGCGACGCCCGCAACGACGAGGCTGCTTGGGACCAGGCGCCGCTGCACCGTTGGATGCCGGTCGACCAGTACATCGGCGGGGTCGAGCACGCGATCCTGCACCTGATGTACGCGCGCTTCTTTACCAAGGCGCTCGCGGACCTCGGTCATCTGGACTTCCAGGAGCCGTTCAGCGCACTGTTTACACAAGGCATGGTCACCAATGACGGCGCGAAGATGTCCAAGTCAAAGGGCAACGTCGTCAGTCCGGCGGCGATCGTCGAGCGCTACGGCGCCGACACCGCCCGCTGCTACATCCTGTTCGTCGGGCCTCCCGACCAAGACGCCGACTGGTCGGACGAGGGGGTCGAGGGCATCCATCGCTTCCTGTCGCGTCTGTGGCGGCTGGCGGCCGATACCGCTGATCAGTTGGGGACCCCGCCGCATGCGGCGGGGTCGGAAGGACCGCATGCGGCCCTTCCCCCGACGGTGCATGCGCCGACCGGAACTATGGATATAGGGGAGATGGAAGGGGACGACCTCGAGCTTGCGCGCAAGGCGCACTGGGCGATCGAGAAGGTCTCGGACGATATGCGTCGCTTCGCGTTCAACACGGCGATCGCCGCCGTGATGGAGCTGCTGAATGACTGCTCGCGTCTGCGCGACCGCGTCCACCTCGATACGCTGCGCTTCGGCCTCGCCACGGCGGCTTCGCTGCTGTTTCCGTTCGCGCCCCACGTGTGCGCCGACATCTACGAGATGCTGACCGGCGAGCGCGTCTGGGAGCAACCCTGGCCGCAGGCCGATCCGGAGATGCTCGAACGAGACGTCTACGAGCTCGTCTGCCAAGTCAACGGCAAGCTGCGCGACCGCGTGCAGGCGCCGAGCGACGCGACCCCCGAGGACCTGAAGGCGCTGTGCCGAGCTGCCCCCAACGTGCAGGCGCACATCGACGGGCACGAGATCGTCAAGGAGATCGTGGTCCCGGGAAAGCTAGTTAACCTCGTAGTGCGTTGAGCGCGCTCAAGCCCGCATACCTGATCCACGGCGACGATCACGGAGCGATCGGGGAGCGCAGAGCGCGCTTGAGGGCGCTTGCCGAAGCAGAGGGGGACGCCGGCAGCGTCGAGACGCTGGAAGCGCAGGACGCGACGCCGGAGAGCGTAGCGCTGGCGCTCGCCACGATGACGTTCGCGATCGGTCAGCGCGTGATCATCGTCGACGGCGCCGAGCGCTTCAAGGAGGCCGAGGTCAAGGAGCACCTGCAGCCGGCGATGGCGCAGATGCCGCCGGACACGACGGTCGCGTTCTTCGCCCGCGAGGAGGGACGCAGCAAAGTGGCGGCTGCGCTGCACGCCGCGGTGAAGGCCGCGAAAGGACAGGTGGTCGCCGAGACGGCGGTCAAGCCCTGGGAGCTTCCCGGCTGGGTGCGAGAGCAGGCGGCTCGGCGAGGGCTCTCACTCGACGTTCTCGCCGCCAAGGCGCTCATCGCGCAGACCGGCGAGCGCCAGCAGCGGCTGTTGCGAGAGCTGGAGAAGCTAGCGCTTCAGAGCGAGCCCTCCGATCAGCCAACGAAGGTGAGCGCCGAGGAAGTGGAGCAGAGCGCGTCGCGCTCGGCCGTTTCACGCGCCTTTGCGCTCGCCGACGCGCTGGTCGGCGGCGATGCGTCGTCCTCGATCCGCGCGTATCTGCGCCTGCGCTCCCAGGGCGAGCGCATATCGGGACTGCTCTATCTGATGGCCCAGCGACTCAGGGAGGCGCAGGCCATCTCGCTGCGCCTCCAAGCGGGCGAGCCGCCCGCTGAGATCAAGCGCGACCTGCGCATGCCGTCGCGAGCCGCGGACCGCCTGATAGCTGACGTCGCCCGCTCGGATCCCGAGCGCCTAACAGCCGCCCTCTGCCGGATCGCCGATCTAGAGCTGGACACGCGCGGGGGAGCGCTGCTCAGCGGCTCGCGCAGCTCCCAGTCCTCGCTCGACGAGGACACGCTCGCGTTGCGGGCCCTCCTGGCTATAACGGCTTAAGAGGAGCTGCCGGAGAGCAAACGGGCAGCCCGGGACTTCTTGCGCGCCCCGGTGTTGCGGTGAAGCGCGCCGCGCTTGACGGCCTTGTCGATCGTGCTGACCAGCTTGCGGTGCTCGGCGTCAGCGGCCTGGGCGTCTTTGCTGGCGGTCGCCGCCTCGAGGCGACGGAAGTAGGTCTTGATCGCCGAGGTGTATTCGCGGTTCTCGAGCCGCTCGCGCTCGGAGCGGAGGATGCGCTTCTTCTGTGAGTGGATGTTGGCCATCGTTCGAGCGCCGTACTATAGCGACCTTGTCTGCCAGCGCCGAAGCCTTCGCCGAGGAACCGGCCCCCCCGGCTCCCCCGGGCGGAGGCCGCGTCGCTCGCAACACCGCGATCTTCTCGATCGCGACGGGCGTCTCGCGCGTAGTGGGCTTGCTGCGCGAAATCGTGGCCGCGAGCTTCTTCGGCACGAAGGGCCCCGCCTCGGCGTTCACGATCGCTTTTCAGATCCCCAACCTGGTCAGCAACCTGTTCGCCAACGCCGCGCTGTCCGCCGCGTTCGTGCCCGTGTTCACAGAACTGCTCGCTACGGGTCGCAAGCGCGACGCGTTTCGCCTCGCCTCGACGCTGTTCTGGATCATCCTGATCGTTCTGGGCGCGATCACCGCGTTCTTCGTGCTGGCGGCCGGGGCCATCATGCCGCTGTTCATCGGCCCGACGTTCAAGGCCCCGCTCGAAGCATTGACGGTCGGGCTCTCGCAGGTGCTGTTCCCGGTCGTCTTGATCCTCGGGCTCAACGGCCTGCTGGTCGGCGTCTTGCAGTCCTACGAACACTTCACGATCCCCGCGATCTCCCCGGCGGTGTGGAACGTCGTGATCATCGTGCTGCTGGTCATCCTTCGTCCGCACTTCCACGGCGGCTATGAAGACGGGCATCAGCTCTACGCATACGCGATCGCGATCCTGATCGCGACGTTCGTGCAGATGCTGATGGCGCTCGGGGCGCTCGGGCGGATCGACTTCAGGCTGCAGTTCTCGATCGACTGGAAAGACCCGCGTATCAAGCAGGTCTTCGCGCTGATGCTCCCGGTCACGATCGGCCTTGGCATCGTCAATCTCGATCAGCTGATCAACTCGGTCTTCGGGACGCTCGTCAACAAGCAGGCGCCGCGCGCGATCGACAATGCGTTTCGCATCTACATGCTGCCCCAGGGCCTGTTCAGCGTCGCAGTCGCGACCGTCCTGTTCCCGACGCTGAGCAGGATGGCCTCGCTGCGCGAAGTCTCGCCGATGAGGCGCGCGATCGGTGTCGGTATGCGCCAGATCAATCTGCTGCTGATCCCTGCGGCCGTGTTCCTGATCGTGCTCGCCACGCCGGTCGTCAGGCTCGTGTTCGAACGCGGCGAATTCGGACCCGAATCGACTCGTCTCGTCTCTATCGCGCTGTTCTGGTTCGCGTTCAGCCTGCCGTTCGGCGGCATCAACCTGCTGTTGACCCGTGTCTTCTTTGCGGTGCAGCGCCCTTGGATCCCGACGAGGCTCGCGGCGATCAACATCGTCGTGGACATCATCGTCAGCGTCGGCCTGTACAAGCCACTGGGGATCGCCGGGCTGATCATCGGGACCGTCGTGGCGAACGCGCTGATGACGTGGCTGCTGCTGACGCGTCTGCGCGTCGGCTTCAACGGCCGGCTCGAAGGCAGGCAGACGACGATGATCACCGCCCGCATCACGGCCGCCTCGGCGTTGCTCGGCGGCGCGGCGTGGGTGACGTGGGAGGTTCTGAGCACGCTGCTCGGAGGCTCGTTGCCCGCTCAGATCGTCAGCGTCGGGGCAGCCGCGGTAGCGGGAGTCCTCGTGTACGGGCGCGCCGTCTTCGCGATGCGAATCCCCGAGGCCCATCAGGTGCGCCGGCTCATCATGACCCAGCTCGGACGGGCATAGAAAGGGCCGGGAGGCTCTCGCCCGCCCGGCCCCCGGTCCGGTCATAGATCGCCACTGAACTACTACGTCCCAGGACTTGTGTCTGGCGCCTGGGCACTGGACACTCTCGACCACCGGGACTGGCCGTCCCCGAGGGGACGCGTGGCCCGGCTGAGCCCGAGGGCTCTCGGTCGAGTGGGCGATCCGCCGAAACCTCTGTAAGCCTACCGCCAGGGTCGCGACTCGGACAGGGCGCAGGTTGGGGCGGGCCTTCTACAGTTCTCCCCGCCATGGATCAAACCCACATCCGCAACTTCTCGATCGTCGCCCACATCGACCACGGCAAGTCGACGCTGGCCGACAGGATCCTCGAGCTGACGCACGCGGTGGACGAGCGCGCGATGCGGGCGCAGGTGCTCGACTCGATGGATCTCGAGCGCGAGCGGGGCATCACGATCAAGGCGCAGGCGGTGCGGGTGTTCTTCGAGGCGTCCGATGGGCATAGGTATAAGTTGCATCTGATCGACACGCCCGGGCACGTCGACTTCACGTACGAGGTGTCGAGGTCGCTGGCCGCATGCGAGGGCGCGCTCCTGGTCGTGGACGCGTCCCAAGGCGTCGAGGCTCAGACGGTCGCCAACACCTATCTCGCGGTCGAGGCTGGCTTGGAGCTGATCCCGTGCCTGAACAAGATCGACCTTCCCGGCGCGGAGCCCGAACGGGTGGCGGGCGAAGTCGCGGAGCTGATCGGTGAGCCGGCCGAGCAGATCCTGAAGATCAGCGGCAAGACGGGCGAGGGCGTGGGCGAGGTGCTGGAGGAGCTGATCAGGCGCGTGCCGCCGCCCGCAGGCGATCCGAGCGCCCCACCGCGGGCGCTGATCTTCGACTCGGAGTTCGACCAGTACAGGGGCGTGATCGCCTACATCAGAGTCGTCGACGGCGTGTTCCGCAAGGGCGAGGCGATCAGGGCGATGGCTGCGGGAACGCAGGCGGACATAGATGACATCGGCTTCTTCTCGCCGCAGATGACCCCGGCCCAGCAGCTGTCGGCGGGTGAGGTGGGCTACTTGATCACGGGCATCAAGGACGTGACGCAGCTGCGAGTCGGCGACACGCTTACTACGCGCGCACGCGCGGGCGCGGGCGCGCGCGAGGCGAGAGAGCCGCTGCCCGGCTATCGGGACGTCAAGCCGATGGTCTTCTGCGGTCTGTTCCCGATCGACTCGGACCGCTACCCCGACCTGAGAGATGCCCTGGAGAAGCTGACGCTCAACGACGCGGCGCTGTCATGGGAGCCGGAGACCTCGGATGCGCTCGGCTTCGGCTTCAGGTGCGGGTTCCTCGGGCTGCTGCACATGGACATCGTCAGGGAGCGCCTGGAGCGCGAGTATGACCTCGAGCTGCTGGCGACGATGCCCTCCGTCGAGTTCGACGTCACGTTGACCAATGGGGATGAGGTCGAGGTACACAACCCTTCAGACATGCCAGACCCCGGTACGATCGCCGAGATACGCGAGCCGTTCATCGAGGCTCAGGTGATCGCTCCGCGCGAGTACGTGGGAGCGGTGATGGAGCTCTGCCAGGAGCGCAGGGGCGAGCCGGCCGGGATGCACTACCTATCCCCCGAGCGGGTCCAGATGACGTATGACCTTCCACTCGCCGAAATCGTGCTCGACTTCTTCGACCAGCTGAAGTCGCGCACGAAGGGCTACGCCTCGCTCGACTACGAGCTGAACGACTACAAGCCCGCCAACCTCGTCAAGCTCGACGTGCTGCTCGCCGGCGACACGGTCGACGCGCTGTCGATGGTCGTTCACCGCGACAAGGCCTACGACATGGGCCGCTCGCTGACCGAGAGGCTGCGCAAGCGGATTCCGCGCCAGCAGTACGACGTGCCGATCCAGGCGGCGATCGGCTCGCACATCATCGCCCGCGAGACGGTCAAGGCCTACCGCAAGGACGTGATCGCGAAGTGCTACGGCGGCGACATCACGCGCAAGCGAAAGTTGCTGGAGAAGCAGAAGGAAGGCAAGAAGCGCATGAAGCAGGTCGGCCGCGTCGAGGTCCCCCAGGAGGCGTTCCTGGCGGTGCTCGAGCTGGGGGAGAAGTAGACCGCATCCGTCAGCCCCCCGAAGGGGTGTCCCGCGGAAGGGAGAGTGTCGGATGAGCGGGCATGAAGACCGATCCTCTCGAGAGTCGCCGCACGCTCTATCTGCACGCTCGCCTGCTCGTCCATCGCCACTATCGAAGGCCCCTCACGTTGGAGACCGTCGCCGACGCGCTGGCGGTCTCCTCGCGCCAGATCACACGCGTCTATGCGCAGTTCGGCCAGCTGACGTTCCACGAGGATCTGCTCGGTCGGCGGCTGAGCGTCGCGGCGCAGCTGCTCGTCGAGCAGCCGTCGATCCCGGTGCGAGACGTCGCACGGCTCGTGGGCTTCAGTCAGGCGCCGAGCTTTGCCACCGCCTTTCGCCGCCGCTATGGGCGGGGCCCGAGCGAGTTCCGCGCCGAGAGTCGCTGCGGGGTCGCCTCTCCGTGACCGGCACGCGGGCGTGTCATCCTCGAATGGATGCCGCGACTGCACCATATGCGCGACTCGATCGACCGCACGAACGCGGCGAGCATCGACGATGCGACCATCTCAGTGCAGTCGCGCAGGCTGCGCAACGGCCTGATCGGCCTGGCCGTGTTCTTCGCGCTGGTGGCCGCTCTGCTCTTGGCCGTGCCCGGTCTGCGTACGGCCGGTGAGCGCATCACCGACGCGAACGTGCCGCTCGTCGTGTTGGGCGTCTTCTTCGAGCTGTTGTCGTGCGCGGGATATGTCGTGCTCTTCATGCTCGTGTTCGAGCTCGGCCGGCGCTTCTCCACGCGCCTGTCGCTGGCGGAGCTCGCGGTCAACTCCGTCGTGTCCGTCAGCGGAGCGGCCGGCATCGCGCTGGGCGCGTGGGTTCTGCGAACGAGGGGTGTAGCGGTCGAGCGGATAGCGCGTCGCTCGGTGTTGATGTTCGTGCTCACGAGCGCCGTCAACGTGGGCGCGGTCGCCGCGATCGGGCTTGCGATGTGGCTGGGCCTGCTGCCCGGCTCGGATAACCCGCTGCTGACGTTTCTGCCCGCCGCGATCGCGCTTGGCGCGATCGTTGGGACGCTCGGCATCGCGGCATGGGCGCGGCGCCGGGTGGGGGAGGGGCATACGAGCGTCGCCTGGAGCGCGCTGGGGTGCGGTGTGGGCGACGCCGTTGGACTGCTGCGCCGCGGCGAGGTGCGCCTGCTCGGCGCGGTCGGCTACTGGCTGTTCGACGTGGCGGTCCTCGCGGTATGCCTCGCGGCGTATGGATCGACGCCCGCCTTCTGGGTCGTGGCGATGGCGTATCTCGTCGGCCTGTTCGCCAACTCGTTGCCGATCCCGGGCGGGCTGTTCGCCGTCGAAGGGGGCCTCGTCGGAATGCTCGTCCTGTTCGGTGTTCGTCCTGCCTCTACGGTGGTCGCGGCGGTCCTCACATACAGGGCGATCGCGCTGTGGATCCCGTCGATCGTCGGCTCGCTCGCCTTCCTCAGTCTCCGCCACGAGATCGGTCAGCCGATAGCCGAGCAGACCGCCGGCGTGTGATCGGGCGGTGAGATCGGACGATCAGCCGCCCTCGCGTAGACGACGCTTCGTGGCTTCGACAACGGCCGCACGCTGGCAAGGGTGTCCCGGCAGACCGTCGAGGACTTGGCGCAGACGCGAGTCGATCGGCCCAGCCAGACCTGGGCAGTAGACGGGGGGCGCGAGCTGTCCGCCGGGCGAAGGCGGGGCGTTGAGCGATTCGAGCATTGAAGCGGCGCGCGAGGCGTCTGGGAAGCCGTCGGAGAAGACGTCGATCGCTACGCGACCGGTGTAGAGCTCGATCGAGCGGCCACCATCGTAGATGGTGGCGGGGACGCCTCTGATCAATGTGTTGCGCTGTGGACCGAGCGGTGCG
>DAHUYZ010000259.1 GCA_027306855.1 Solirubrobacterales bacterium | reverse complement strand
GGCGCCCCGGCACGCCCTACCTCGCGCGCCGGCCCGGAGAGGGAGAGGGGTGGGGGCGCGCGAGCCTGCTTGGCAGCAGCGTGATCGTGCTCAGCCCATCAGCAGCCTGACGTGCGCTGTGAGCGGCGCGGCGTGCTTGCGCCTGAAACGCGAGCCCATCTTCGCGTTGACCCGCTGATGGGGGTTCAATAAAGCTGGTCCTTCCAAAGGTACTGGAAGTACTGGAGTCACAGCCTTCGCAAATCCAACCCTTGATTGCGAAGGACAACTAGCAGGATTCTGATTATCTGAAACCTTCATCTGCGCAGGTCGAGCACGAGCTCAAGCGCTTCTTCGACGTCGCGCATCTCGTCGATGGTCAGGTGAGCTACATGCTTGCCGAGGGCGCGTGTGTCGACCGCTCCTACCATCTCGCACAGGACCTGAGTCTCCTCGCCGCGCAGCATGATCTGCGGATGAAAACTCGCCGGGAACGAGGCTGAGGAGGTCGGACAAATGAC
>DAHUYZ010000258.1 GCA_027306855.1 Solirubrobacterales bacterium | reverse complement strand
GGCCAGCGTGGCCGGCCACGACGTGGTCAGCCAGCGGGACGCGGTCCGCCGCAACATCGGGCTGGTGTTCCAGGACACCACCCTGGACAGCTACCTGACGGGGGCGCAGAACCTCCGGTTCCACGCCGAGCTGTACGCGGTCCCGGCGGCGGCGATCGAGGCGCGGATGAAGCAGGTGCTCGACATGGTCGGGCTGTGGGATCGCCGGGACAGCCTGGTCAGCACGTACTCGGGCGGGATGCAGCGGCGCCTGGAGATCGCGCGCGGGCTGCTGCACGCGCCGCACGTGCTGTTCCTGGACGAGCCGACCGTCGGCCTGGACCCGCAGACCCGCTCGTCGATCTGGGACTACATCAACGAGCTGAAGGGCCGCGAGGACATCACGATCTTCCTGACCACGCACTACATGGACGAGGCGGAGCACTGCGACCGGATCGCCATCATCGACCACGGGAAGATCGTGGCCATCGACACGCCGGAGGCGCTCAAGGCCAGCGTGGG
>DAHUYZ010000257.1 GCA_027306855.1 Solirubrobacterales bacterium | reverse complement strand
CGCCGTCGTCCTCGCGCACGGCGCCGTCGTTGTCGGGATCGGCTCCGGCCAGCCGACGCGCGTGAAGGCCGTCGAGCTCGCCCTCGAGGTCGCCGGCCCAAGGGCCCAGGGAGCGGTCCTCGCCTCCGACGCGTTCTTCCCGTTCGCCGACGGCGTCGAGGCGGCCGCCGCCGCCGGCGTGACGGCCATCCTCCAGCCTGGGGGGAGCCTGCGCGATCCCGAGGTGATCGCCGCGGCGGAGCGCGCGGGCGTCGCGATGTACCTGACGGGCGGGCGCGTCTTCCGGCACTAGCCCGGCCGGGCGCCTCGCTACTCCCGCCAGGAGAACGCGGGACCGTCGTCGGCCGGACGACGCGGCGGCGCGAGCGTGAGGGCGCGCCGGACGATCGGGCTCCCGAGGAGCCCGAGGACGCGCAGCGCCCCCCACCACGCCGGGACCGAGACCCGGGGTCGGGGTCGATCGATCAGGCGCACGACCCGCTCGGCGACGACGCCCGGCTC
>DAHUYZ010000256.1 GCA_027306855.1 Solirubrobacterales bacterium | reverse complement strand
CTACGTGAGCAAGCTGCGGGGGAAGCTGGAGCGAGCGCTGCCCGACCGGCGCTTCATCCACACCCACGCAGGCTTCGGATATCGGTTCCATCCCCAACCTTCACGAGATCTTCACAACGGGTCCGTCCCCGGCTGAGCACACTCCGGGCGGCACAGTGGCCGGCAAGCGCGTAACAGCCGGCCACGCGCAAACGACAAGCCAGAGGAGATTGGCATTGAAGACGAGAAAGATCGGCGCGCTGGCCTCAGCGGCGCTGCTCATGCTGGGCGTCGCCGCGTGCGGTTCCAGCTCCAAAGAAAAAGGCAGCGAAAGCAGCGGCGCGTCGAGCGGGTCCAAGACGCTGGTGGGCGCCGGCAGCACGCTGGTCGCCCCGCTGATCACCGGGGATTGGATCCCCGAGTACCAGGAAAAGGCCAAGGTCGCGGTGACCTACGGACCGATCGGAAGCGGCGGCGGGATCGCGCAGATCACGGCTCGCACGGTCGACTTCGGCGCCAGTG
>DAHUYZ010000255.1 GCA_027306855.1 Solirubrobacterales bacterium | reverse complement strand
CTTGAGCTCCAGCGTCGTGAAGGACTCATCTTCCGCGAGTGTCGACGCATAGGCCATCCCCATCGCCAAATCAGCGATATCACAGAGCACACCGCCGTGCAGCGTTCCCATCGGGTTGGTGTGGCGCTCCTCGGCGTCGAGCTCGATCACGCCGCGACCTCCGCCAGACTCGACGATGCGGCAGCCGATGAGCTGGGCGATAGGCGGCGGCATGGTGAAGCGCGCCTGCGCTCCGGTGATAGCCTGAGCGGTGGTCTGGTCGTTACTCACGGGCGTCTCCTTGTGTCTCGCTCATCGTTGTGGCGCTCGCCGCGCCTGATTCCACGAACGCTTCAGTGTAGAGTCGTCGCGCCCGCAGCAAGATCGCATCGCTGAGCGCGGGGTCGTTCACAGCGCGGGCTAGCTGGAGCGCGCCAGCCATCCCCGCGAGCAGCGCCAAGGCGTCGGCATCGCGGTCAGTCGGCGCAGCCGTCGCATTCACAGCGGGCAGCAGCGCCGCGAGCC
>DAHUYZ010000254.1 GCA_027306855.1 Solirubrobacterales bacterium | reverse complement strand
CCTCCCGGCCTGCGCGTTGCTCGCAGCCCTTGGCGTGACGCCCAGGAGAGTCCTCGCCTCCTGCACGCTGGCCGGCCTGCGCCCCACGTATTCGACCATTTCCCGCGCCTTCGCGATCAGATCGCCGTTGGACCGAGCCATCTGTCCATCCGGTAGGTAGAGGTTGTCCTCCAGACCCGCCCTCACCGAGCTGCCGAGCGTCAGCCCCGCGGCCATCAGCATCCACTGCTGCCGGGAGATGCCGATCACGCCCCAGTGCGAGCGTTGGCCACCCTCGGGCCCGACGTGCAGCCACGGAATGTTCTCCGCCATCGCTGCCAGGTTGCGTGCGCTCGGCGGCACGCCGCCGACCACGCCCATGATGCAGTCCACATGCAGCGGCGCCTTCAGCACCCCCATGTCGATCAGCGGAGCGAGGCTTCCGACATGGCCGAGGTCGAAGCACTCGTGCTCGGGACGGATGCCCAGCTCGTTCATCGCGCTCAGCAGCTCGATTATCTCGCC
>DAHUYZ010000253.1 GCA_027306855.1 Solirubrobacterales bacterium | reverse complement strand
CCGGCTTCTCCTCGCGGGAGTCGGGTCAGAGGGTAAGGTCACTCGCCCGCGTCGTCGTCGCTCACGGTGGCCGCTACGGCGGCGGTCGGGTTGATCGCCGTCTCGGCGCAGCGGCGCAGGTCCAGCTCCTCGAGCTGCTTCTTCTTGGAGAACATATTCTTGACGAGCGTGAAGGCGCGCCGCATTTGATCGGGATCGAGGTCGTAGCCCAGCTCATGCAACTGCGCGTTCAGCGCCGCGCGACCAGAGAGCTTGCCGACATACATGCGCCGCTCGGCGTCGGGGAGGCCGATGTCCGCCGGGCGCATGATCTCGTAGGTGCGGGCGTCCTTCAGCACGCCGTCCTGGTGGATGCCGCCACCATGCGCGAAGGCGTTGGCCCCGACGATGGACTTGGTCCACTGCGGCTGCATGCCAGAGAGCCGCGCGATCAGGCGGCTGGTTGGGATGATCTTGGTCGTATCTACACGCACGTCGAGGTCGAGGTCCTCGTGGCGCGTGCGAA
>DAHUYZ010000252.1 GCA_027306855.1 Solirubrobacterales bacterium | reverse complement strand
CCGCACCGTCCGGTACTGCTACGACGGCGGCATCGCCGACTTCGTCCGGTACCTGAACGGGTCGAAGGAAGCCGTGCACGGGTCCGTCATCGAATTCTCCGACGATGCCCCGGGCATATCTGCCGAAATCGCGATGCAGTGGAACTCGTCGTTCGCGGAGTCGGTCTACACATTCGCGAACACGATCAACACCGCCGAGGGCGGCACCCACGAGGAGGGCTTCCGCGCCGCCCTGACCACCATCGTGAACCGGTACGCCCGCGAGCAGAAACTCGTCAAGGAGAAGGACGAGGCGCTCACCGGCGACGACGTACGTGAGGGCCTCACGGCGATCATCCACGTCAAGCTGGCCGAGCCGCAGTTCGAGGGCCAGACGAAGACCAAGCTTGGCAACACCGAGGCCAAGTCCTTCGTGCAGAAGGCCTGCAACGATCACCTGCGGGACTGGTTCGAGCGCAATCCAGGCGAAGCTAAGTCGATCGTCATCAAGGCGACCCAGGCGGCA
>DAHUYZ010000251.1 GCA_027306855.1 Solirubrobacterales bacterium | reverse complement strand
TCCGGAAACGAAGTTGACACGAAAGAAACTCTGGAGTAAGGTTTAAGGGTTGCCCCGGAAGGGAACGCAAGTTCCTCCGACGGTGAGCGTCTGTTTCTTGAGAACTCAACAGCGTGCTAAAAGCCAGTGCATGATAAATGTACAAACCCCCGTCGACCGGGTTCTTCGGATCTGGTCAGCGGTTTTGCCATGATTTGCTCATGGTTGGGTTTCTGGTTTCCGGGTTGCCTCTTGCGGGGTGGCCTGGTGTCAGTCATTCAACGGAGAGTTTGATCCTGGCTCAGGACGAACGCTGGCGGCGTGCTTAACACATGCAAGTCGAACGAGGTGCTTGCACCTAGTGGCGAACGGGTGAGTAACACGTGAGCAACCTGCCCTTGGCTCTGGGATAGCTTCGGGAAACCGGGATTAATACCGGATATGACCTCTCCTCGCATGAGGTGGGGTGGAAAGTTTTTCGGCCAGGGAGGGGCTCGCGGCCTATCAGCTTGTTGGGGGGGTAACGG
>DAHUYZ010000250.1 GCA_027306855.1 Solirubrobacterales bacterium | reverse complement strand
AGGATCACGAGCTCGTCGGCATGGTCCGCAAGGTACAGCTCGGGCTCTTGCATCCGTGCGCGGTCTGCCACGGACTCGAGATCGAGATAGGTGGCCTTGCGCTCAGTGGCTAGCTCGAGCGCGAGCGTCGTCTTTCCGGCCTGCCGGGGTCCGAGCAGTACGACGGCAGGCATCTGCGCCAATCTCGTGAGAAGCTCTGGGAAGACCCGTCTTCGAATCATCTATGCAATTATGGAGCAGCGCTCCAGATTTGCAAGGATAATGCCCCGAGATAGCGGATAGTGCTACCAAACGCCATCCTGGCGACGTTTGGTTGCCGAAGGGGCAGGCCCCTCCGATGAGCGCGAGACGTCGATCGACAGGCAGCCCCTGACGAAGCGCGCCCTCAGCCCGCCGATGAATCGGGGCGATGCGAGGAGTCGGAGAACTCGCGGAAGAGGCCGGTGATCACGAAGGCGACCTGCTCGCCGACGTCGACGGCATTGTCGCCGATCCGCTCCAGCGCCC
>DAHUYZ010000024.1 GCA_027306855.1 Solirubrobacterales bacterium | reverse complement strand
CAGCCCTGCGCGCGTACTCTTGCCGCAAGCAGGACAACGCAGCCGCTCACACCGGTGCTCGACCACCCGCACGTTGATCGACGGCAGCTCTTCGACCTGGTGGCGCGCCGGCTCGCCGAGCGCAATCCGCTCGTCCTCACCGAAGACGCGCCCGCAGCCGCAGCGCTCCGGCCAATGCTCGACGACCTCATCGACCGCCCACGCCGGAAGCAACGGCCGGCCGTGGCCCTCGTGACCGTCCTGGGCGCCCTGTTTGCGACCAGACCGATCCTTGCTGCGCGCTGGTGCCGACGGTGAATCGGAGCTCGGCGGGCGAGAAGAGTTACGCGAGCTCTTCTTCAACTCACGCTCGAGCTTCTCGACCCGTGCCTCCAGCTGCTGGATACGCCGATCCATCCGCAGCAACACCTCGACCACGACCTCCCGACCAGCCTCATAGATCGCCTCCGCCTCCGCCCGATCCACACGCCCATATTCGACGCCGCCGGGTTATGTCCCCCCGACCCACTGAACGGTTACATTTTTTGGCTTATTTGCAGGGATTTAGGGCGCTCGTAGGCCCCGATCCGAGGGCTCTCTGTGCTATCCTTCATGGCAGCCCACTTCGCCCCGGACCGCGCCTTTTCGGGCGCCCGGCTTCGGGGCGTTCTCACGTAATCGGACGAGCTATTGGCGACAGACACGAAGAGCACCAACAGCGCCGGCGGCAAGTCCGCCAAGACCACGACGGCAGGCGCGACCGCGACGAGCGAGGCTCGTTACGACGCCCAAGACATCACCGTCCTCGAGGGTCTCGAGGCGGTCCGCAAGCGCCCCGGCATGTACATCGGCTCGACCGGCGTCATGGGCCTGCACCACCTCGTCTACGAGGTTGTGGACAACTCTGTGGACGAGGCGCTTGCCGGTTTCTGCAGCGAGGTCTCCGTCACGATCCACCCAGACAACTCGGTCACCGTCGTCGACGACGGCCGCGGCATCCCCGTCGCCATGCACGAGAAGGAGAAGCGTCCAGCCGTCGAGGTCGTGCTCACCGTCCTGCACTCTGGCGGCAAGTTCGGCGACGGCGGCGGCTACAAGGTGTCCGGCGGACTGCACGGTGTCGGAGTATCAGTCGTAAACGCGCTATCCGAGCAGTTGCGTGTCGAGGTCCGTCGCGACGGCCACGCCTTCTCGCAGGAGTACTCGCGCGGCGCCCCCCTCCAGGAGCTGCAAAAGGGCGAGAAGCTGCCCGCCGGCGCCCCGACGGGCACGATCGTCACGTTCCTGCCAGACGCCGACATCTTCGAGACGCTCGACTTCGACTTCCACACGCTCGAGGAGCGTCTGCGCGAGACCGCGTTCCTGACGCGCGGCCTCACGATCTCGATCGTCGACGAGCGCGCCGAAGGCCACTCCGCCTCCTTCCGCTACGAGGGCGGCATCGAGGACTTCGTCTCCTATTTGAACGAGAACAAGGACACCGTCCACCGCAAGGTCGTGTTCTTCTCGGCCGAGGGCGAGGAAGGCGCGGTGGAGGTCGCGATGCAGTGGAACTCTTCCTATCAGGAGTCGATCCACTCGTTCGCCAACAACATCAACACGCGCGAGGGTGGCTCGCACTCCTCGGGCTTTCGCTCGGCGCTGACCCGCACGCTCAACAAGTACGCGCGCGACCACGGGCTGCTCAAGGAGAAGGAGGACAACCTCTCAGGCGAGGACGTCCGCGAGGGGCTGACCGCGGTCATCTCCGTCAAGCTGCGCGACCCCCAGTTCGAGGGCCAGACGAAGACCAAGCTCGGGAACCCCGGGATGGCCGGCTTCGTCGAGTCCGTCGTCAACGCGGGGCTCGGCGAGTTCCTGGAGGAGAACCCCAGCGAGGCGCGCGCCGTCATCATGAAGGCCGTCCAGGCCCAGCGCGCCCGCGAGGCCGCCCGCAAGGCACGCGACCTGACGCGGCGCAAGTCGGCCCTGGAGAACTCGACCCTTCCCGGCAAGCTCGCTGACTGCTCGGTCAAGGATCCATCGCTGGCAGAGCTGTTCGTGGTCGAGGGCGACTCCGCCGGAGGCTCGGCCAAGCAGGGCCGCGACCGCAACACCCAGGCGGTGCTCCCCCTGCGCGGCAAGATCCTCAACGTCGAGAAGTCGCGTATCGACAAGGTCCTGCAGAACACGGAGATCCAGGCGCTGATCACCGCGATCGGGACCGGGGTCCGCGACGAGTTCAACATCGAGAACGCCCGCTACCACAAGGTCGTCTTGATGACCGACGCCGACGTCGACGGCGCCCACATCCGCACGCTCGTCCTGACGCTTCTGTTCCGTGAGATGCAGGAGCTCATCGAGGCCGGCTACGTCTACATCGCCAAGCCCCCCCTCTACAAGCTCAAGCAGGGATCCAAGGAGCGCTACATCGAGAAGGAGTCAGAGCTCGAGGAGATCCTGCTCTCGGACAAGTGGGAGAAGCTGAATGTGTTCGACCGTCACGGCTCCCAGTTCAAGCTGACCGACACGCGCTGGCAGAAGTTCGTGCGGCTGCTCAAGCAGTACGAGGGGTGGTCCTCCTCGCTGCGCGCCGTCCACGGCCACGACATGGTCCAGTTCCTCGAGGAGTCCTCGCTGCTCGACGAGCAGGCCTCCAGCGCAGACGCCGCGATCGAGCTGCTGTCGCGCAAGGGCCTGGAGGGCGAGACGCACGCCACCGAGCTCGTCGAGCAGGATCCGCTCGAGCTGCGCGTGAAGGCCGTCGAGACGAAGACCGGCTTCGCGCGCACGCACAGGATCAAACGCAGCCTGTTCGACTCGCAGGAGTACCGCCAGCTCGCCGCTGTGCACAAGCAGCTGATCGAGCTCGCCGGCACCCCCGCCTTCGAGGTCCGCCTCGGCGACGCGCGTGAGAGCGCCCCCTCGTTCGAGGCGCTGCGCTCCGCCGTCCTCACCGTCACCCAGAAGGGCATCAAGCTCCAGCGCTTCAAGGGGCTCGGCGAGATGAACGCCGAGCAGCTCGCCGAAACGACGATGGACCCCGCCAGCCGCACGCTCGCCCAGGTCACGCTCGAGGACGCCGCCGCCGCCGACCGCATCTTCTCGATGCTGATGGGCGACCAAGTCGAGCCGCGCCGCGCGTTCATAGAAGACAACGCCAGAGCCGTAGCCAACCTCGACGTCTGATGGCCACTCCGGAGACACTAAGCGGAGGCAATGTCGAGCCGCGGGCGCTCGAGGATGAGATGCGCACCGCGTATCTCGACTATGCGATGTCGGTCATCGTGGGACGCGCGCTGCCCGACGTGCGCGACGGGCTGAAGCCGGTCCACAGGCGCGTGCTGTACGCGATGAACGAGCTCGGCCTCGGGCCGACCCGCTCCTACTCCAAGTGCGCCAAGATCGTCGGGGAGGTGATGGGCAACTATCACCCCCACGGCGACGCCGCCATCTACGACACGCTCGTGCGCATGGCCCAGGACTTCTCGATGCGCTACGAGCTCGTCGACGGCCAGGGCAACTTCGGCTCGGTCGACGACGACCCGGCCGCCGCGATGCGCTACACGGAGGCCCGCCTCGCCAGGATCGCGACGGAGATGCTGCGCGACCTCGACATGGACACGGTCGATTTCGCGCCCAACTACGACGGCTCGCGCCAAGAGCCGCTTGTCCTCCCGGCGCGCTTTCCGAACCTGCTCGTCAACGGCTCCTCGGGGATCGCGGTCGGGATGGCGACGAACATCCCGCCCCACAACCTGCGCGAGGTGATCTCTGCGACGATCGCCTACATCGAGGACCCAAGCCTCGACGCCGAAGGGCTGATGAGGCATGTCAAGGGCCCCGACTTCCCGACCGGCGGGATCATCCTCGGGCGGGCCGGAATCCGCGACGCCTATGAGACCGGCCGCGGCAGGGTGCGCGTGCAGGCCAAGGCGCACGTCGAGCCGCTCAAGCAGGGCAAGGAGGCGATCGTCGTCACCGAGCTGCCGTTCATGGTCAAGAAGGGCGGCGACGGCGGGCTGATACTGAAGATCGCCGATCTGGTGCGCGACAAGAAGATCCCCGAGATCTCAGACCTCAGAGACGAGTCCGACAAGCGCGGGATGCGCCTGGTGATCGAGCTCAAGCGCGACGCGATCCCGAAGGTCGTGCTCAACAAGCTCTACAAGCACACGCCGATGCAGAGCACGTTCGGCGTGAACATGGTCGCGCTCGTCGACAACGTGCCGCGCACGCTCGACCTCAGAGCGATGATCCACAACTACGTCGCCCATCAGCGCGAGGTGATCGTCAGGCGCACCAAGCACGAGCTGGCCGAGAAGGAGGCGCGCGCCCACATCCTCGAGGGGCTGCTCGTCGCCTTGGAGAACCTCGACGCGATCATCGATCTGATCAGGGCCTCGCGCGACAGGGAAGCGGCGCGCGAACAGCTCGTCGAGCGCTTCGAGCTCAGCGCGATCCAGGCGAGCGCGATCCTCGACCTGCGCCTCTCTCAGCTGACGGCGCTCGAGGCCGACTCGATCAAGCAGGAGCACGCCGACGTGACCGAGCGGATCGCCGAGCTGCGCGCGATCCTCGGCGACGAGGAGCGCGTGCTGGACGTCATCAAGGAGGAGCTGTCGGAGATCGGTGAGCGCTTCGGCGACGAGCGCCGCACGGAGATAACCCACTCCGAGGACGAGATCGACATCGAGGACTTGATTGCCGATCAGCAGATGGTGATAACGATCACGAACACCGGCTACATCAAGTCCCTGCCGCTGGCGACCTACCGCCAGCAGCGCCGCGGCGGACGCGGGATCACGGGCATGGACATGAAGGACGGCGACTTCATCGAGCACCTGTTCATCTGCTCCACGCACGACTATCTGTTGTTCTTTACGAACAGGGGCAAGGTGTACCGCTCAAAGGTGTATGAGCTGCCGGAGGCTTCTCGCACAGCGAAGGGAAGAGCGCTCGTCAACGTGCTGCCGCTTCGCGAGGGCGAGCGCGTGCAGGCGGTGCTCTCGACACGCGACTTCAACGAGACCAAATACCTCGTGTTCGCGACGCGCAAAGGCACGATCAAGAAGACCGAGCTTGCGGCCTACAACACGCCGATCAAGGCCGACGGGATCATCGCCGTCAACATTCGCGACGACGATGAGCTGCTTGCGGTTCGCGCGGTCGAAGACGGCGACGAGATCATCATGGTCTCCAAGGCGGGGCTGACCGTCCGCTTCGCCGAGTCAGACGCGCGGGCGATGGGCCGCGACACGACCGGGGTACGCGGTATGGACGTGGGCGCGGCCGGCGAGGTGATCGCGATGGACGTCGCCCGCGACGACATGGACCTACTCGTCGTGACCGAGAACGGCTACGGCAAGCGCACGCAGATAGCCCAGTACCGCAAGACCAGCCGCGGGGCCAAGGGCGTGAAGACGATCGGCCTGACCGAGCGCAAGGGGGGGCTCGCCGGCGCCCTGGTCGTGCGCGAGCACCACGAGCTCGTGTTCATCAGCGTCGGCGGCATGGTCCAGCGCACGTCCGCCGCCGGGATCTCACAGCAGGGTCGCTCGGCGACCGGGGTGCGAGTCATGAACCTCAAGGACGAGGACGCTGTCAGCGCGGTGGCGCTCGTCGTCGAGAACGAGGACGAAGCTGACGCGCCCGTTCAGGAGCAGCTCACGACGCAGTGAGCGCGCGGGCGCTCTGCAAGAACGCCTCCATCAGCTGGGAGGCCGACGGCGAGAGCGAGCCGGGCGGGTGCAGCAGGTAGAAGCGCCGCACGAACTTAAGCCCCTCGACTTCCACGATCTCCAAACGATCCGCGGGGGAGAGCGCAAGACGAGACATCGCGGTCGGCAGGCCCAGCTCGTGCGCCTCCTCCTTGGCCGCCTGCGTCGAGCCGACCTCGCTGGCCGCCCTCAGCGTCTGGAGGCCATGGGCTTCGAGCGTCTCGTCGACCACCCGGCGCGTGTGCGAGCCGGGATCGCGGCGCACGATCGGAGTCGAAAGCAGCTCCTGTGGAGCGATCGAGCGTCGCCGCGCCCACGGGTGAGCGAGCGGCACGGCGACCACGATCTCGTCGTCGAGCAGAGGCGATACTTCGACGCCGTCGATGGTCTCCTCGAGCATGCACGCCGCGACGCCGACGTCTGCCTCGCCGAGCCGCACCATTCGCTTGACGACGCTCGAGTTGGCGATCAGCACCTCGACGGGGGCGCTCGTGTGGCGGTGCATGAGCACGAGCGCTTTCGGCATCACGTACTCGGCGGCGGTGTGGCTGATCGCGAGCTGGACCGTCTCGCCGGTGCCGCTGATCTGGTCGAGCAGGCTCGCAAGCTCCTCCATGTCCGCGGTGATCCTGCGCGCGCGCGCGTACAGACGCTCCCCTGCGGGAGTCATCTCAACGCCGTGAGCCGAGCGCTCCAGCAGCGGCGTGCCGACGAGCTGCTCGAGCGCCTTCAACCGCTTTGAGACGGCGGGCTGGCTGAGGTGCAGGCGCTGGGCGGCACGGCCGATGCCGCCGAGGTCGACGGCCGTGCAGAACGCGCGCAGCTCGTCCAGCTGGGGCGTCCTGGGAGCGCGACGGCCACCAGAAGTCATGCCTTCAGGTTATGGCATGGAGCCGTCGTTCGCATGACTTTCCGCGCTTGGCGCCCCCTGAGGGGTCATCGGGGGGCAAATCTTTGATTGCAGGTAAGCAACAACCAAGGCGGGTGACAAGAGATGACAGATCAAGAAAGGCAGGACCAGCAGCGCTTCGACGACGCGGTCGCCAAGAAGGGCAAAATCGTCCTGCAGACGCTCGCGGGGCTGGGCATCCTGGCCGCCGTGCTGATGTCGATGGTCGCGCTCAACAACTCGAGCGAAAAACACGAAGCGACCGTCTCGGCCAAGCCGGCGAGCGCGGCCGCCGCCGCTACGCCGGCCGCCCAGACCGCCCCGGCAAGCGCCCCGGCAACGAAGACGGTCAGCCTGAAGGTTATCCCCGAATACAAGAAGGGGCCGGAAGGCAAGCTCCACGACGCCTTCACGGTGACCGAATTCGCCGTGAAAGTGGGCCAGCCGCTGAAGCTCCAGATCGACAACACCGACACCGCTCCCCACAGCATCACCGCGCCGATGGTCGGCGTGAACATCATCGTCCAGCCGGGCGTCCACACCTACACGCTCACCGTCAACAAGGCAGGCAAGTTCCAGTGGAACTGCATGCTCCCGTGCGACGACTGGGCGATGCAGAACACCGGCTTCATGGGCGGCTACATCACAGCCACCTGAAAGCGCTTGCCCCGCCAAGGGGCCGTGCCCCCCGCGTCCACGGAGCGGGGGGCACGCGCCTGTTCAAAACACGTTCTCAGACGCGCTTGCCGCCCGACAGCAGCTCGAGGTCGGCGCGGGTCATCAGCCGGATCAGCTCCTCGAAGCTGGTCCGCGGCTTCCAGCCGAGCTCCGCTTGCGCCTTGGCGGGGCTGCCGATCAGATGGTCGACCTCGGCGGGCCTGACGAAGGCGGGGTCGATCGTGACGTAGCGCTCGAAGTCCCCCAGGCCGGCCTCGTCGAAGGCGACCTCACAGCACTCCCTGACCGAGTGCGATTTGCCGGTCGCGATCACGTAGTCGGCGGGCTCGTCGCGCTGGAGCATCAGCCACATCGCCTCGACGTAGTCCTTGGCGTAGCCCCAGTCGCGTTCGGCGTCGAGGTTGCCCAGGCGCAGCTCCTTCTGAAGGCCGAGCTTGATCGCGGCTGCGTGCCAGGTGATCTTGCGCGTGACGAACTCCAGGCCACGACGGGGACTCTCGTGGTTGAAGAGGATGCCCGAGGTCGCGTGCAGGTCGTAGGACTCGCGGTAGTTGACCGTGATGAAGTGCCCATAGACCTTGGCGACGCCGTAGGGCGAGCGTGGATAGAAGGGGGTCGTCTCGGTCTGGGGGACCTCCAGGACCTTGCCGAACATCTCTGAGGATGAGGCCTGGTAGAAGCGCGCCTCGGGGCAGCATTCGCGCATAGCCTCGAGCAGGCGGGTGACGCCGGTGCCGGTGAACTCGGCCGTCAGCGTCGGCTGGATCCAGGAGACGGCGACGAACGACATCGCGGCGAGGTTGTAGATCTCGGATGGTTTGGCGGCGCGCAGGGCGTCGAGCAGCGAGCGCTGGTCGAGCAGGTCGCCCTGGTGCAGCGTGATCTCCTCGCGCAGGTGCTCGATGCGGGCGAAGTTCTCGGTCGAGGCGCGCCTGACCATCCCGTGCACGTCGTAGCCCTTCTCGAGCAGAAGCTCGGCGAGATAGGAGCCGTCCTGGCCGGTGATGCCTGTGATGAGGGCGCTCTGCTTGGGGGGCATGAGCGCGGAAGCCTATAAGGGTGGGCCTGTCGAGGATGAGGTGGGCTCTTGCGCTGATGTTTTAGAGACGAGAACGCGCGTCGTGGGCGCTCTGGGTCGGCGCCCCGGAGCTGACCGGATCGGTGTGCGGCAGCGTCTGAGGATCCGCTCGCGCGATGGATGATTCAGCACACGGTGTTCACGTCAGCTGTCCAAGCCGGGGATCGGCTCGATGGGCAGCTCGCCGTGGAAGGCCTCCAACTCTTCGAGGTCCCGGCGGTCCTGAGGACGTCCAGCGAGACGCTTGAAGCCGACGATGCTGCGCAGCGAGGCGACACGAGCCGGTTGTGCGCCGACTTCGGCGTCAATGGCGTCTTTGGAGACGGTGTCGTAGTCCAGCGGCGGGAGTCCTCCGCGCATGACGTCGACGATGCCGTGCCGGCTTGAGACACGCAGGTGGTGGGCGCTGGCGACGTCCTCTCCGGCCAGAACCTTGCCGTCGCGCAGGCGGGATGCTTCGATCTTCTCGAAGAAACGCAGGATCGCCTCGTCGGTCTCCTGATCGTCTGGCACCAGCAGATCGGAGTCCTTGGTGGCCCGCAAGAACCCGTTCGCGATGACGCTGAAGCCGCCGATCACGACATACTCGAGCCCGACCGCGTTGGCGTCGGCTACGACACCGTCGAGGTCAGGACCAGAAGGCTCGTCTTGGGACATGACCGGCGCGTATCGTCGAGGCCAGCAGCTTCACGGCCTGCTGAGAGAGCTTCTGGCCTTGCGCGATGCGTTCAGATGGGGTCATCGCGCGCGCTGTGCGCTGGTGGTACTCGCGCTTTTCCGCGTTGAGCACAGCCCACTCAGCCTCGTGACCGGGCTCGAGCAGCGTGCGCGAGGATGTGGTCGCCATGCACTCCATTCTATCTCGCGTGCTGGACGGCGAGAACCCACCGGCGCCCCCGAAGCAAACAGCAATCCCCGTTCATAGCGCTCCCGCGCGCGTGCCACGTGGGGCGGCCGGCGAGGGTAATCTCCCGCGGGACGAGGGCGTCACGTCTGCTCTCGATGTCGTGGTGGGCGAAGTGTACGACCGCCGCTACAACCAGACCGACCGCCTCGGCGATGAGACCGACAACCGCCCTATGCTCGCCGACATAGCGCGTCGTCGTCCTTGTGTTGCGCGTTTCGCACCTTCTAATTGCGCGTTTACGAACCTGTTGTAGCGCGAGTCCAAGCTGAGATCGTGAAGCGAGGGCACGTGGGTATCCGTGCGGGATGCCTGTGTTTTGGGGCCGAGAACACGCGTCGTGGCCGCTCGGGGCCATCGTCCCGGAGTCGGCTGGATCGGTGCTCGGGAGCGTCTGAAGATCGGGAGCGGGGTACGAGGATGATCGCGACGCGCGATCAGCGGCCGAAGACGCTGCAGCCTGCGTTATTGGCCGCGGGCCTTGCGGTGGAGTCTCAGCCGATCGTCGGCAAGTGCCGCTGGCCTGCGTGATGATGCGGGCCTTTGCGGCGCAAGCCGTTGATGGAGACGCCGGAGCCGGGCGAGAGCGTACGCAGCCCGACGATGGCGGCCAGCAGGATCGCCAGGCCGTAGTACCAGCCGGCGTCGGCGTGGAGCCGGCCGAGCACGATGCTTGCGGTGAACGCGATCAGGCACGCCCCGGCGAGTGGTATTGCGAGTCGCGCGATCCGAGCCATGCTGAGCATGTTAGGCGACTTGCGTGGCGGCATAGATGGCGAACGCGATGACGGCGCCGGCGAACGCTCCGACGGCGACGCCTGAGACGAGGGTTGCGTGACGCTCCCAAGCGCGAGCTCTGTGAACGCGGGTATCGTCGAGTCGCGGGTGCCGGCAGCCCCGTTCAGTGGGTGAACAGCTCCGGAACAGCACGGGGAAACTGATGATCGGCTTGCTTTTCGGCCGATACGTGGCATAGTTTGCTTGGGCGAAGTGCTTGACAGATCCCAGTCTGACGTGCTAGGGCGCCCACAAGGAGACGAGATGAGCAGCCTTACGGATGTGCAGCAGGCATTTGTGCACCGTTATATGGACGATAACGGCGTTCTTGGCGTGCGCATTTGCGAGATCGACGGTCAGAACACACTCGTGGTGGATATCCGCGACGGTGCATCTCCTGAGCTACCCGATGAGTTCCGCGATCTACCGGTCGTCGTTCGCACAGGCAACCCAGCCGTTTTGGCTTACTCATAGCCTCGACGCTCGAGCTGGGACCTGGGTGCTGGATCTTCGTCGATCCAGTGGGCAGGTATGGCGATCGTCGCCATACGCGCCGCGGGTCCTTTGGGCTCTTGGTGCGAGATCTCGCACCCCTGGATGACGACGAAGATGATCGCCTGGTTCTCACGGCGGGCCATCTATTCGATGGGATGGTGGGCGTACGGCAATGATGGTGTCGCATTCGCGGCGCGGGGCGATAGCGGATCTGTGGTGATCGACGAGGCTCGCCGAGTAGTTGGGATGGTGGTTGCGGTCGAGAATGAAGATCTCGGCGCGGCCGCATTTGTGCACGGCATTAAGCAAGTGCTTGCCGCGCTTCAGATCGCCTTGCCGTAGCGCAGCGTTGCCGGGGACCCACGCTCAGCGCACGGCCGGCGCGAGCAGCGACACGCGCGCTTCGAACGTCTGCAGCACCCGTTCGACCGCCGCCTCGACGGTTTCCTCGACGGAGCGTCTGGGGCGACGATCTGCCAGCGCAGCCCGGGCCCGAACTCCAGGATCAGGCCGCTTGGCGCGATCAACTCGATGATCTGCCGCGTCTGTTGAGAGCCGCGGTGGCCCGGATCGGCGGCGTGGTCGTGAACACTGGAGCCGAGACCCTGCCGTTCGGCGAGCGTCTATGGGCTGTGCCGGCCGCCGCGCTGTGGTTGTGAGAGCCGCGCGGGCAGAACCCAAGTCGAGATCGTGGAGCGAGGGCACGGCGTGTCGCGCGGGATGCCTGTGTTTGGGGGGCGAGAACGCGCGTCGTGGGCGCTCGGAGCCATCGTCCCGGAGCCGGCCAGATCGGTGCTCGAGAGCGTCTGAAGATCGGGAGCGGGGTACAGCAAGGGCCGGGCCGTGCGCTGGAGTCGGCCTTGCGCTGCCGACCCCGCTGCGTTCTGGAGATGCGCTCAGCCGAAACGATCCCGAGATCTACGCGTCTCGCGAGCAGGCCTTACGACGCCCCCGACCGCGCTATTGGCCGCGGGCCTTGCGGTGGGATCTCAGCCGATCGTCGGCAGGTGCCGCTGGCCCTGAGGTCATCGCCCTCGCGCAGGTCGAGCACCGAAGGCGCCCGCTCGGCGGGGAGCCCGTGATCGATAGGCAGCAGTGCCCGCCCATGCGGGGATGGCGTCGAAGCGCATCGGGATGCCTGTGTTTTCGGACAGACTCTCAGGCCTGTTAGCGGATGCGCTATCATAATGGGGATGGCGCTCGCTAGGCAAGTTGCCGGGGATCTGATTCGCGACATTCGCCGCCGCACCGGCCTGCGCCAGGCTGAGCTCGCCCGGCGCGCCGGCATGCCGAGATCGGTGGTGAGCGCATACGAGCATGGCCACCGCCAGCCGGGGGTGGACGCGCTCGCTCGCCTCGCAACCGCCGGCGGGCTGGAGCTCAGGTTGAGCCCCGCCGCTCCGGTCGACCCGGCGCGGGCGGGACGCATCCTCGCGCAGGTGCTCGACCTCGCCGAGTCGCTGCCCGCGCGCAAGCGGGGGCCGCTCGAGTACCCGTCGCTGCGCCGCTTGCCCGGATGAGCCTGCTCGGGCAGCGCCTGCTCGGCGTCCACGACGCGCTCTCGAAGGCTGAGTTGCCTCATGCTTTTGGTGGAGCCATCGCGCTCGCCTACTGCACCGAAGAGCCCCGCGGCACGCGGGACCTCGACGTAAATGTTTTCGTCGATCCCCAGAGAGCCAGGGAGGTGCTCTACGCGCTGCCCGACGCGGTGACCGTGACCGATATGAGCATCGCCGCGGCCGAGCGCGACGGTCAGGTCCGCGTCTGGTGGGAGGACACCCCGCTCGACATATTCCTCGACGTCCACCGATTCCACGCCGAGGTGGCCGAGAACGTGCGGCAAGTCGCGTTCGAGGGTCGCGAGATCCCGATCCTCGACTGCACGGCGCTGGCCGTGTTCAAGGCGCTGCTGGACCGCACGAAGGATTGGGCCGACATCGAGGAGATGATCGGCGCCGACGCGCTGAACCTCCCGCACGCAGTCGCATGGGTGCAGCGTCTGCTTGGCGCCGAGAGTCCCGTGGCGCGGCGCTTGAAGTCCTTATGACGTCCCCAGGGTCGTGGAGCGAGGGGCCGGCCGGACGCCGGCGCCCCGGAGCTGACCGGATCGGTGCTTGGCGGCGTCTGAGGATCGGGAGCGGGGTACGGCAAAGGACCGGGCCTTGCGCGAGAGTCGGCCTTGAGCCGTCGACCCGGTCGTCCTTCTGCGACCGGTGTTCAGCGCTGAGGTTTCGAGCGGGCCCGCGTCTTTGCTGAGGCTGTGCCCCTGTTGTGGACGAGTGGGCCCTTACCCGAGCAGCCCGCGGATGTCTTGCGCGGTGAGGCTCGAGGCGAACAGGTCGCCGTCGTCCATCACGCCGCTGAACAGGGCGGCCTTGCGCTGGGCGAGCGCGGCGACCTTCTCCTCGATCGTGTTTCGGGAGATCATCCGGTACACGTTCACAGGGCGGGTCTGTCCGATGCGGTGGGTGCGGTCGATCGCCTGCGCCTCGCTGGCGGGGTTCCACCAGGGGTCGAGTAAGAAGCAGTAGTCGGCCTCTGTCAGGTTCAGCCCGAAGCCGCCGGCCTTGAGGCTGATCAAAAAGACGGGGTCGTCGCCGGTCTTGAAACGTTCAATGACGCGCTCGCGCTTGCGTGTACGGCCGTCGAGGTAGCAGTAGCCGATGCCCTCCTCGTCCAGCCGCTCGCGGGCCTTGGCGAGAAAGCCGGTGAACTGGCTGAACACAAGCGCGCGGTGGCCGCCGCCGACCACATCCTCGAGCTGCTCGACGAGGACGCTGAGCTTGGCGCAGGGCACGCCGTCGTGGCCATCTCCGACGAGGCTCGTATGTAGGCTGAGCTGGCGCAGCAGCGTGATCGAGCGCAGGATCGTGAACCGGTGACGGTTGAAGTCGTCGATCAGCCCGAGGATCTTCTGACGCTCACGCTGCAGGCGCGTGTCGTACAGCTTGCGGTGGCGCGGATGAAGGCCGATCGTGAGGGCCTGTTCCTGCTTGGCCGGCAGGTCGGCGGCGACCAGCTCCTTGGTGCGGCGCTTGACGAGCGGCTTGATCCTGCGCCGCAAGCGCTCCAGCCGCTGCGAATCGCCACCGCGTTCGATCGGTTTCGCGTACTGCTCGGCGAACCGCTTCGGGTCGGGGAACAGCCCGGGAGCGGCGATCGACAGCAGCGACCACAGCTCCATCAGGTTGTTCTCCATCGGTGTGCCCGTCATCGCAAGCTTGAACGCCGCGTCGAGCTCGCGCACGCAGCGATACGTCTTGGCCTGGTGGTTCTTGACGTACTGCGCCTCGTCGAGTATCAGGCCCGCCCATTCCACGGTGCGGTAGGCGTCGGCCTCCAAGCGAAACAGCGTGTACGTCGTCACGACTACATCGGCCGCGGCGAGCTGCTCGATCGTGCGGCCGGAGCGTGCCAGTGTGTCGGTTACGGCGTCGACCTGCAGGCCTGGAGCGAATCGCGCCGCCTCGTCCACCCAGCCGGACACGACGCTGGTGGGGGCGACCACCAGGAACGGGCCCATGGCCGGGTCGCGCTCGCGCGCGTGACAGATCAGCGCGAGCACCTGCAGCGTCTTGCCGAGCCCCATGTCGTCGGCGAGGATCCCGCCGAGCTCGAGGTCCCATAGCTGCGCCAGCCAGGCAAAGCCGTCGCGCTGGTATGGCCGCAGCTGCGCCTTCAGCGTCGCCGGTGGATCGTGCTCGGCGAGCGCGTCGATCTCGAGCAGCGCGCCCACCTGACGCTGCCACGCCTGCGCCTGCTCGGTGACGACGCCGAGCGCAGCAAGCTCGTCCCACAGGTCGGCCTGGTAGCGGCTGATCCGCGGTTGCGTCGAGGGTGAGTCGGATAGGTCCCTGGCCTCTTCGATCAGTCGCTGCAGCTCTTGCAGCTCCTCGGTGAGCAACGAAAAGTGAGCGCCGTCGTCGAGCAGCATGTGCGAGTCGCCGCTCGCCAGCGCCGCGAACACCTCGGCGAACGGCAGATCGCGGCCGTCGACGCTGACCGTCACTTTCAGGTCGAACCAGTCGCGCTCCCCCGTGATCTCGACGGTGCCCACGCCGATCTGGAGCGTCCCACCGACATCGCGATAGTCGGGCGGCTCGCCGTCCACCGCCACGTCCAGACCAGGCTGCGTAGCGAGAAGAGGCAGCTGCTCGGTGCTGAAGCGCATGCTGTCGATGCCGTGCAGCAGGGCGGCAGGCCCGTCGACAGGCCGGCCGTTGCCGTCCACCAACCCCGACTGCTCGAGGCCGGTCTCCGTGAGGGCGGTGTCTGCGAGGATCGCGCGCTCGGCGTCGAGGTCGCGCAACCCGGGCGCCGCGCCGTTATGGGCCAGCCCAACGCGGTGCTCGGCGTCTCCGACCCGGTAGACCCATTCCCAGCCGACGGCCAGAACATGGTCGGCGCCGTAGCTTGCCCGCAGCACGAGCGCGGGACCGGAGATCTGTGGTGGCGCGAACGAGCCGTCCGAAGACGAGATCGTCGCGAAGCAACGCAGCGCCGGGCACAGCTCCTGCCCGAAGCGCTCCAGCTCACTTGCCGGGATTCGCAAAGACTCCCCGGCCAGCACCATCCGCTGCAGTTGCGCCGGGGCCCCTCGCGCCAGGCGCACGAGCGCAAGCCGCAGCCTGTCGATGCCATGACCGGCGAGGATCTCGGAGCGTTCCGCGCACACGACGCCGTGGCCGCGGCGACCGATGAACAGGAGCGGCTGAAGCCTCATCTCATCCTCGCCGTCGAGGCGAATCGCGGTGCTCAGCAGCGAGGTCGCCTCATCCTGGCGGGTGACGTCGAGGAGCACCTCGCCTTGTCGATAGCGGGGCACCTCGCCAAGCTCCGTCCGCGCGTGGATCAGCTCGAGCCCGATCCGCGGCGCCTCCTCCAGCAAGGACCACAGCTGCGGGCTCTCGCAGTCACTGAGGTCGAGCGTCTTCTCGCCGCCGTAGCCGTAGTAGTAGGAGCCCCGCCCTTCGCGCACTCGGTGGACCGCGGCCAGTTCGCGCACCAGCGCCAGGTGGTCGGCGCGGTAGTCACCGCTTCGCAGCTGCCACGAGTCGAGCGCGCCCCACGACAGCGAGCCGTTGACCCAACCTCCGCGGGCGCCGGGCCGCATCAGTCGCGCGATCAGCCGCAATGCTCCACCTGCGGCGGCGCTGCTCGAGCGCAGCCCAAGCTCGATCGCAAGCGGCGTCCCCGTGTCAAGGCTTGCCGGCGTGGATTGGACCAGCGCATGCAGAGGCTCCTCCCACGACGGTGTCCGTGACGGCGGCCGTCGCACCGACCTTGTGATCTGAACCGGCAAACGTTCGCTTTCTGCCAGGCCGGCCGCGTCTTGCCCGTTTGGGCGGTGCCCGTCCGCTCCTTGCCGACCGGGGCCACGCCCATTTCCCGGGCGTCCCTCGATCGCCTCGATCGCGATCGCCGCGACGTGCTTGCAGTTGTACCCCACCGGACAGGTGCACTCGCCGTCTTCGAATGTGAGCGATCCGTCCTGATCGGCGGCGAAGAACGCCACGGTCTCGTACAGAGCGCCTTTGCCAACAACCGAGCCGGTCAACGTTTTCCCGTCCCATGTGAGCTTCAGCACCCTGTTGCCGCGCGCATAGGCACGCCCGCGCTCGAACGAGCGCGGCCCCACAGCATTCCGCAGCTCAGGCAGGTCTACGTCGCTCAGCTCGCCGGTGGCAGCCAACATAGGCCCAACATACGCGTCGGCGCGGATCGACGGGCCTCTGCTTCGACGCGCCCGTCTCTCCTATCGGGGGCGAGAACATGCGTCGTGGGCGCTCGGGGCCATCGTCCCGGAGTCGACTGGATCGGTGCTTGGGAGCGTCTGAGGATCGGGAGCGGGGTACTGCAAAGGGCCGGGCCTTGCGCTGGGGTCGGCCTTGCGTCGCCGACCCCAGCGTCCTTCTGCGACAAGTGGTCAGCGCCACAGCCCGCTGAGGGGCACGGCGGCGAGGCGGTCGCCGAACGGGAGCGTGTCGGCTCCAAGGTAGATCAACGTGCCGGCCTTGAAGCGTGAGCCGAGCTTGTCGCGCAAATGGCGCAGGCCGGCGAAGTCTGCGCTTGTGGGGGTCGCGGCTGCCTTGATCTCGATCCCGGCGACCTCGCCGCTGTGGCGCTCGAGGATCACGTCGACCTCGCGCTGCTGCTTGTCGCGGTAGTGAAAGAGCCGCACGGGCTCTTCTGCCCAGTCTGCTTGGCGCAGGAGCTCCATCGCGACGAAGCTCTCGAGCATGGCGCCGGCGATGGGACCATCCTCGGCGATCCGTCGTTCGTTTGCGCCGATCAGGAATGCCAGCAGCCCGCTGTCTACGATGTAGAGCTTGGCGCTCTTGATTTGGCGGCTCGAGAGATTCGTGTGCCATGGCCCCAGCTTTGCGACCAGGAACAGGTCTTCGAGGATCTTCGTGTGTGCCCTGGCGGTGTTGGTGTCCACCCCGAGATCCGTCGCCATGCCGTGAAAGGAGGCCAGCCCGCCGGATCGCGCGGCTATGACGTGGAGCAGCCGTTCGATGTTCTCCACGTTGCGCACGTTCGCGACATCCTGCAGGTCGCGGCCGATGATCGAGACGATGTAGCTGGAGAAGAAGCCCGATCGGCCACGTGGGCTGCGTCCCTGAAGCTCGGGGTAGCCTCCGGCCGCGAGCGTGCTCACGGCGGCGACACGGCCGACACTCGCTCCGGCGACAGACGGAAACCTCGCGTCGAAGATCGCGTCGATGAACGTCTCGCGAGTGCCACGCAGCTCGCCCTGGGAGAGCGGCCAGAGGTTGACGTACTGGACGCGACCGGGAAGCGCGTCGGCCACGGTCGGAAGCGTGAGGAGGTTCGCGGACCCGGTGAGCAGGAACTGTCCGCGCGTCTGGTCGCTGTCGAGGCGCCGCTTGATCGCCAGCAGCAGGCTTGGTACGCGCTGAACCTCGTCGATCACCGTCGGGCCGGTGATCGACGCGACAAAGCCCGCCGGATCTTCTCGCGCGGCGTTAGCCGTGGGCTCATCGTCGAGGCTGACCAGCCGAGCGGGTTGCTCGTTTGCCGCGATGTCTGCGACGAGTGTGCTCTTACCGACTTGCCGGGCCCCAAGCAGCGCGACGGCGCGACTATCGGCAAGCGCCTCGAGAACCCGCCTGCGAACGTGGCGTGCAAGGAGGTCCTCCGACATCTGCGAAGACTACCACTGGATCAGGCAGATTGTGAGTAAATGGTCTGGCCGATTATGAATTAGATGGGGGCGGATTGTGGCGCCGCTTTGACGGCCGTCGCTCGCCCGTCGCTCCCACCTCCGTGTGTCGTTCGCTTCGATCAGGCGAGACGCTTGGAGGTTGCGCTGATCTGCGTTGGGTTGCCGCGGCTTCCAGCCAGGCTCGCGCAGGCTGGTTCCTACGCCGAGCGTCTCTTCCGCTACATCGAGATCGACAGGCTCACCCCGGAGGCCGCCCGGGAGGCGCTTGCGCTCCCCGCCGGCCGCGAGGGCGTCGAATACGAGGATCAGGCGCTCGAGCTCATCCTCGCACGCGCCGAGCGCTATCCGTTCTTCCTGCAGACCAATGGCCGCTGTGTGTGCTCGACGACCTCCCCGCCATGCACGGAGCGCCGGTAGACGGTCCGCCACCCGCGTGGGGTGCGCCGCTGTATGGAGAGCAGCCCGGAATCGGGGACGCGGGTCCACCAGATCGGTCGCCCGTGTCCGCCGGTAACGATCACGAACGGGAAGCGAAACGTCGGTGTTCGCAAGGACGCCTCACTTCGTGCGGCGTCGCCCAAAAGAAACCCGGCCCACGAGGGGCCGGGTGGTATGGCTGCATTGTAGCGCTTCGCCGGACGAGAATCAGACGAACGACTCTGGCTGGTCGGCTCACCATCCTCGAGGCTTTGTGTAGTCGCCTACCCGGTCGGGAAGCTGATGCGCGGCGCAGTCGCTTGCCGTGAGCTGGCGCCACCAGTGTCCGCCGACGCCGTCGTTTGGGGTGCCGCGGAGCGCTCCCGCGGTGTAGGCGGCCGTCGGGTTTACGGTGCCAACTGGGATTCGGTCGCGTGCCTGCTGGAGTGGGAAGCGAAGATCGCTGTCGTTGGAGATGACGATGGCGCCGTCGATGGATTTCTCCAACATCTCGAGCAGAAGGTGCGCTGCGACGTTGACGTCAGAGCCCTTCTCCTCCCGGTAGGCGTAGGACACCATGAATCCCGCGTTCGGCACGCCGTCGCCGGCGGCGTCGCGTACCATGATCGGCCATTGCGAGATCGTCAGCACGGGACGACCCTTTCGGTCCGGCGTCGCGAGCGGCGCCCGCTTGACGCGCGAAACGTAGTAGCCGTGCTCGATGAGATCGACGCTCCGCGACGCGGTGAGCGCTTTCAGGTAGACATCTTGATCGGCGGCGCCAGATGGGTTGCTCGCCGAGTCGATCCTCGCTGTGCAGTACACGACGCGGGTGATTTGCGCCGTAGGCCAGGACGGCGGCAGCAGATTTTCAGAGAGGCGGCGGACATCGAGCCAGCGCCAACCCGGCGTGCCGGCGCCACAAAGCGCACGCGCGCCGTAGTAGAGGTTGAACCCGTCGATGTAGACCCCGACGCTGGTGGGCGTGACGTGAGTGCCGGGCGCACGCGATCTCCGTGGTATGGCAGACATCGAACACACGTTTGCAGGTGCCTCGGACGGATGTCTGCGTTTCTGGGATCCGAGCCGTATGGTCATGGGGTCTTTTGGTTTGGGCGAGAAGATGCGTCGTGGCTGCTCGGGGCCATCGTCCCGGAGCGGGCTGGATCGGTGCTCGGCAGCGTCTGAGGATCGGGAGCGGGGTACTGCAAAGGGCCGGGCCTTGCGCTGAAGGGCACGACCGGATGCCGCCCCGATTCGCGCCATCGAACTTTGGCAGGGCCCGCTCCATCGACGTGGAGGTGGGGCCGATCGCGGGTCGGTTCAGCCCCAAAGACTCGTCCACTTCGCCGGCATCCCCTAAAGGCCGACACGATGTCGTCCGAGAAGGTCTACGTTCTTTCCCGCAGAACTACGGGAAATCGTGTAGGCTCCCGCCCGCCATTCTTGGGCTCCCACCCGGGGGCCGGGGGGCGGCGCCGGTTGTAGACCTGGCCGGCGGCCTCGCGCACAAGACATCGCCGCACCGAAGAAAGAGCCCCGATGACGACGCCGGAGGATGCGAAACAAATGAGCCTCAAGATCCGCAGGACCCTGTTGCCGACCGTCCTGGTCGCGCTCTGCGCGCTGGGCCTCGCACCGGCTGCCTTCGCCATCGGCGCCAAGGCCAAGGTCACGAGCGTCGAAGCTCCGGCCTTCAACAACAAGCCCGAAGGCCCCGAAAAAGCCGGCACCGAAGTCATCATCAAGGGCGAAGAATTCGAAAGCCCCGCCCCGTCGGTCACATTCGGCGGCGAAGCGGCGACGGAAGTGACGTTCATCAGCACCAAAGAGCTGATCGCCAAGACGCCTGCCCACGCTGCAGGCTCGGTGACCGTCTGCGTCAAGAACTTCACGGCGACCGAAGAAGGATGCAAGGCGACCGCCTTCACGTACCGCTTCGAACCGGTGCTGACCAGCGTCGAACCCAAGGAAGGCCCCGAAGCGGGCGGCACGATCTTGAAGATCAAGGGCGAACACATCGAAGGGGAAGACATCGAAGTCACGGTCGGCAAAAAACCCGCGAGCGGCCTAAAAGTCCTCGGGGTCGAAGGCAAGGAACTGGAAGCAACGACGCCGGCCGGCACCAAAGGTAAGGTCAACGTATGTCTGTCGACCGCGGGCGGGGGCAAGTGTCTGCTCGAAGTCTTCACGTACCGCTCCGTTCCTACGGTCACGAAGGTCGAACCGAAGGAAGGCAAGCTCGCTGGTGGTACTGAAGTGACGATCGAAGGCACCGAATTCGAACCGGAAGGCACCGCGGTCGTCAAGTTCGGCAGCAAAGAAGTGACCGGTGTGAAAGCCACGTCCTCGACGAGCCTCAAAGTGACCGCGCCTGCGGGCACGGCTACCGGCGAAAAAGTCAAAGTGTGCGTGGAAACCGCGCAGTCGAAAACAGAAGTGACGAAATGCGTCGAAAAGGCCGGGGAAGAATTTATTTATCGGGGTGTGCCAACCGCCACCAAAGTCTCCCCCACGGAAGGCACCGAAGCGGGTAAACAAACCATCACTCTCAAAGGCACCGTTTTCGTTGTCGGTCACACCGAAGTCTTCTTCGGAGGGGTCGCGGCGACCAAAGTCACCGTCACCGAAGTATCCAACGGTGAAGGCACGGAACTCACCGCTGAAGACCCGGCGCACGTCGGTGCAGCCAAAGTACCGGTCGAAGTGAAGACGGCCGGCGGGAGCGTCGTCGACACCGAAGAATTCACGTACCGTGCCGTGCCCACCATCACAAAAGTCTCACCAAAGGAAGGCCCCGCGGCCGGTAAAACGACCGTGACGGTCGAAGGAACCGGGTTCGTGACCGGCGCCACCAAAGTAAAGCTCGGCGCGACGGAATCCGCCAAAGTCACAGTCCTAAGCGAAACCAAACTCGAAGCCGAAACACCAGCACACGCCGCGGGCGTCGTCACCGTCAGCGCGATCACCGCCGGCGGGACAGGCGAACTCGCCACAGCATTCACGTACCGCGGCACGCCGACGGTCAGCACCGTCTCGCCCGCCAAGGGTTCGACAAAAGGCGGCACCAGCATTACGATTACCGGCACCGAATTCCAGAAGGAAGCAACAGTAGCGACGAAGGTCTTCTTCGGAGAAGGCGAAACAGCCGGCGAAGAAGGCGCCAAAGTCGAAGTCAAGTCGGCCACTGAAATCAAGGTGGAAACGCCTGTGCATGTGGCCGGCGCCGTGAAGGTTTGCGTCAAGACCGAACAGGCAAAGGGCTGCACGGCCGTGACGGCCTTCACATTCGTGACGCCGATCACGCTTGCGGTCGCTCCATACGGAGAAGGGCAAGTCAACTCTTCGGGCGGGGAACCGGTCGGCAAAACGATCGCGGCATGCGCTGAAGGCAAAGAAGCGGAATGCAGCGCCGAATACCTCGAAGGGAGCGCCGTTACCCTCACAGAGACGGCGGCTTCTACGTGGAATTTCGCCGGCTGGGGTTACAACGGCGGCGACAAATGTAAGAAGACCGGTGAAAAGACCTGCAGCATCACGCTGGAAGTCAACAGCGAAGTGAACGCCGCGTTCGTGCAAGAAGGTGCCACAGGCGCAACCGGAGCTACGGGTGCGACTGGTGCCACGGGCCCGACTGGTCCGATAGGCCCGACCGGCAACACGGGCGAAACGGGCGCTACAGGTGCGACCGGTGCCACTGGAGCTACAGGCCCGACTGGTCCTACGGGCCCGATAGGCCCGACTGGCAACACCGGCGAAACCGGTGCGACTGGCGCTACCGGGCCTACAGGTCCCATAGGCCCGACGGGCAACACGGGTGAAACCGGCGCTACCGGAGCTACGGGTCCGACTGGCCCTGAAGGTAAAGAAGGCGCAACGGGCCCGACGGGTGCTACCGGCGAAACAGGCGCGACGGGCGAAACAGGCGCTACAGGTGCGACCGGCGCTACAGGCGAAACTGGAGCGACTGGCGCCACCGGTAAAACGGGCGCTACAGGCCAGACGGGCGCGACCGGCGCCGAAGGCAAAACCGGCGCCACGGGCGCTACAGGCGCAACCGGCCCGACCGGCGGTCAGGGTCCCGTGGGCCCGCAGGGCGCAACGGGTGAAACCGGCAAAGAAGGACACACGGGCACAGCCGGGGTCAACGGTAACGTGGGCTCGCAGGGCCCCATCGGTCCCGTCGGTCCGGTTGGCCCCCAGGGCAAGGAAGGCCCTTCCGGCAAGATCGAGCTGGTCACCTGCACCTTCAAGCGCCACGGGACGCGCTTCGTGAAGAGCTGCAAAGCCAGGCTGGTGTCCGGAACCGTCAAGTTCAACGCGCTGACGACGTCGGTGCGCGCGCTGCTGCTCCAAGAGGAAAAAGAGGTCGCAGTCGGCACCGCGGCCTATGTCCATGGGCACCTGCAGCTGCGACTGACTCCGTTGCGCACGCTGGCGCGAGGCCGCTACCGGCTCAAGCTGATCCATGGCGCCGGACGGCATCGACACGTCAGCGTCATGCCCTTCAAGCTGAGCTGAAGGACAACCGATACGTGAGCAGTCAGGTGGTGGCGGAGGCCGACCGGTCCCCGTCACCACCTTGTAGTCTTCATACGCCGGTCAATCGCGATCGGCGCATGACGTTGCGATGTCGCTGATCTCTTCGTGGGTCCTCCTTCCGCTGCTGCTGGCGGCCGTCGGCGCCGGCTGGGGCGTGATCGTGGAGCGCCTTGCCGGGACCAGGATCGACGGTGTCCTGCTCGTGCCGCTCGGTCTTGCCGCCGCGATCGTCGTCGCCGGCACGCTGACCGCCTTCAGCGCGACCGCCCCCGCCTCTGTGCCGGTCGTGGCCATAGGCGCGATCGGCGGGCTCTTGCTGCTGTGGCCGACCTTCAGGCTCGGGCCGATCAGAGGGTCCGCGCGCGCGCCTCTTCCAGGGCGCTGGCCGGCGCTCGCCGCGTTAGGTGCGCTGCTCGTCTATGGAGCCCCCATCCTGCTCTCCGGTCACGCGACCTTTACGGGCATCGTCAAGCTCGACGACACCTCGACCTGGCTGAACATCACAGACAACGTGATGAGCCACGGCCGCTCGCTTTCGTCGCTGCCCCCCTCCACGTTCTCGCTCGTCGCCGGGGGCTACGTCGGCTCGTTCTATCCCCTGGGGTCCTTCATGCTGCTCGGCGTCGGCCACGGGCTCACCGGGATCGACTCGGCGTGGATCTTCCAGCCCTATCTGGCCTGTTGCGCCGCGGCGATAGCGCTGTCTGCGTTCGCGCTTGCAAAGCCGTTTGTGCCCTCGCCAAAGATTCGTGCGCTCGTCGCGTTCCTCTCCGCCCAGCCGGCTCTGCTCTACGGCTATGGCCTATGGGGAGGAATCAAGGAGCTGACCGCCGCGTTCACGCTCGCGCTCACGGCGGCGTTGGCCGCCCCGCTGCTCTCGCGGGCCCCCGGTCGCGCTCGCGAGCTGCTGCCGCCGGTTGTGGCGGCCGCCGCGCTGATCCAGTCGCTGGGCGTCGGAGCGGGCGGCTGGATCGTGCCCGCACTCGGCTTCGTCGTCCTGGTCTGGATCCTACGAGGCCGCACCGCGCCAAAGTCGATCCCCGGCGCTCGAACGCTGGCGTACGGAGGCGCCTTCACTGCCGCTGTGGTCGCGCCGGTGGCGCTGGTGCTGCGGTCTTTCCTCAACGGGGACGCCGGCCTCTTCTCGGCGGGGCAGTCGACCAGCACGCAGCTCGGTAACCTGGGCGCCCCGCTCAGCGGCTGGCAGCTCGCCGGGATCTGGCCGTCCGGCGACTTCCGGCTCGGACGGCACTCGTATGCCTTTCTACAGGCGCCCTCACCGCTGAGCGCATTCTTGATTTGTACGGTCGTCCTGGCTGCGCTCGTCGGCCTCTGGGCGACCGTGCGTCGCCGTCAACTGGGGCCGGCGCTCTACTTGACGACGGCCCTCGGTGGCTGCGCGATCCTCTATCTGGCGGGAACCACCCCCTGGGTCACCGGCAAGGCGCTCGCCATCTCCTCACCCGCCCTGCTCGCGTCTGCCCTGATCGCCACAGGCGCGCTCTGGAGCCGCCGCCAAGCACGGCCTATCCGCGCAACGGCAGGGTCAGACAGGCGCATAAGAGCGCTCGCCCGGCACGCCTGGTTTGCGGGTATGCTCGCCACGCTGGCGATCGGCGGCGGAGTGCTGTGGTCGAACGCGCTCGCCTACCACGACGCCACGCTCGCCCCTCGCGATCGCATGGCCGAGCTGCAGCGCATCGGCGAACTCGTGGCCGGCAAGGGGCCGACGCTGCTCAACGAGTACGAAGTCTACGGAGATCGTCACTTCCTGCGTGCCGGCGCGCCGATCGAGCCGGCCGAGTACCGTCCCGCGCTGCTCGAGCTGAGAGACGGCAGGCTGTTGACCAAGAGCGCCTGGGCCGACCTCGACTCCTTCCCGGTAGCGACGTTGCTGACGTACCGCTCGATCGTGCTCCGCCGCTCGCCTTCCGAAAGCCGTCCTCCATCGATCTACAAGCTCGTCTGGAAGGGGCGCTACTACGAACTGTGGCAGCGGCCCGCCAATCCATCCGCCACGATCCTCGAACACGTTCCTTACGGCGAATCGAACACGCTTCCCTATTGCGGCGCCTCGCAGAACGGTCCCAGCGCTAACCCATGCTCGCTGAATCCGGTGGCGGTCCCGTCATGTCCCCAGGTACACCTGATCGCCCACCGCGCCTTCACCGAGCACGCCCATCTCGTCGCGTTTCGACACGCCGAGCCGATCGTCGCCCGAGGCGATCAGACTCTGTGGCCGGCCCAATGGATCCATGACGCCTCGAGTCATACGCTGACGCCGACCTCGCCGGGCCAAGCGGTCGCGCACATCGCGGTCGCAGGCGCCCACAGCTACGAACTGTGGCTCGACGGCAGCTTCGCGCGCGGCTTCGTCGTGAGCGTCGACGGACGCCGAGTCGGGAGCGTAAAGAACGAGCTGGGCGGCGACGGATGGGTGCAGATCGCCGACGTCTCACTCGCCCCGGGGGTCCACACGTTCACGATCGCCTACCCGCCCGCCGACGACCTGACGCCCGGCAGCGGCGACGCCTCGAGGTTCACCTCGCTTTCGGCGGTCGCTCTACAGCCGCACGAGGATCCGGCGAGCGAACTGCTCACCCTCGCCCCTTCCCAGGCCCAGACGCTCTGCGGCCGGCCGGTGGACTGGATCGAGATCGTCGCGGGGGCGGGCTGAGCGGCGGCGGCGGCGCGCCCTACGCGCTCGGGTCCCCTTGGTGCTATGCGCCCAAGCCGGTGCATGATGCGCCGTCAAAGGTGCACGCGACCCGAGCTGACCACCTCAAGCCTGCGCGCGGCCGCTCGGACTGCTCGAGTTCGTCGCTGCCCGGTCGGACCGCACGCGTCAGGGCGCGACGGTTCCCTGCGAGCCGGAGGGCGTCGCCGACCTCGACGTGACCGTGCTGCCGGCCGGCGTCGCTGGTGCAGGCGGCGCGAGGGGCGGCGATGGCGGGGACCAGAGATGCGAGAGCGGCAGCACAGTGAGCCGGTCGCCGGCCGGCAGCGCCTGATCGCCGAGGTAGAGCACGACCCCCGCGACGAAGCGGCCTCCGGCGCGATCGACGAGATCTCGCAGGCCGATCAGCGCGCGCGACGCGGCCCTGCTCACCGATCGGGCGGCCTTCACCTCGAAGGCGACGATGCGCCCGTCGGCCGCTTCGGCGACGATGTCGACCTCGGCCCCGTCTCGTGTGCGGTAGTGGTAGAGGGTGACTTCCGGGTGCAGCAGGCGCGAGGCCTGCCTGACCAGCTCGTCTAGGGCGAAGGTCTCGATCAGCGGGCCGCGGGCGGCGTTCGTCGGCGAGGCGAGCGCCCACTCGTCGACGCCCAGCAGGTGGGCGGCGAAGCCCGAGTCCGCGATGTATGACTTCGGGTGCTTGATCGCCCGGCTGGTGAAGTTGCGCGACCACGCCGGCAGGGACACCGTGAGGTAGATCGTCTCCAGCAGCGGCAGATAGCTGCGGCTCAGCAGCCTGCGCTCGATCCCCGTCTCGCGCGCGACGTTCTCCACGACGAGCTCCTGGCCGGTGCGGGCAGCGAGCACCCTGATCAGCCTCGGCAGCTCGCCGAGATGCCGGCCACGGGCCATTTCCGGAACGTCGCGGCCCACGATCGTGCGCAGGTAGCTGCCAAACCAGCGCCTGCGGGCCGGCGCGTCGAGATCGGCCACCTTGTCAAGGATCATGAGAATTCCTCAGGTGTGATCACGGGGATTCCCCACCTTGTGGGAGGCCGGTGAGGGCGGGTCGGAGTGCGGCGATGGCGTCGCGGTGGCGGCGCATGCGGTAGCTCTCGCCGGTGATGGAGAGGACGGTGGCGTGGTGTAGGAGCCGGTCGAGGACGGCGGTCGCGACGGTTGTGTCCTCGAAGATGTGGCCCCAGTCGGCGATCCCGCGGTTGGTGGTCAGGATGATGCTGGCGTGTTCGTAGCGGCGGCTGATGACCTGGAAGAGGTGGCTCGCGGCTTCGCCGGGCATCGGCAGGTAGCCGAGCTCGTCGATGATCAGGACCTGTGGTCCGGCCCAGAATCGCATGGTGTTCGCCCAGCGTCCGTCCATCGCGGCGCGGCTGGTGCGGGCGACGAGCTCAGCGGCGGTGGTGTAGTAGACGCGGTAGCCGGCGTGTACGGCGCGATGGCCGAGCGCGATCGCGAGGTGGGTCTTGCCAACGCCGGGTGGTCCGATCAGCAGACAGTTGGATTTCTCCTCGACGAACCGGAGCGTCGCGAGATCCTCGACGAGCCGGCGGTCGAGGGTGGGTTGCGCGTCGAAGTCGAACTGCTCGAGCGTCTTGTGCGCGGGGAGCTTCGCGAACCGCATCCGCCCGTCGAGGCGTCGCTGCTCTGACGCGGCGACCTCGACCTGGAGGAGGTCGTGCAGGAACTTGGTGTAGCCGGGCTTCTCTCGCTCGGCCGTCTCCAGGGCCGGCTCGAGCGCGTCGGCTGCGGCCGCGAGCTTCAGGTAGGCGAGATGTGAGCGCAGCTGTTGGTAGATCGTCTCGGCGCTCATCAGCACGCCACCTCCGCCAGCTTGGCGTAGTCGGTGAGCGACACGACAGGCGCGACCCCGGGCGGTGGCTGGCCGTGGAGCTTGGCGAGCTCGGCAAGCGCCCCATCGCCAGGCGGACGGTTCCTCTTGCGCCGGCACGCGGTCTGGGTCGTGAACGCGTCCAGGACGGCCCGCTCCAGTTGTGTGGCGTGCTCGCTGGTGCGGACTGTCTGCTCGGCGCCGGCCGGGGCGCGTCGGTGCGTCGCGACCCGGGTCCCTTGCGCGGTCACGATCCGCAGGTGCGGCTCGCCGACGCGCGCGCGGAGGACGAGCCGCTGCCCGGCGTAGCCCGGCGGGACGCTGTAGTGGTTGGTCTCGAACACGATCAGTGCGCTGCGCGACGCGACCCGGTCGACGACGATCTCGGCCGGGAACGCCAGCGCGGGCAACGACCGCAACGGCTCGCTTGAGCCGAGTTCGCCGACGGTACTACCACGCCGGCCACGCTGGTCGGACACGTTCGCGGTGAACACGTCGAGCGACTGCTGAGCCTCCAGCATCGAGCCGACCTTCGCGGTGCGCCACCAGCGTCCGGCGATGAACTTGATCGCCGCCTCGACCACGCCCTTGCGTTGCGGCCGGTGCGCCGGGCAGACAGCGACGTCAACGCCGTAGTGCTTGGCCATCTGCGCGAACTGCGGGTTCAGCCGGTCGGTGCCCGGGATCACCGCGGTTGCCATCCGGTCGACCCGCCACACCAGGCTGCTGCCGCCCAAGCCGAGGAGGATCTCGTGTACCGCACCGGCAAGGTACCCGAACGTCATCTGCTCGCAGAACATCGCCCGGAACCGGCCGGAGTGCGACAGCACGCCGACCAGCACATAAGCCGGCTGACCCCACGGCGTGTCGGTGAGCTCCAGCCAGTCCCACTGGATCTCCTCACCAGCGGGATGGTCGATCTCCGTCGTCGGCGCGCTCCCGCGCCGCTGCTGGCAGACCAGGCACACCGGCCGCAGTTGCAGACGGCGCAGCTCCCGCACCAACGTCGGATACGAGCGGTCGAACCCGGCCGCGGTCAGCTCGTCGAGCAACACGACCGCCGGCAGGTGCGGGTCATCGACGAACCTCGCAGCGATATAGCCGCGGAACGGCTCCAAGCAACTCGCCGCCCGCTCCCGAGGCGCCACCCCGCCAGCGGCGAGGTGCTTGCGAACGGTCTTGCGGTCCCGGCCCGTGTGACGGCTGATCGCCGACTGATTCCAGCCGCGCGCAGCCAAAGCGTGTATCTCCACGTCGTTCTCCTCTGTGAGCATCCCCACCGGTCCCTCTCGCTCGTCATGGCTTCAAGAACCGATGACGGTGAGGGGGACCCCAGACAGACCGCGCCCGCGCGCGGCGACTACGCCCTAGCCAAGGTGGGGACTTCTAGTGATCGGATCTGAGGAGAATCCCGTGATCCGGCGCAACCTCCGGGTAGCCGCCTCTGCAGGCACGCGCGAAGTACTCGGCGCCGCCCAGGGCAGGGCCCGGCCGCTGGGTGGCGGCAGGCCCGCGCTCGTGAAAGAGCCTGTGAAGCAGGGTGTCCGCCTCGGGCCCGAGCTCGTCGGCCTCACCCTGGGTGTAGGGCCAAAGATCGACGATCTGGGCGCGCCCCGCGAGCGACTCCGAGATCGTCGCGACGCTGAGAAAGCGGCTCGAGCCGGTGAGCAGATACTGACCGCGGGAGCTGTCCCTGTCCACCTCGAGCTTGATCGCGCGCACGAGCCCGTCCCCAGCGCGCTGGAACTCGTCGATCAGCAGCGGCTTCGGGTAGGCCTCGAGAAATCCCGCGGGGTCGGCGAGGCAGGCGTCGAGCACCGGCTGGGAGTCGAGGCTGACGTGGTGGGCGTCGCTGAGCACGAGCCTGCCGAGAGTCGTCTTGCCCGCCTGCCTAGGGCCGTTGACGACCACGACCCGGGACTCCGCGAGCGCCCGCTCGACGACGGCCTCGG
>DAHUYZ010000249.1 GCA_027306855.1 Solirubrobacterales bacterium | reverse complement strand
GGGCGTGAGGCTCACAGCAATGTCCCGACAGCCGGTGCTGACCTCGGGCCCGGCCAAGCCCGCCAAGCCGGCGATGCCGCCGAGCAGGCGCCGGACGAGTCGCAGTCGCTGCACCAAGCGCCAGCCGAAGCAGCGCAATGGTTCCCTCCGATGAGCGCTCACACGCACATCCCGAGCCATCCGCGCCTTACTCGCGAGGACGTTCTCGACTGCCGGCAGGTCGCGGACCTGCTGCACATGCCGATCTCCACTGTCCTCGAATACGCGCGCCGCGGCCTGCTGCCCGCTCGCAAGCTCGGCCGCCGTTGGATCTTCCTCCGTGATGAGGTCGAGGCGGCGGTGCGGAGCGCGCGTGCCGGCGGCGCGTAGTGTGCCCAAAAAGAAACCCGGCCCACGAGGGGCCGGGTGGTATAGAGCTTGATAGTAGCGCACCACGCGGATTCACAAGGGCCGTGCACTCCTGCCGAGCCGCGCTCTACCAGCCGTCGGGCCTCGTGTACGTTCCGA
>DAHUYZ010000248.1 GCA_027306855.1 Solirubrobacterales bacterium | reverse complement strand
GCCCCGGTCAGCCCCTGATAGGCCCGATTGCCGAGCCAAGAGGTCCGGCGGGCGGGCGCAACGAACGGCTTATCCCATATAGCCCCACATCGGGGGATGATGACGCGGCCGTTCCGGGCCAGTATGAGAACCCAGCCAGGCAGCTGCGTCCCGGGCCGGTACCAGGCTGCGGGGATCGCCGAGCCCGGCCAGGTGAGCCGCCTCGATCAAAGGAGATGCTGATCATGCCTCTGCACAGCCGTTGGCCAAGTACCGGTTCCCTCAGCAGGGAACGCTGCCGAGGGATGCGTTCCAGCTGGTGTCGGATGAGCTGATGCTCGATGGCAACGCGCGGCAGAACCTGGCCACGTTCTGCCAGACGTGGGAAGAACCCGAGGCGCTGGCGCTGATGGCGCTGTCGGTCAACAAGAACCTGATCGACCGGGACGAGTACCCGCAGACCGCCGAGGTCGAGCGGCGATGCGTGCACATGATGGCCGACCTGTGGAACGCCCCTCAGGCGGCCAAC
>DAHUYZ010000247.1 GCA_027306855.1 Solirubrobacterales bacterium | reverse complement strand
CGTTTCGATCGAGTGGAGGTCTATAGCGATGATGAGCACGTTCAGGCCCCGAGGGCACTGCAGGTCAAGCTGGACGCCAACAGCCGCACGCGGGCGTATTGGGCGTTCTGGCGCGACCAGCACGACCAGAAGCGCGGGCGACGCCTCGGACCTGCACGTCCGTGACTCAGGGCGCCGGACGCCACGTGGCGCGATCGTATGGCGTGCGGGCTACGGCGAGAAGCCGAGCCCGGATTACCTGACGCCCCAGGAGGCTGAGGAACGCCTGGAGGACATCCTCACTAAAGCTACGTGCCAGCGTCGAAGACGAGCAGCCCGAACAGGGTTCCGGGACGCTGCGCCAGGGCTGTGAGGGCTGGCTCGCCGAGCGGGTAAAGGACATGTTCGAGCGGCTCTACCGCGACCTTGGAGCCGAGACGCTGGTTGATGATCTCGCCGACGGTCGGCTGCGCGGCTACTTCGCCGACTTCAAGTCCTACCGCGTGCTGGGCGAGAAGACGGCGCGGAA
>DAHUYZ010000246.1 GCA_027306855.1 Solirubrobacterales bacterium | reverse complement strand
GTCTCAAGCATCTGCGTCTCGGTCGCGGCGATCCCGGCAGGCAGGATCCGCTGCAGGACGGTGTGGTTGACTTCGCGATGGCGTCCATTTGGCAGCGCTTGCTTGGGATCGCTGACTTCCTGGATGCCGACCGGCAGGCCGCGGGCGCCGGACAGGGTGCCGCTGACCCGCTGGCCGCCGTGGGCGATCGTCTCGTAGGCGTGCGCCATGTCCAGTGCCGTCACGCCGATCTTGAGACCGCCGATCGTCATCGCGTAGTTGGTGGAGATCGGCGTCGTGATGCCCATCTCGTGGGCGATCCTGGCGATCTTCCGGGTGCCGACCTTGATCCCGACTTCGGCGTAGATCGAGTTGTCGGAGACCTCGGTGGCGCCGACCAGGGTGTTGGTGCCGGTGTAGGCGCCTTCGTCGTTGTGCACCACGAAGAGTTCTTTGGAGTGCGGAACGTGGAAGACCTTCATCTTGGAGGGCCAGACCGAATAGGGGGAGATGCCGTCCTCCAGCGCGGC
>DAHUYZ010000245.1 GCA_027306855.1 Solirubrobacterales bacterium | reverse complement strand
CTGGACGAGGCCCAGTACACCAAGAACCACCTGTCCAAGATCTACCAGTGCGCGCGCCGGCTGGCCGCTCCGTTCAAGATCGCCATCACCGGCACGCCGATGGAGAACAACCTGATGGAGCTGTGGTCGCTGCTGTCGATCGCGGCCCCGGGCCTGTTCCCGAACCCGGAGCGGTTCCGCGACTACTACGCGCGGCCCATCGAGCGGTCGGCCAACGCCGACCTGCTCGGGCAGCTGCGCCGCCGGATAAGGCCGCTGATCATGCGGCGGACCAAGGAGCAGGTGGCCGCGGACCTGCCGGAGAAGCAGGAGCAGGTCCTCGAGGTCGAGCTGGACCCCCGGCACAGGAAGGTGTACCAGACTCACTTGCAGCGCGAGCGGCAGAAGGTGCTCGGCCTGCTCGAGGACGTGAACCATAACCGGTTCACGATCCTGCGCTCGCTGACCCTGCTGCGGCAGTTGTCCCTGCACGCCGCGCTGGTCGACGAGGAACTCGCCGACGTGCCGTCC
>DAHUYZ010000244.1 GCA_027306855.1 Solirubrobacterales bacterium | reverse complement strand
GGCATGGTGGCGGCCGGGGTGCCGGGCCGGATCGAGTACTGGAACGTGAAGGCGCCCGCGAACCGGGCCTGCCGCACGATGTCGAGGGTGTCGGCGAAGTCCTGCTCGGTCTCGCCCGGGAAGCCGACGATGATGTCGGTGGTAATCGCCGCGGCCGGGATCGCGGCCCGGACCCGGTCCAGGATCGCGAGGTAGGAATCGCGCCGGTAGGCCCGCCGCATCGATTTCAGCACCGCGTTGGACCCGCTCCAGCCCGTCGATCTCACCGCAGGCCCGGAGCAGCTTGCCGAACGCGAGCTTGTCGCCGAAGCCGACGCCATAGGAGTTGACGTTCTGGCCGAGCAGCGTGACCTCGAGCACACCGTCGTCGACCAGCGCCCGGATCTCGGCCAGCACGTCGCCGGGCCGCCGGTCCTCCTCCTTGCCGCGCAGGCTCGGGACGATGCAGAACGTGCAGGTGTTGTTGCAGCCGACCGAGATCGCGACCCAGGCCGCGTACGGCGACTCGCGCC
>DAHUYZ010000243.1 GCA_027306855.1 Solirubrobacterales bacterium | reverse complement strand
CGACCAGATCGCGCGCGAGATCGACGACGAGGTTCTGCGGATCGTGGAAGCCGCGCATCAGCGCGCTCGCAATATCCTGGCCGAGCACCGCGACTCGCTGGACACGATCTCCCAGATCCTCGTCAAGCGCGAGACGATCGAGAAGGCCGAGTTCGAGGCGCTGCTCGACGGCAAGAGCGAGATCGACGTCTTCGGTCCCGACGAGGAGCCCACGCCCGAGCTTCCCGCTCCGCCGCCATCGCCGGCCGGCCGCCCCGGCCGCGAGGTGCCGCGACCGATCCCGCGTCCGGGGCTTGCAGGCGGCACCGCGGATATGCGCGCCGACGGCGTCTAGCCGCGCCTGGCGGCGTCTAGCCGCGCCTGGCGGCGTCCTCGCTCGCTCGCGTACGAAGTACGCCACGCTCGCTGCGTCCTGGCCAGCCACGGCGATACGCTCGTCGCCGACGGCGTCTAGCCGCGCCGGGCGGCGTCCTCGCTCGCTCGCGTACGAAGTACGCCACGCTCGCTGCGTC
>DAHUYZ010000242.1:285-514 GCA_027306855.1 Solirubrobacterales bacterium | reverse complement strand
GACGACTTCCTGAAGCCGAGCTTCGCTACCTCCGCGCTCTACGAAGCGCACACGCGCAGCGGCATCCTGATCGCCGGCCTGATCGGCGGCACGCTGATCGGCCTTGCCGGGATCGCGATCGCCTGGCGCATCTGGGGCTCGGGAGCACAGACCGCGACCGCGTTCCAGGAGCGCCTGCGCCCCCTCTACACCCTCTTCGCCGCCAAGTGGTACTTCGACGAGGCGATCG
>DAHUYZ010000242.1:0-275 GCA_027306855.1 Solirubrobacterales bacterium | reverse complement strand
CACCGTGATCGATGACACGCTCGTGGGCGGCCCCTCCGGACTGGTGCGGGCAGGCTCTGCGCTCGTGCGCTCGATCCAGAGCGGCCTGCTGCGCTACTACGCGGCGATGATCGTGCTCGGCGTCGCGGCCGTCGGCCTCTACTTCCTGCTGCAGGCATGACCGCGATCCTCCAGACCCCCAACTCGACCGCGGTGGCCATCTAGATGCCGGCACTATCGATACTGATCTGGCTTCCTGCTGCCTGCGGTCTGGTGGGCGCGATCGCCTCCCGCGC
>DAHUYZ010000241.1:239-515 GCA_027306855.1 Solirubrobacterales bacterium | reverse complement strand
CCATGTCCTCGATCGGCCAACCCGCGAGCGCCCCCGCCATCGCCGTGGAGGCGATCTCCAAGACCTTCGGCAGCCTGCGCGCCGGCGACGCGGTCAGCTTCAGCGTCGCCAAGGGCGAGATCTTCGGCCTGCTCGGCCCCAACGGCGCCGGCAAGTCCACCCTGATCCGCATGCTCACCACCCTGATCGAGCCCACCTCCGGCACCGCCCGGGTGGGCGGCTTCGACATTCGCCAATCCCCCAATCAGGTGCGGCTCGCCATCGGCGTCATCCCGC
>DAHUYZ010000241.1:0-229 GCA_027306855.1 Solirubrobacterales bacterium | reverse complement strand
ATCCACGCCCGCCTCTACGCCATGCCGCGCGCCCAACGTTACAAAGTCTCGGCCGAGCTGCTCGAGACCGTCGGCCTCGCCGACCGCGCCCACGCCATGGCCCGCACGCTCTCGGGCGGCATGCGCCGCCGGCTGGAGATCGCGCGCGGGCTGGTGCACGCGCCCGACATTATGTTTCTCGACGAGCCCACCACCGGCCTGGATCCGGTGTCGCGCTTCTCGGTGTGGG
>DAHUYZ010000240.1 GCA_027306855.1 Solirubrobacterales bacterium | reverse complement strand
GTCTCGACGTCCCCCTCGATCAGATTTTCGAGCCAGCCGCGCTCACGGTTCTCGCCAACACCTACGAAGACCTGCCCGACGTCAGGCGCACGATCGCGACTGCCGCAAGCGCGATTCGGCTCGCCCTCGAGAACGACGACCTGGACCGCGTCACGCCCGCAGCAGTGCGGGCTGCCGCCGCAGAAGGCACGGCGGACGGTGCAGGGTCATGACCCCACGACCTCGGGTGGCCATTCCGGCCGACTCTAGGCCCACGAATGGGACCACGAGCATTTTCAAGCGCCGAAGCCCCTCGACGCGCCCGGCGACGGCAGCGCCCAATCCCGCATGAACAGACGAATTGCAGGCTTACAGGCCAGCCAAGCCGGAAACGGGACTTGAACCCGTGACCCCCTGTTTACAAGACAGGTGCTCTACCAACTGAGCTATTCCGGCGCGCGTCCCGGCCTCGGGGCGTCGTGACCCGAGGGTACCGCGCGAGCTGCCGCGCCGCCATTGACGGCGCGGGGTCGGTT
>DAHUYZ010000023.1 GCA_027306855.1 Solirubrobacterales bacterium | reverse complement strand
TACCACTTCTCAGCACCGCGCCGCTGGATCAACTCGGGAGGGCTCGGCACGATGGGCTTCGGCCTGCCCGCCGCGATGGGCGCCGCGGTCGGCTGTCCCGAGCGGACGGTGTGCTGCATCGCCGGCGACGGCTCCGTGCAGATGAATGCCCAGGAGCTCGCGACGTGTGCCCAGGAGAAGATCCCGATCAAGGTGTTCATCATGAACAACGGCTACCTCGGCATGGTCAGGCAGTGGCAGGAGCTGTTCTGGGACCGTCGCTACAGCCACGTCGAGATGGGGCCCTACCCCGACTTCGTCAAGCTCGCCGAGGCATACGGCGCGACAGGTATGCGCTTCGAGGACAAGACGACGCTAGTCGATGACATGAAGCGCGCGATCGAGACCGACGGCCCGGTCGTGGTCGATGTGAAGGTGACCCGTGAGGAGAACACCTATCCGATGATCCCCGCCGGCCAGCCGGCCAGGGAGATGGTCGGATGAATCCGAAGGCTACGTGCGCAGAGGGGGAGGTCGGGAGGGGAACCTGTCCCCCTCCCGTTCCTACGTTGATCCCTGCTGGACAGCCGGCACGTGAGATGGTGGGGTGACGGCGGTTATGGGAGAGCCCGCGACCAAGGAGCCGCTTAGCCTCGAGGGGCTGCAGGCGTCCGGCAACCTGCGCACTGGACGCAAGCACACGCTGTCGATCCTGGTCGAGAACAAGTCCGGCGTCCTTACGCGGATCGCGGGCCTGTTCGCCAGGCGAGGGTTCAACATCGACACGCTCACCGTCGGGCCGACCGATGACGAGCACGTCTCGCGCGTGACGCTGACCGTAGACGGCGCGCTGCACCCGATCGATCAGGTCACCAAGCAGCTGCACAAGCTCGTCAACGTGCTGAAGATCAGGGACCTCGATCCCACCGACACCGTCTCGCGCGAGCTAGCCCTCTTCAAGATCTCTGCCGACGGCCCGCAGCGCGGCGAGCTGATGCAGATCACGGAGATCTTCAGGGGGAAGGTCGTCGACGTCACCAAGCGCTCTGTCGTGGTCGAGGTGACGGGCACGACCGAGAAGATCGAGGCGTTCGAGAGCATGGTCAGGCCGTTCGGTCTGATTGAGATGATGCGCACTGGAGAGATTGCAATAGCGAGGGGCAGGGGCGAGACGTAGCGTCCGTCTCTCCAGCCGTCCGGGGATACTGTGGCGGTGACCGTCAAGGCACACTCACAATCGCCGTTCAGCCTCTCAGAAACGGATTGCGAGCGCCTGCGTGCGAGGATCGATCTCGCCTCGCAACGCGCGCGGCGCACCGGTAACGCGACGCTTGCGACGCTCACGATCGCTTTGCCGGCGGAGACGGACCCGGTGGCGGTGGTGTGCCGCTCTCGCCGTGCGGGCGAGCCGTGGTTCGTATTCGAGCAGCCCGACCGCGGCGGCTCGGCGCTTGCGTGCCTGGGCGAGGTCGCCTCGCTCAGAGACTCAGGGTCGGAGCGCTTTGCGAACGTGGCGGATCGCTGGCGCGAGATGGCCGCCGCCGCCGTGGCGGACCAGCCAGGGGACGGGGACGGCGTCGGCCCGATCGCCGTCGGCGGATTCGCGTTCGCGCCCGAAGGGGGAGCTACGCCGTCCTGGAGCGGCTTCGATCCCGCGTCTTTGATCGTGCCCGAGGTTGCGCTGACGCGCGATGAGCCTGGGGGACGCACGCGCGTGCGCCTCACGCTTGCTGCACTGGTCCAACCGGATGACCTCGTCGAGGAGGAGATCGCAACGCTCGAGAGGCGCCTCTCCGAGCTCTCGGATGGTGTGCTGCCGCTGCTCGACCCGGCTCCGACCGGCCGCTACCTGCTCGCGGGAGGGATGCCACCCGAGCACTATGAGTCGGCGGTGGCGCGCGCCGTCGAGCTGATCGAGGCGGGGCGCATCCAGAAGATCGTGCTCGCGCGCGAGGTGCACGTGCACGCACCATCCGAGTATGACCCGGCGGCCGTGCTTGGCGTGCTGCGGGATGCCTTCTCATCGTGCTTCGTGTTCTGTGTAGGCCGCGAGGACGCAGCTCTCATCGGCGCGAGCCCAGAGGTGCTCGTGCGCAGGGAAGGCCAGCGCGTCTCCACGATCGCGCTCGCGGGATCCATGCGCCGCAGCGCCGACCCCGCCGTCGATGCGCATCTCGGCGAGCAGCTGATGCGCGACCACAGCTACCGTGAGGAGCACGCGATCGTCGCGCGGCACATCGAGCGCACGCTGAACCCGCACTCCGTCTGGGTGGCGGCGGCGCAGGAGCCGTCGCTGGCCCGTATCGCCAACATCCAGCATCTGGCCACCCCGATCCGCGCTCAACTGGCCGCTCCGATCGAGGCAATCGAGCTGGCCGGTCTGATGCACCCGACCCCAGCAGTCGGCGGCGAGCCGACCGGCGCAGCGCTCGAGCTGATCCCGGCGCTGGAGGGACTCGATCGCGGCTGGTACTCGGGTCCTGTCGGCTGGACAGACGCCTCCGGCGACGGCGAGTTCTGCGTGGCCTTGCGGTGCGCACTGCTGCGCGGCAATGTCGCCCGCTGCTACGCGGGCAACGGCATAGTGTGCCACTCCGATCCGGCGAACGAGCTGGCGGAGACTGAGATCAAGCTGGCGGCGCTGCTGCCCCTGCTCAGCCTTTGACGCCAAGGCTCCCGATAAAGCGTCTTGCGGCCTAAATGCAGCTACTCGCTCAGCGAGGCCGACACGCCCGTCCACACCCGTCGGTGAAGCTCGACGTTCGCCTGACGGTCGGTGCGGACTTCGATGATCGAGGAGGCTTGGCTCGCGAGAGATCGCTCGAGGGCCGCACGGAACGCCACCACCGTGTCGGCGCACTCATGGACTAGGTCGTAGAGGGCGGCGACCTGCTGAGAGTCGAGTCCCGTGGGCGTCGCGATGTGGCGGGTGTAGATGTCTTCATCGACCGGCGCCCCGGCTACGGGCAGGAAGTCGAATATGCCGCCGCCTTCGTTGTTGAGCAGCACGATCGTGAGCTTTAGATCCAAGCGCCTGGCCGCCAGCAGGCCACCTATGTCGTGAGCGAGGGCTACGTCGCCGATCAACAGGACGACCGGACCGTCGCTTGCCGCGGCGACGCCAAAGGCGCTCGAGACGGTGCCGTCTATGCCGTTGGCGCCGCGGTTGCACAGGACTCGTGGCGGAGTGTTGCGTGCGGGCCAGAACGTCTCGATGTCGCGCACGGGCATCGAGGAGGCGACGAACAGGGTCGCGCTCTCCGGCAGCAGCGCCCCAAGCTCGGCGGCGACGGCCGGCTCGTTCAACGACAAGGCGCCGAGCACGCCGAGGATCGCCTCGGAGGCGCGCTCATCGGCGCTGCGCCAGCTCTCGAGCCAGCCGGGGTCGGCCTTGAGCGGCTGGAGGGCCGAGAGCGCCGCGGGCGGCTCCACCGCGAACACGCGGCACAGTGTCGCGTCGGGGTCTTGCCAATAGTCCTCCGGATCGAGCGCCGCCTGGGGAACGTCCGGCATGGCGGCCAGCCAGGCTCGCAAAGGCTTTGATGTCGGCAGGTCGCCCACTCGCAGCACGATGTCCGGCTTGGCTCGAACGCCAAACGAGGGGTCGCGCAACAGCGCGTCGTAGTGGGCCACGGCAGCCTCGCCGCGGCGCGCGCCAGACAGTGGGTCAGCCAGCAGTGGCCAGCCGGCTCGCGCGCAGAAAGCGGCTGCCGCCTCGGCCAGCTGTGTGTCGCGCTCGTAACGTCCGGCCACCACGATTCCGTGGCTGTGAGCCGCGATCGCCTGCTCCAGCGATTGGACGTCCTGTGGCGCGAGGTGACGCGTTGGGGAGATGGTCACGAGCGGACGGCCGTCTGGTCTTCCCCCCTCAGCCACCGGTAACGGCTCGTCGAGCACGAGCGGCTCGCGCAAGGGGAAGTTCAGGTGCACGACGCCGGGCCGGCCTTGCAGCGTCTGCGAATAGGTGCGGCAGGCGAGCGTGCGTATCCAGCGCACCCGCTCCGGACTGGCCTCGTGGTCTCCGACCTCGAAGAACCACTTGGCAAAGCGACCGAAGATCTTCAGCTGGTCGATTGTCTGGCCGGCGCCGACCTCGCGCAGCTCGGGGGGGCGATCGGCGCTCAGCACGATCAGCGGGACGCGCGCTTCGTGCGCCTCGACGACGGCGGGGAGCAGGTTGGCGACCGCGGTGCCCGATGTGCACGTGACGGCGACGGGTCGCCCTGATGCCTTGGCCAGTCCGAGCGCAAAGAAGCCGGCGCAGCGCTCATCAATGTGCGAGTGACAGCGCAGGCGCTCATCGCGCGCGAGGCTCAGCACGAGCGGTGTGCAGCGCGAGCCGGGGGAGGTGCACGCGTCGCGCATGCCGCAGCGCGCAAGCTCATCGACGAACGCCGCCAGCAGCGTGTAGGTGGCAAGGCTCATAGGATCGTCGCGTGGCCGAGAGCGTCGTCCTGTTGCACGGTTTCAGCGGCACGAGCCGCGCGTGGGATGGAGTCGTGGCGCATCTGCCGCCAGAACGCTACAGCCCTCTGGCGCTCGACCTACCGGGACACGGCGAGCTGGCCGACGCGGCTCGTCCGATCACGTTCGGCGGGTGTGTCGAGAGCGTGCTGGAGCGCAGTCCGGAGCGGTTCGCGCTCGCGGGCTATTCGATGGGCGGTCGTGTCGCCTTGCATGTCGCACTGGCCGCGCCGCAGCGCGTGGCGCGCCTTGTGCTGATCGGCGCCAATCCCGGGATCGAGGACAAGATCGCGCGTGAGCGCAGACGCCGGTCCGACCTTCTGCTCGCGGATCGGCTCGAAAAAGAGTCGTTCGACGATTTCATCGAGCGCTGGCGTGCTCAGCCGCTGTTCGCGGGTGAGTCGGATCACGTAGGCGCGCTCGCGCGCGCCGATCAGCGGCGCAACCGTCCCGATGCGCTTGCCGCCGTACTGCGCGGCCTGGGAATGGGCGATATGGCGTCGCTGTGGGGAAGGCTGGCGGAGATCGAGCTGTCCGTGACTGTGATCGCCGGCGAGCGCGATGAGAAGTTCAGGGCGATCGGCGAGCGGATGGTCGAGCTGCTTCCAGATGCGCGGTTTCTCGTCGTGCCGGGCGGACACGGACTGCTGTTCGAGAACCCCGTTGCGGTGGCCGACGCGATAGCTCAGAGCGATTCGACACCCAGGCCGGGAGCGCTCGGCACCGCGATCTGACCGCGCATGGGCACAAGTGTGTCATCGAAGTCTTCGAACATCGAGAGCGTGGCAAGGCCGCATGCGGGCAGCGGCCCGCGCGACGCGAGCGCTGCCGCGGCATGCACGCCGGCGGCGATCCCCAGCGGCCCGTCGAGCGTGGAGGCTATGTAGGGCTCGGCTCCAGAGGCTCGCACGAGGGCTGCGGCGGCCAGCAGACCGGAGATCCCCCCGCAGCGCGAGATCTTCAAGCACACCGCGTCGGCGACTTTCGCGGTAAGCGCACCGTGCTCGGCGGCGGTCTCGTCGATCGCCACTCTGCTCGCCACCCGATCGCGCACCAGGCGCGTGGCCTCGATTCCGTGGACCGGCTCCTCGACCAGCTCCAGGCCGGCGGGCGCAAGCTCCTCGATACTGCGGACGGCCTCCTCCACGTTCCATGCGCCGTTCGCGTCGACCCGCAGCTGCACGTCCGACCCGACGGCGGCGCGTATGGCGGCGACCCGTCCGGCGTCGTCGCCGACGCCGACCTTCAGCTTCAGGCATTCGAACCCTCTCTCGACCGCGTGAGCTGCCTGCTCGGCTGCGCCGGCCCGATCGAGCGCCGACAGCGTGGCGTTCACCTGGACATCCATCGCGGGCACGTCCGTCAGCAGTGCGCTGACCGGCTTTCCGATGCGATGGCCGGCACGATCCCACAGCGCCAGCTCGATCGCCGCGAACGCCTGCGGCACGTCGTCGGCGCGCCGGCAGGCATCGACGATCTCGGCCCCGCTGCGGCCGGCGTCATCGCTTTCGAGGATCGGCCGGTAGAGCTCGATCGCCCGCTCGACGCGACCGAGACTCACGCCGTCGTATGACGCGAGGGGCGCCGCCTCGCCGTATCCAACGACACCGTCCTCGTCTGTCAGCGAGACGACAAGCAGCTGGCGCTCGCTGACCGTGCCGTAGGAGGTCTGGAACGGCTTGCGCAGACACAGGCGCTCTCGCCGTACGGCCATCCTCATGATCAGATTCCGCCACTTGCGAGGATCCCGGCTGAGAAGAGCACGCAGAAGAGGAGTTGAAGCGTCCCCGTCTTGGCGAGCGCCCCGTTCAAGGATGGGCCGTCGATGCGTGTGCGCACGACCTCGACGAGCGGGACGGCCAGCGGGATCGCAAGCCACGGCAAGAGCAGCCAGGCACTCATCGAGCCGAGCACCCAGCACAGGGGGACGAGCGCGAAGGCAACGACGATCATCGCGGTGTAGAGGGTGCGTGTTCGGGATCGTCCGAGCCGGACCGCGAGCGTTCGCTTGCCCGCGCGTCTGTCGGTCTCCAGATCGCGCACGTTGTTGACGACGAGGATCGCGCTCGCGAGCAACCCGACCGGTATGGCGCACGCGAATGCCTGCCAGGCAAGCTCGCTCGTCTGAACGAAGTAGGAGCCGCTCACCGCGACGATGCCGAAGAACAGGAATACGAACAGCTCGCCGAGGCCCTCGTATCCGTAGGGGCGCGGACCGCCGGTGTAGAGCACGCCTGCCAGGATCGAGACCGCGCCGACGGCGATCAGCTCCCAGCCGGCGACCGTCACGAGGTAGACGCCGCACAGCACTGCCAGCCCGAACGTGACGTATGTTGCGAACAGCACCCTCCCGGGCGGAACGAGTCCGCCGGCCGTTACGCGCACGGGGCCGAGTCGCTCCTCGGTGTCAGCGCCGCGCCGCGCGTCGGAGTAGTCGTTCGAGAGGTTGGTGCCCACCTGGATGAACACGGCGCCAAACAGTGCGGCCACGAACGCAAGCGCTCGGAAGCGTCCTCCCCCCAGCGCGAGCGAGGTTCCCACGAGCACGGGGGCGACGGCCGCCGGCAGCGTGCGTATGCGCGCAGCCATCACCCAAATGTGTACGTGCCCAGACGGGCGCGTCGTGGGCGCCTCCGATGCAACCTTGGGGAGGGCGTCCAATGTCGACTTTACGCTCACGCGCGCCTCGGAAAACGGGAGAAGTCGGGCTTGCGCTTCTGCTTGTAGGCCTCGCGGCCCTCTTTTGCCTCCTCGCTTGCATAGAAGAGGAGATTGGCGTCGTGTGCGAGCTGCTGGATTCCCGCAAGACCGTCCTCTGTGGCATTGAAGCTCGCCTTCAAGAGCCTCAACGAGAAGGGGGAGAGGGTCAGCATCTCGCTGCACCACTGAACCGTCTCCTCCTCGAGGCGCTCGAGCGAAACGACTGTGTTTACGAGACCCATATCAAGAGCCTGTTGCGCGTCGTACTGGCGGCAGAGGAACCAGATCTCCTTGGCCTTCTTGACGCCGACCGTGTTTGCGAGCAGGCCCGCCCCGAAGCCCCCGTCGAAGGAGCCGACACGAGGGCCGGTCTGGCCGAAGCGGGCGTTCTCAGCGGCGATCGTCAGGTCGCACACGAGGTGCAGCACGTGGCCTCCGCCGACCGCATAGCCGGCGACCATCGCGACCACCGGCTTGGGCAGGCGACGGATCTGAATATGGAGGTCGGTGACGTGGAAGCGGCCCACGCCGCCGGGCGCGCCGCCATCGCCCTGGCTCGAGAGGTAGCCGGTGTCTCCGCGCACGCGCTGATCGCCCCCGGAGCAGAAGGCGAGGGGCCCCTCGCCGGTGAGGATGATCGCGCCCACCTCCGGGTCCTCGCGCGCTTGCTCGAAGGCGCTCGAGATCTCGACGATCGTCTCTGGCCGGAACGCGTTGCGGACCTCTGGACGGTCGATCGTGATCTTTGCGATGCCTTCGGGATCGGCCGACTTCTCGTAGCGGATGTCGGTGTAGGTACCTGCGGGAGTCCATGTCGTCAAGGCTGCTCGTCGCTCCTCTTCGGTCTCGGGTCCGGGCGCCGGCTCGGCCAAAGCGTCCGACGCGTGTCAGGCGAAGGCTAGCCTGTGCGTCGATGCACGTCGAAGCATGGTTGGAGCGCGCCGCCGAGGCGACCCCGGATGTCGTTGCGATCGAGGCCGGCGAACGGGCTCTTTCGTATGCGCAGCTGCTGTACGGCGCGCGGGTCGGCGCCGAGGAGCTGTTAGAGCGCGGTGTCAAGGCGGGAGACAGGGTTGCGATCGCCCTGCCGGCCGGTGTCGGGTTTGCCAAGGCGCTCCATGCGTGTTTCTTGCTCGGGGCCGTCGCCGTGCCGATCGATCTGCGTCTGAGCGGCGCCGAGCGAGACACGCTTACTAAAGGTGCTGCGGCGCTCGTCGAGGAGCCGTTGCGTGAGCGCGCACCGTGGCGTGCAGGCGAAGTCGGCGCGTCGGAGCAGATTGGACGGGAAGGAGCGCAGGAACAGCCGGCGAGGACTGCCGCAGGCGGCCATGGCGCAGAGCACGACCTCGATGCGACCGCGATCGTGATCCACACATCCGGCACGACCTCGCAGCCCAAGCCGATCGAGTTGACGTACGGCAACCTGCTGTGGAGCGCGCTCGGGTCGGGTGTCGCGCTGGGAGTCGACCCGAGCGAGCGCTGGCTGTGTGCGCTGCCGCTGTCTCATGTAGGCGGGCTGTCGATCCTGATACGCAGCGCCATCTACGGCACGACGGCCGTGGTTCACGAGCGGTTCGAGACCGAGCGCGTCCTCGATGCGCTGTCGCACGAGCGGATCACGCTCGTTTCGCTCGTCGCCACAACGCTCTCACGCCTGCTCGACGCCGGTCTGCGCGAGCCGCCTGATCTGCGTTGCGCATTGACTGGCGGTGGCCCGGTGCCCGACGCTCTCCTTACGCGCGCTCTCGAGGCGGGCGTACCCGTGGCGGAGACTTACGGTCTGACCGAGTGCTGCTCGCAGGCAGCCACGGCGCCGCTTGCGCTGGTGTCTGGGCACACAACGCAGCCGGGGGGCGTGCCGCTGTTCTGCGCTCGTGTGGAGATTGCGGATGACGAAGAGATCTTGCTGTCCGGGCCGACTGTCGCTCCCGGATCGGTCTCTGATGACGGTCGGCTGCATACAGGCGATCTTGGGCGTATCGACGAGCATGGGTTCCTGCGTGTGACCGGCCGCAAGGCGGATACGATCGTCACCGGCGGCGAGAACGTCGCCCCCGCGGAGGTCGAGGCGGTGCTGGAGCGCCATCCGGGCGTGCGCGAGGCCGCTGTGGTTGGACGCGAGGACCCGCAATGGGGGGAGGTCGTCACGGCGATCGTGGTTGTCGCGTCCGGCGAAGGTCTCGACGAGGATGAGCTGCGCGAGCACTGCACCGCGAGTCTCGCTCCCTACAAGGTGCCCAAGCGCTACGTTCTTGTGAGCGCCCCCCTCCCGCGCACGCGGTCGGGCAAGCTGTTGCGGCGCCGGCTGCAATGACCTTCTTCAGACGAACAACAGGGCTTTACGGATGAGCACGCAGGACACGGATCTCGACAGTCCCGTAGATGTGCGAGCTAGCGCTGAGGCCATCGAGGAGTACCGCGAGCAGAGCCGAGCGCACTGGAACGAGGCGGCGTCCGGCTGGATCGTGCGCCAGGCGGCTATACGCGAGCTGTTCGCGCCCGTGTCGCGCTGGATGGTCGAGGCGATCGATCCCCAGCCCGGACAGCGCGTGCTGGAGCTGGCGGCCGGTGTCGGAGAGACCGGCTTTCTCGCCGCAGAGCTCGTCGCGCCCGCCGGAAGCGTCATCACGAGCGACCAGTCTGAGGCGATGATCGAGGGGGCGCGCGCCCGCGCTAGCGAGCTGAGCCTCGAGAATGTCGAGCTGCGCACATTGAACGCGGAATGGATCGATCTGCCCGTCGCGAGCGTCGATGCCGTGCTCTGCCGTTGGGGCTACATGCTGATGGTCGATCCTGGCGCGGCGCTCGGCGAGACGCGTCGTGTGCTGCGCCCGGGCGGATCTGTCGCGCTGGCGGTATGGGATGCAATCGACGAGAACCCTTGGGCGCTGATTCCAGCGAGCGTGCTGATCGAGCGAGGCTTTTCCGAGCCGCCGCGTGCCGGCGTTCCGGGCCCCTTTGCGCTGGGCAGCGAGCAGCGGCTGCGCGATCTGATCGAGCAGAGCGGCTTCGTCGACGTACGGATCGAGAGCCTCGAGCTTCGCCATGAGACGGCGAGTTTCGAGGAGTTCTTCCAGACCACACTCGATCTCTCCCGCGTCTTCCATGACGCGGTGCTCGGCTGCTCAGAGCCTGAGATCGAGGCGATTCGAGCTTCGCTTGCGGAGCGCCTTGCTCCTTACACCGCCCCCGATGGATCGCTTTCGATTCCGATGCGTACGCTGCTCGCCGCGGGCGTCGCCTGATCGGTAGTCTGCGCGACCATGCTCTACGACGACGACGCCAACATCCATCTCCTCGACGGCAAGACCGTCGCTGTCATCGGCTACGGCTCGCAAGGCCATGCCCACGCCCTGAACCTGAAGGACTCCGGCGTAAGCGTCGTTGTCGGCCTGCGCGAGGACTCCTCGTCGGTCGCCAAGGCTCGCGAAGACGGCCTAGAGGTGCTCTCGCCGGTGGAGGCCGCAAGTCGCGGGGATCTGGTGATGATCCTCGTGCCCGACGAGCTTCATCGCCAGGTGTGGGAGGAGATCTCAGACGGCATCGCCGAGGGCAACATGCTGCTGTTCGGGCACGGCTTCTCGATCCACTACAAAGAGGTGCAGCCGCCGCCTGGTGTCGATGTCGCGATGGTGGCACCGAAGGGCCCGGGCCATCTTGTGCGCCGCCAGTACACGGAGGGCAGTGGCGTTCCAGGTCTGATCGCGGTCGCCCAGGACGCGACCGGCAACGCCCGTGCGCTCGCGCTTGCCTATGCCAAGGGCATCGGCTGCACGAGGGGCGGCGTGATCGAGACGACGTTCAAGGACGAGACGGAGACGGATCTCTTCGGCGAGCAGGCCGTTCTCTGCGGGGGCGCGTCCGAGCTCGTGCAGGCCGGCTTCCAGACGCTTGTGGAGGCTGGGTATGACCCGGAGATGGCCTACTTCGAGTGCCTTCACGAGCTCAAGCTGATCGCCGACCTGATGTACGAGAAGGGTCTCGCCGGAATGCGCTACTCGATCTCGAACACGGCGGAGTACGGCGACTACACGCGAGGCAAGCGCGTGATCACCGAGGAGACCCGCCAGAAAATGAGGGAGATCCTCAAAGAGATCCAGTCGGGCGATTTCGCGAGGGAGTGGATCGCCGAGAACAGGGCCGGCCAGGAGAGCTTCAAGCGCATGCGCGCCGAGCAGGCCGGCACGCAGATCGAGCAGGTCGGCGGCGAGCTGCGCTCGCACATGGGCTGGATCAAGCCGTCGTTCTGATGGCCGAGCTGGTCATCCTCGAGGATCTGAAGCCCGCCGACGGGCGCTTTGGGTGCGGGCCGTCGAAGGTCCGCCTGCAGGCGCTGGCGCGGCTCGCGAGCGACGGCGCCGCGCTGATGGGCACTTCGCATCGGCAGGCGCCGATCAAGTCGCTCGTCGCCGAGGTCCGGGCAGGGCTTGGTGAGCTGTTTTCGTTGCCAGACGGCTACGAGGTCGCGCTCGGCAACGGCGGCGCGACTGCCTTCTGGGATGCGGCTTCGTTCGGGCTGATCGAGCGGCGCGCGCTGCACCTCTCCTATGGGGAGTTCTCGAACAAGTTCGCGCAAGTGACGGCGGCGGCGCCTCATCTCGACGACCCCGTGGTTGTCAAGGCCGATCCGGGAGATGCCCCCGATCCTGCTGCGATCGAGGCCGACGGTGCGGATGCGGTGGCGTGGGCCCACAACGAGACCTCGACTGGGGTGATGGCCCCCGTCGTCCGTCCGTCAGGGGCGGGAGAGGCGCTCGTCTTGATCGACGCTACCTCCGGCGCCGGTGGGCTGCCGGTGGATCTGGCCCAAGCCGACGTCTACTACTTCGCCCCGCAGAAGAGCTTCGCCGGCGACGGCGGCCTGTGGATCGCGCTGCTCAGCCCGGCGGCTCAGGAGCGGATCGCCGCCATCGCGGGCTCTGGCCGTTGGATACCGGCATTCCTGTCCCTGTCAACTGCGCTCGAGAACTCGACGAAGGACCAGACGTACAACACCCCGGCCGTCGCGACCCTGTTCCTGCTGGCCGACCAGATTCGCTGGATGCTCGATAACGGAGGTCTCGACTGGTGCGTAGGACGTGCGCGTGAGTCCTCGGATCATCTGTATGGGTGGGCGCAGCGCAGCGAGCACGCGACGCCGTTTGTGGCCGACCCGGCGAAGCGCTCGCTCGTCGTGGGCACGATCGACTTCGACGATGTGGTCGACGCGAAGCTGCTCGCCTCCATCTTGCGCGCGAACGGGATCGTCGACGTCGAGCCTTACCGCAAGCTCGGGCGCAATCAGCTGAGGATCGGGATGTTCCCGGCGGTCGAGCCGGACGATGTTCGTGCCCTGACCGAATGCATCGACTGGGTAGTTGAAAGGATCGCGTGATGGCGGGCGAGCGCTTGAAGGTTCTAGTCAAGGAGAACGTCGGCGAGTCGGGCATCGCGCTGCTGCGCGAGCGCTTCGATGTGGACCTCGGATTCGACTGGTCTGAGGAGGAGCTGGGGCAGCGGATCGGCGACTACCACGGCATCGTGATCCGCTCGGCGACGAAGATGACGGCGCAGCTGATCGAGAAGGCCGTCAACCTGCGCGCGATCGGGCGTGCGGGAGTTGGCGTGGATAACGTGGATGTCGAGTCGGCGACCAGGCGCGGGATCGTCGTCGCGAACGCTCCGGAGTCAAACGTGGTGACCGCGGCGGAGCACACGATGGCGATGCTGCTGGCGCTCGCGCGCAACATTCCCCAGGCCCACATCTCGCTGACGAGCGGCAAGTGGGAGCGCTCGAAGTTCTCGGGCGTGGAGCTGTACGAGAAGACGCTCGGGATTGTTGGCTTCGGGCGGATCGGCCAGCTGGTGGCCCAGCGCGCCAAGGGCTTCGGCATGAGGGTGCTCGCGTTCGACCCCTATGTGAGCGCAGAGCGCTATCGCGAGCTGGGCGTAGAGAAGGCCGCGAGCGGCGAGGAGGTGTGCGAGCAGGCCGACTTCCTCACGATCCACCTGCCCAAGACGCCCGATACCCAGGGCTGGCTGAACGCGGAGCGCTTTGCGCTCATGCGCGACGGCGCGCGCGTGCTGAACGTCGCGCGCGGCGGATTGATCGACGACGGCGCATTGAAGGATGCGCTCGACTCAGGCAAGGTGGGGGGCGCGGCGCTCGATGTCTTCCCGTCCGAGCCGATCACCGAGTACCCGCTGTTCGCGGGCTACCCCAACGTCGTCGTCACGCCCCACCTCGGCGCTTCGACGGCCGAGGCGACCGACAGGGCCGGCTACCAGTGCGCCGAGCAGGTGATCGCCGCGCTGACGGGCGGGGTGGTCTCTACCGCGGTCAACATCCCCTCGATCGGGGCGGAGGACATGGAGGCGCTGGGTCCGTTTCTGCCGCTCGCCAAACAGCTCGGGCGCCTGGCGATGGAGCTTGCGGCCGGCAGCTCGGTGGAGCGCATCGAGGCGGCGTTCATGGGCAGGATCGCCGACTTCGACACGCGAATGCTCGCGCTGGCGGTCGTCTGCGGCGCCCTCGAAGGGCGCACAGAGGAGCAGGTCAATCTCGTCAACGCGCCGACGATGGCTGCGCAGCGGGGCATCGTCGTAGAGGAGAAGTCGGTCTCCGAGGCGCAGGATTTCCACGAGCTGATCCGCGTCACGATCGTCGCCGGCGGCGAGCGCATCGCGGTCGCGGGCACAGGTATCGGGCCCAATCGCGTACCTCATCTTGTCGAGGTCCACGGCCAGCGCGTCACCGTGGAGCTCGAGCCGAACGTCAGCGTGTTCCGCTACGCCGACGTTCCCGGCATGATCGGTCGCGTCGGCGACGTCTTCGGGCGCCACGGGATCAACATCTCCTCAGCCGCCGTCGGCCGCGCCCCCGACGGCCTGCCCGAGGGCGAGACGGGGCTGGCGGCGATGGTCGTCACGACCGACGCGCCTGTACCGAGGGCAGTAATCGAAGAGATCGTCGCCTCCGAGGTCTTCGTCGACGGCCGCGCAGCTGTTTTGGCCTGACTAGAGTGAGCGCGGGTGCTAACCTGCGTCGCACATGTCGTTGCAGCTCCACCTCCGACTTCTCCTCCTCCCCCTCCGGGGGGAATAGCACGTGGCGGCCGCGTAGCCGCATACCACAGGAGAACCGAGTAGGCGAGAGAAAGGAGCAGACGACATGAGTGAGCAGCGAGCACCAGGAGAGACGGTCCAGCGCGAAGAGCACGATCGCGTGCGCATCTTCGACACGACCCTTCGCGACGGCGAGCAGTCCCCCGGGATCTCGCTGAACAGGCAAGAGAAGCTCGAGATCGCGCATCAGCTCGCCCGCCTGGGGGTCGACGTGATCGAGGCCGGCTTCCCGATCACCTCCCCCGGAGATTTTGAGTCGGTGCAGGCGATCGCGCGTGAGGTCGAAGGTCCCGTGATCTGCGGGCTGGCGAGGACCTCGAAGCAGGACATCGACGCGGCCTGGGAGGCCGTCAGGGACTCCGAGCGTCCGCGCATCCACACGTTCATCGCGACCAGCGACATCCACATAGAGCGCAAGCTGCAGACGACGCGCGAGGACGTCAAGGGCCAGGTGCGCGCGGCCGTGGCGCACGCGCGGTCCTACACCGACGACGTCGAGTTCTCCCCTGAGGACGGCTCGCGCTCGGACGTGCAATACATGGCCGAAGTGATCCAGATCGCCCTTGAAGAGGGTGCGAGCACGATCAACGTGCCGGATACGGTCGGCTACACGATGCCAAGCGAGTACGCGGCCATGTTCACGCGCCTGTACGAGCTGGTGCCGGGCCTGCGCGACGTGGTCGTCTCGGTCCACTGCCACAACGACTTGGGTCTGGCGATCGCCAACTCGCTGGCGGGCGTTCAGGCGGGCTGCCGCCAGGTCGAGTGCGCGGTCAACGGGATCGGCGAGCGCGCCGGAAACGCCTCGCTCGAGGAGATCGTGATGCTGCTGCGCACGCGCGAGCCCGCTCTGGGTCTGTGGACCGGCATCGACACGACCGAGATAGCGCGCACATCGCGGCTGGTCTCGCGCTTGACCGGCTATCCGGTGCAGCCCAACAAGGCGATCGTCGGACGCAACGCGTTCGCGCACGAGGCCGGCATCCACCAGGACGGCGTGCTGAAGGAGCGGCGCACGTACGAGATCATGGACGCAACAACCGTCGGGCTGAAGAGCAACGCGATCGTGCTGGGCAAGCACTCCGGTCGCCATGCCCTGCGCGCGGCGCTGGAAGAGATGGGCTTCAAAGTGGACGGCCAGGCATTGAACGCGGCTTTCAAGCGCTTCAAGGAGATCGCCGATCGCAAGAAGCAGGTCACGGCGATGGACCTGGAGGCGCTCGTCACCGACGAGCTGCGCGGCGACGACGTTGCGGCCTTCGGGCTCGTCGACTTCGAGATTGGGGCTGCCTCCGATCGACCGCCGATAGCGCGCGTGCAGGTTCGCGTGGAGGACGGCGCGATCAAGCTGGGCGAGTCCTCGGGCGACGGCACGCTGGACGCGATCTTCCGTGCGATCAATGCGGCCACCGGGGTGGACGCTGCTCTGCGCGAGTTCCATGTCGACGCCGTCACGGAGGGTCAGGACGCGCTTGGCGAGGTGTCGGTTGTGGCTGAGGTCGACGGTCAGACGGGCGCCGGACAGGGTGTGTCCACCGACACGATCGAGGCTGCCGCGCGCGCCTACGTGCGTGCGCTGTCGGTCGCGCGGGCGCGGGCCCAGGCCGGCGGGCAGGCGATCGGGCTGCCCGAGCCTGCGGCATAGCCGGACCCGCCGATCCGAGCATCGATCGCTCGCGAGCGGCGCAACGAGCGGCTGGTAGCGCGAGCAGCGCCAAACTGACGAGACAAGGACAAACGAGAAAGACTGAGAGCCATGCCGAAGACGATGTTCGAGAAGATCTGGGATGCCCACGAGGTCACAGAGGGGTTGATCTATATCGACCTGCATCTCGTGCACGAGGTGACGAGCCCGCAAGCGTTCGACGGGCTGCGGATGGCGGGGCGCAAGCTGCGCCGGCCGGACAGGACGCTGGCGACGGCCGACCACAACACGCCAACCGACGGCACGCCTGTGGCGGCGCGCATCAAGGACGAGCTCTCGCGTGTGCAGGTGCAGACGCTGGAGCGCAACTGCCAGGAGTATGGCGTCCCCGTCTACTCGCTCGGCTCGGATCGTCAGGGCATCGTGCACGTGATCGGCCCCGAGCTGGGCGTGACCCAGCCGGGTATGACGATCGTGTGCGGCGACTCGCACACGGCCACGCACGGAGCGTTCGGCGCGCTGGCGTTCGGGATCGGCACGAGCGAGGTCGAGCACGTGCTGGCGACCCAGTGCATGGTCCAGCAGCGTCCGCGCTCGATGCGCATCGCCTACGAGGGTGCGCTTGGGTACGGCGTGACCGCGAAGGACCTGATCCTCGGCACGATCGGCCAGATCGGCGTCGGTGGCGCGACTGGTCACGTCGTCGAGTACGTCGGACCCGCGATCGAGGCGCTGTCGATGGAGGGTAGGATGACCGTTTGCAACATGACGATCGAGGCGGGCGGCCGCGCGGGCATGATTGCGCCGGACGAGACCACGTTCGCCTGGTTCGCGCAGCCGAACGAGCGCTGGTTCGACGGGCGCCCGGGCGCGCCGAAGGGCGCCGAGCTGGACGAGGCGATCGCGCGCTGGAGGGAGCTGTCCAGCGATGAGGGCGCCGCGTACGACACAGACGTGGTCGTCGACGCCTCCGCGCTGTCGCCCCAGGTCACGTGGGGCACGACGCCGGGGATGGTCGCTCCGGTCAGCGCGGCCGTGCCCTCGCCCGAGCAGTTCGACTCGCCCGCCGATCGCGAGGCGTGCGAGCGGGCGCTCCACTACATGGACCTGGAGCCCGGAACCCCGATCGAGCAGATCGCGATCGACAGGGTGTTCATCGGCTCGTGCACCAACTCGCGCATCGGCGATCTGCGCGCCGCGGCCGAGGTCGTGCAGGGGCGCAAAGTCGCCAAGGGCGTGAGCGCGATGGTCGTGCCCGGCTCCCAGCAGGTCAAGGCGCAGGCCGAGGCGGAGGGGCTGGATCGGATCTTCCGCGATGCCGGCTTCGACTGGCGCGTGGCCGGCTGCTCGATGTGCCTGGGCATGAATCCCGACATCCTCGCGCCCGGCGAGCGTTGCGCATCGACGTCCAACCGCAACTTCGAGGGACGTCAGGGGCGAGGAGGGCGCACACATCTGGTCTCCCCGCAGATGGCCGCGGCGGCCGCCATCGAGGGTCATTTCACCGACATGCGGAAGTGGAGCTGAGCATGGAGCCGATCAGCGTCATCGAGGGCAAGGTGTCCCACCTGGACCGTGCCGATGTGGACACCGACCAGATCATGCCCAAGCAGTTCCTGAAGCGCGTGGAGCGCACCGGCTTCGGGCAGTTTCTCTTCTACGACTGGGCCAAGGAGCCCAGGTGGGACCTGCCCGCCAACCCGATCCTCGTCGCGGGACGCAACTTCGGCTGCGGCTCCTCGCGCGAGCACGCGCCGTGGGGTCTTCAGGACTACGGGTTCCAGGCGATCGTCGCCCCAAGCTTCGCCGACATCTTCTATTCCAACTGCACCAAGATCGGGCTGCTCCCGGTCGTGCTCTCGGAGGAGGACTGCCACGCGCTCGCGCGCGCCGGCGAAGGCGAGGTCGACCTCGAGGCCCAGGAAGTGCGCTTCGCGGGTCGCTCCGTGCCGTTCGAGATCGACCACGAGATCCGCCGCCGCCTGCTCGCCGGCCTCGACGACATCGGCGTGACGCTCGCCGGCGAGCACGACATCGCCGCCTACGAAGCCGAGCGGGAGCGCTCCGGCCCGGTCACGACGGCGCTGTAAGGGCACGCATGGCACATCGCATCGTCACCCTTCCCGGCGACGGGATCGGCCCCGAGATCATGGCTCCGGCGCTGGAGGTGCTGCGGGCGGTCGGGGAGTTCGAGCTCGAGGAGCACCCATTCGGCGGCGCCTGCATCGACCTGCACGGCACCGCGCTCACCGACGAGACGCTCGCCGCCTGCCGGTCCGCCGACGCGGTGCTGCTCGCCGCCGTCGGCGGTCCGAAGTGGGACAGCACCGATCCGGCCCGCCCCCGGCCCGAGCAGGGCCTGCTCGGCCTGCGCAAGGGACTCGGGCTGTACGCGAACCTGCGTCCCGTCAAGCCGATGCCCGCTCTGTATGACGCTTCGCCCTTGCGGCGTGAGCGCATCGAGGGGACCGATTTGCTCGTCGTGCGCGAGCTGACCGGCGGGATCTATTTCGGCGAGAAGACACGCACCGCCGACTCTGCGTCCGACGTCTGCGCGTACACGCGCGAGGAGATAGAGCGGATCGCGCGCGTCGCGTTCGGCGCCGCCAGGGCACGGGTGTCGAGCGTCGATAAGGCCAACGTCTTGGAGACCTCACGGCTGTGGAGGGAGGTGGTGATGGAGGTCCACTCGCGCGAGTTCCCCCACATAGAGCTCCAGCACGTGCTCGTCGACAACGCCGCCATGCAGCTCGTCTCATCTCCCCGCCACTTCGACGTGATTCTGACCGAGAACATGTTCGGCGACATCCTCTCCGACGAGGCCGCGATGCTCACCGGCTCGATTGGCATGCTTCCCAGCGCCTCGATTGCGGGTAGTGGCCCCGGCCTATTCGAGCCCGTCCATGGCTCCGCCCCCGACATCGTCGGCCAGGGCATCGCCAACCCGCTCGCGATGTTCCTGTCCGCCGCGATGATGCTGCGCCACGGACTACGCTTGGAAAGCGAGGCGACGGCTGTAGAATCGGCCGTTCAGCGCGCTCTCGACGGCGGCCTGCGCACCCCCGATCTGGGCGGGAGCGCGAGCACCTCGGAGGCGACGCAGGCAGTGCTCGCATACCTATAAAGGAGACCACGTGGAACCCACCGACCTCATATGGATGAACGGAGATTTCGTCCCATGGGATGAGGCCAAGGTCCACGTCCTGACCCACGGTCTGCACTACGGAACGGGCGTGTTCGAGGGAGTGCGTTGCTACGACACCGAGCTGGGCCCCGCCGTATTCCGCAACGCAGACCACGTCGAGCGCCTGCTGCGCTCGGCCGAGCTCTACTACATGCCCGTGCCCTACTCGGCGCAGGAATTGCAGGCCGCCACACGCGAGCTGGTCGCCCGCAACAACCTTCGCTCCTGCTATATCCGCCCGATCATCTTCCGCGGCTACGGCCAGATGGGTCTCAACCCGCTCGAGGCGCCTGTCGACGTGACGATCGCCTGCTGGGAGTGGGCCGCCTATCTCGGTGAGGAGGGCAAGCGCGACGGCATTCGCGCGAAGGTCTCCTCCTGGAGGCGCATCAGCCCCGACTCGCTGATCCCGCACGCCAAGGCCTCCGGCCAGTACCTCAACAGCGTGCTCGCCAAGATCGAGTCGCTGAAGGCCGGCTACGAGGAGGCGATCCTGCTCGACGACCACGGCCACGTCTGCGAGGGCACCGGGGAGAATCTCTACATAGTCGCCGGCGGCGAGATCGTCACTCCGGGCCATCACAATTCGATCCTCGACGGCATCACGCGCCGTTCGATCATGCAGATCGCCGCCGACCTCGGCTACAAGGTGGTCGAGCGCAACGTGGCGCGCGCCGAGATGTATCTCGCTGATGAGCTGTTCATGTCCGGCACAGCGGCCGAGCTCGTGCCTGTGATCGAAGTCGATGACCACAAGATCGGCGTGGGTCGCCCGGGCGAGGTGACGCGCCTGCTGCAGGGCGCCTTCGACGACGCGATCCACGGCCGCTCAGAGCGCTACCGCGAATGGCTCGACGTCGTGAGCGCGCCTGCGCCCAGCGCCCCGACCCGTAGTGACGTGGCCGTATAGCGGCGCGATGGTCAAGCCAGGCAAGGACGCAGGGAGCGCCGGTAACGGGTCCCGGAGGGGCGTGAGCGACCGAGGACGCAGCATGGCGCCGGCCAGCGCGCCGCTACAGCTCTATGACGCGACCCTTCGCGACGGCATGGGGGGAGGCGGCATGAGCCTCACAGCGGATGAGAAGCTGAGGGTCGTGCATGCGCTCGACGGGCTGGGCGTGCATCTGATCGAGGCGGGGTTCCCGTCGTCCAATCCGAAGGAGCGCGAGCTGTTCGATCTGCTCTCGCGTGAGTCGCTTCAGACTTCGGAGGTGGTCGCGTTCGGGATGACCCGCCGTCGCGATGTGGCGGCCGACGCCGACGAGGGGCTGCGCGTGCTGGCCGAGTCGTTCGCGCCGGTGTGCACGCTCGTCGGTAAGAGCTCGGTCCTGCACGTCGAGAAGGTCGTGAGGGCCTCGCGTGAGGAGAACCTGGCGATGATCGGCGAGTCGATAGCGTTTCTTGGCGCCCAGGGCAAGCGTGTGCTGTTCGACGCCGAGCACTTCTTCGACGGCTGGGCGCTCGACTGCGACTACGCTCTCGAGACGGTGCGCGTGGCGGCGCGGGCGGGCGCGGAGCGTGTCGTGCTGTGCGACACCAACGGTGGATCTCTGCCACACCAGGTGCAGGAGGTCGTGGAGGCCGTCAGGGCGAGTGTGCCCGATGTCGCGCTTGGGATCCATACGCACGACGACGCGGGCTGCGCGGTGGCCAATACGCTTGTGGCGGTCGCGGCCGGCGCGACGCAGGTGCAGGGCACGATCAATGGGATCGGCGAGCGTACGGGCAACGCCAACCTCGTCACGATCGCAGCCGATCTGCAGTTGAAGCTGGGCTATGACGTGCTCGCGTCTGAGCGGCTTGCGCGCCTGACGGAGACTGCGCATCTGATCGACGAGCTGCTCAACCGCGCCCCTAACCCCGCGCAGCCCTATGTCGGCAAGCACGCGTTCGCGCACAAGGCCGGGCTGCACGCTGCGGGGGTGCGCGCGGACGCCTCGACGTTCGAGCATGTCGACCCCGACTTGGTGGGCAACCATCGCGACGTGCTCGTGTCAGAGCTGTCGGGAAGGGCGACGGTGATCGAGAAGGCCGCGGAGGCGGGCATCGATCTGGACGAAGACGCGGCCGCGCGGGCGGTCGAGCGCGTCAAGCAGCTCGAGCACGAGGGCTTCCAGTTCGAGGCGGCCGACGGCTCGTTCGAGCTGCTGATGCGGCGCGAGTCAGAAGCATATGAGCCGCTGTTTCGGCTGGAGTCTTGGAGGGTGATCGTCGAGAAGCGCGCCGACGGGCACGTCGAGACCGAGGCCACAATCAAGATCTGGGCACCGCCGGGCCCGGACGAGCAGCGTTACGTGTCCACCGCCGAGGGCAACGGGCCGGTCAACGCGCTCGACAACGCATTGCGCGAGGCGATCGGGGCGACGCATCCGCACCTGCGCGACATCGAGCTGGTCAACTTCAAGGTCCGGATCCTCGACGAGGCCAAGGGCACGGGCGCGGTTACGCGCGTGTTGATCGACGCGTCGGACGGTCAGCGCGTGTGGGGCTCGATCGGAGTGTCCGAGAACCTGATCGCCGCTTCTTGGGACGCGCTGGTGGACTCGCTCGAGGTGGGGGTTCAGGCCGTGAGAGAGCGCGCCACTTGATCCCGCTGGCTCGGCCGGTGCTCGGCGCCGAGGAGGAGCGGCTTGTGGCGGAGGTGCTGAGATCGGGGCAGCTGTCGCTGGGACCGCGTGTCGGAGAGTTTGAGCGGCTGTTCGCGCAGCGGGTGGGGGCGCGGTACGCAAGCGCCGTGTCGAGCGGCACGGCCGGGCTGCATCTGGCGTTGCGAGCGGTGGGGGTGAGCGATGGGGATGAGGTCGTTACGAGCCCGTTCTCGTTTGTGGCCTCGGCCAACGTCGCGCTGTACGAGCGGGCGAGGCCGGTGTTCGCTGACATCGATCCGGTCACGCTCAATCTCGATCCGGCGGCGGCGAAGGCAGCGATTACGGAGCGCACGAAGGCGATTCTGCCGGTGCACATCTTCGGGTATCCGGCGGATATGGAGGCGTTCGAGCGGATCGCGAGCGAGCACGGGCTCGGCATCGTCGAGGACGCTTGTGAGGCGCTTGGCGCAGTTCATCGCGACGGCACGCCCGTCGGTGGACGCGGGAATCCGGCTGTGTTCGGGTTCTACGCCAACAAGCAGCTGACGACGGGGGAGGGGGGTATCGTGACACTCGGCGACGGCGCGCTGAAGGAACAGACCGACTCTGAGCGCAACCAGGGTCGCGCGGCTGACATGGGATGGCTCGACCACGATCGGCTGGGCTTCAACTACCGGCTGTCGGACATCGCCTGCGCGGTTGGGATCGCCCAGCTCGAACGCCTGGACGGAATGCTGAGCGATCGGGCGCGGGCGGCCGCGCTGTACAGGCAAGCGCTGTCGGACGTCGAGGGTCTGACGCTGCCGTGCGAGGATCGCGAGGGGGAGAGGCGGGGGTGGTTCGTGTTCGTCGTGCAGCTGCCGAGGGGTGTCGACCGCGACGAGGTCGTGCGTAGGCTCGCCGCTGGGGGCATCCAGAGCAAGCCCTATCTTCCGGCGATCCACCTGATGAGCTTTTATCGTGAGCGCTTTGGCCATCGCGAGGGCGAGTTTCCGGTCTGTGAGGACGTGGCTGCCCGCTCGCTCGCGCTCCCTTTTTTCCCGAGCGTCTCGGAGGCGCAGATCGAGCGCGTCGCGGCTGAGCTGAGGGCCGTGGTCGGTCGTTCTCGGGGCCACCGCGTGAGAGCAACGTAGACTGCGGGCGTCATGTCCCGCTTCCGCGAGCCTCAGCACCAGGACTTCCAGCGCCTTAACGCCTCGCTGAGCTTCGACCGGCGGCTGTGGCCGTATGACATCGCCCAGTCGCGCGCCCACGCCAAGATGCTGGCGCGCGTGAAGATCATCAGCGAGCAGGATCGCGATGCGCTGGTGGGCGGACTGGACGAGGTGGAGGGGGAGCTGCGCGAGGAGCGCTTTCCGTTTCAGGAGAGCGACGAAGACATCCATATGGCGATCGAGCGGCGCCTGACGGAGATCGTGGGGGCGGTCGGCGGCAGGCTGCACACGGCGCGATCTCGCAACGACCAGGTTGCGACCGACGTCGCCTTATACACCCGCGCGCGCGCGCGCGAGGCGAAGGCCGCGATCGAGGGGCTGATGGCGGAGCTGGTGAGACGGGCGGAGGAACACGTCGACTGGCCGATGCCCGGCTATACGCACCTGCAGCGAGCCCAGCCGGTCTATCTGGCCCATCATTTGCTCGCGTACTTTTGGATGCTGGCCCGCGATCGGCAGCGCTTCGTTTTCGTTGAGGGTCAGCTGTCGCGTCTGCCGCTCGGCGCGGGCGCGCTGGCGGGGGTGAGCTTCGAGACCGACCGCGACTTCATAGCGCGGGAGCTGGGCTTCGATGCGCCGGCCCCGAACTCGATCGACGCCGTGTCGAACCGCGACTTCGTGCTCGACTACCTGTCGGCCGCCGCGACGTGCGCGACCCATCTGTCACGGCTGGGGGCGGAGATCGTGCTGTGGTGCAGCTCGGAGTTCGGGTTTTGCGAGCTGCCGGACGCTTGGAGCGCGGGAAGCTCGATCATGCCGCAGAAGAAGAACCCCGACGCGGCCGAGCTGCTGCGCGCGAAGGCGCCGCGTGTCGCCGGTCACCTGGCGGCGATGCACGGCGTGCTGCACGGGTTGCCGCTGACGTACAACAAGGACATGCAGGAGGACAAGGAGCACCTGTTCGACGCGGTGGACACGCTGGAGCTCGCACTGGCGGCGGCCAGGGGCATGGTCGCCGGCGTGGTCTTCGATCGCGAGCGGATGGCGCAGGCGGCGTCGGATGAGATGATCGCCGCGACCGACGTGGCGGACCTGCTCGTGCGTAGGGGCATGCCGTTCCGTGAGGCTCACGGCGTCGTCGCCGGATTGGTACGGACGGCCGTCGACAGTGGACGCGCCCTGTCTGCATTGAGCGCAGAGGAGCTGGCGGCGCAGAGCGAGCTGCTGGACTCGGACGAGGCGAGGGCCGACTACTACAAGGTGCTCGAGCGAGAGTCTTGGATCGAGTCGAAGGTGTCGGAGGGCGGAACTGCGCTTGCCCGCGTGCGCGAGCAGCTGGACGAGGCGCGCGCCGTGCTGACCGATGCGCCTGGCGCCTGACTTCTACGCGCGCCCGGTGCTGGAGGTCGCGCACGATCTGATCGGGTGCACGGTCGAGCACAGAGGCGTCTCTGGCGTGATCGTCGAGACGGAGGCCTACCACGAGAGCGAGCCAGCCTGCCATGCGTTCGTGGGGGTGACCGAGCGCACGAAGACGCTGTTCGGCGAGCCGGGCACGGCTTATGTGTATCGCTCGTATGGCATCCACGCGCTGCTGAACGCCGTGTGCGAGCCGGCGGGCGTGGGCGCCGCAGTGCTGATCAGGGCATTGCAGCCGCTGGATGGGATCGACGAGATGCGGTCGCGGCGCGGCGGGGTGGATGATGAGCAGCTGTGCTCGGGCCCGGGCAAGCTGACGCAGGCGCTGGCGATCGAGTTGAGCGAGAACGAGACCGATCTGGGTGGTGACGGACCGGTCGTAATCCGCCCGCGCGCAGCAGGCTGGCGGGCGCCGGAGATCGTGGTGGGGACGCGTATCGGCATCACGCAGGCGGCCGAGCTGCCTTGGCGCTTCTGCGTGGCCGGATGTCCGCACGTGTCGCGTCCGCGGCCGGCGAATATGAGGCCGGCGATCGAAGCAGGCGGCTGAAGCAGGCGACCGAAGCAGGCGACTAGCCTCCCGGGCTGACACCGCCTGTCGGCGAGGAGGACGGGGGCGGCGAGGAGGAGGACGGTGTTTCGGACGCGGGGGTGGGGGCCGCGCTCGGGGCTTCTTTGGCGGGGGCGGCCGGCGCGGAAGGGGTAGCAGGCGCGGGGTTGCGTTCGCCGGCGGCGGGGGCTTCTTTGGCTCGGAGGTTTGGGGTGGGCGCCTTGGGAGAGGGAGCGACGCCATGGGTTTCGCCCTGGTTGTTGTGCCCGGCCGGCGACGGTTCGGGGGTGGCGGTGGCTTCGCCGCCTGCCTTGACAGAAGCGCCGCCGGCCGTCTTGGCGGCCTTGGCTTCGCTTGTGTGTTCGGCGCGGGTCCGGTCGATCTGCATCGCCGACAGCATGAAGTCGTGCCAGATGAGGGCGGGGTAGGTGCCGCCGAACACCGGCTTGCCGCCGAAGTCGGTCGTCATCGGGATCAGTTTGTTGGGGTAGCCGACCCAGACGGCGACGGTGTACTTGGAGTCCCAGCCGACGAACCAGGCGTCGCCATAGTTCTCGGTCGTACCCGTCTTGCCCGCCGCGAACTGCCCGATCGCCGCGGCGCGTGCGGTGCCGTAGGAGAGGACCGTCTCGAGCATCGAAGTCTCGGTCGACGCCACGCCGGAGGGCAGGATGCGTTTGGTGATGACGTCGTTGACGTCTCGGCGGTGCCCGTCGGGGAGCGTGCCCTGGCTCGCGTTGACTTCTTGGACGCCGACCGGCTGCATCGCGCTCACGAGCGTCCCGCTTACGCGATCGCCGTCGTGGGCGATCGTCTCGTAGGCGTGGGCCATGTCGAGCGGGGTGACGCCGACGTTCAGGCCGCCGATCGTCATCGCCGGGTTCGTGGAGATCGGCGTCGTGATGCCCATCAGGTGCGCGAGATGAGCGATCCGGTGCGTGCCGACCTTTAGGCCGACTTCGGCGTAGATCGAGTTGTCGGAGTAGGCGGTGGCTCCGGTGAGCGTGTTCGATCCCGTGTAGGAGGCTTCGTCGTTGTGGACGACGAACTTTTCGTTGCCATTGGGGCCGGGCACGTTGAAAACCTTCACGCGCGAGGACCAGGTCGATTCGGGGGAGATGCCGTCCTCCAGGGCGGCGGCGAGGTCGAAGGCCTTGAATGAGGAACCCGGCTGGCGCTCGCCCTCGGTGGCGAGGTTGAAGGGGGTGGCGTTGTAGTCGCGACCCCCGACCATCGCGCGCACCTCGCCCGTTGAGTTTTCGATCACGACCATCGACGCCGTGGGACCTTCGGGGCCGGGCAGGTATCCGTTGACGGCCTGTTCGGCGGCGCGCTGGAGGTCGAGGTCGAGCGTGGTCTTGATCCGAAGACCTCCGTCGAACGCGAGCGTCGCGCCGTAGCGTTCGATGATCTGCTGCTGGACCCAGTTCGTGAAGTAGCCGACGTCGACCCCTTCGACGAGCGTCTGGTGGGGCAGGCTGACGTCCTTGGGGGCGGGGAGCGACTGGCTTGCGCTTTCTTCGTACTCAGGTCTGGTCAGGTAGCCCTGCTGGAGCATCTGCTGGAGCACGAGATTTCGGCGGGCGCGTGCAGCGAGCGGTTTGGTCACCGGGTCGTAGTAGGTCGGGGACTGGATCACGCCGGCGAGCAGCGCGGCCTCCCAGGGCTCGAGCTCTTCGACGCAGAGCTTGTGCCCGAGCGTGCCGCAGCCGAGATGGTTGACGTCCGAGCCGAAGTAGGTCCGCGCGGCCGACTCGATCCCGTAGGCGCCGTTGCCGAAGTAGATCGTGTTGAGGTAGGCCGTGAGGATGCGTTCCTTGGACCACTTGTGGGCGAGCTGAAAGGCGAGGCCGGCCTCGCGCAGCTTCTCGAAGATCGTGCGGTGCGCCTGTGCTTGGAGCGCGTTCTTGACGAACTGCTGCTCGATCGTCGAGGCGCCCTGGACGGCGCCTTTGTGGAGGATGTCCTGGAAGAACGCGCGCGCGATGCCGCGGATGTCGATTCCGCTGTTGGCGCGGAAACGCTTGTCCTCGATCGAGATGACGGCCTCCTTGACGATCAGCGGGATCTGAGAGGGCGTCACGAGCACCTGGTGCTGGCGGCTGATGATCCCGAGTGGACGACCTTGGTCGTCGAGCAGTTCGGAGCTGCGCGCGTCCTCCAGCTGCGAGAACTTCGCGAGCGAGGGTAGGTCGGACGCGACGGCCATGAACATGCCGAACACGAAAGAGATGAGGCCGAGCAGCAGGACCGCGAACAGTATCGAGAGGAAGCGAAGCCTCTTCAAGCGCGGCCGGCTGCGGGCAGGCGATGCGGCCAGCTCCACCAGGGGGCGAGAGTCTAGCATTGGGGTCTGTGCGCGAAGCCAGCTCAGAACCGGACGAGGGGGACGTTCGCGAGGCCGGTCGGCTGAGCGCGAATGCCGTCGACTGCCTGCCCGACGGAGCGCTCGCGGTCAAGCTGGCGAAGGCGCGTAGGGAAGGCCGCCCACTGAGGGTCAAGCTCGGGATCGATCCGACCGCCCCGGACATCCATCTAGGTCACGCGGTCGTGTTGCGCAAGCTGCGGGCCTTCCAGGATGGCGGCCACAAGGTGGTGTTGATCGTGGGGGACTACACCGCGCGCGTGGGGGACCCGTCCGGGCGCTCGACGCTGCGACCGATGCTGTCGGGAGAGCAGATCGAGAAGAACGCTGCCACGTTTCAGGAGCAGGCCCTGAAGATCCTCGACGAGGACGGGGAGCGTTTGGAGGTAAGGCGCAACAGCGAATGGCTCGACATGGAGATGGCGCAGCTGCTGGAGCTCGCTCGCACGACGACGGCCGCGCAGTTGCTCGAGCGCGATGACTTTGCGAAACGATGGGAGGCTGAGCAGCCAATCTCGATGCTGGAGCTGATGTATCCGCTCTTGCAGGGCTATGACTCGGTCGCCGTCGAAGCGGACGTCGAGCTGGGGGGGACCGACCAGAAGTTCAACCTGCTGCTCGGCCGCGACATCCAGCGCGCCTACGGCCAGCCCGAGCAGGCGATCATGACGTTGCCGATCTTGGCCGGAACCGATGGCAAACAGAAGATGAGCAAGTCGCTGGGCAACCAGATCGGGATCGTCGAGGAGCCGCATGAGGTCTACGGCAAGTTGATGAGCGTTCCGGACGAGCTGATCGGCGACTACAGCCGGCTGCTCCTGGATCGCGAGGTCGACCCGACTCTCTCCCCGCGCGATGCCAAGCGAGCTCTCGCAAAGGATGTGGTGGCATGGCTGGACTCCCCGGCCGCGTCCTCGCATGGGGAGGCCTACTTCGATCGTGTGTTCGTGGAGCGCTCCGCCCCCGAACATCTGGAGGAGGCGAGGTTCTCGGCAGGCGACGGGACCGTCCATCTGCCGGCGCTGCTTGCGGAGGTGTTCGGGATGTCAAGGTCGGAGGCCCGTCGCACGATCGATCAGGGCGGAGTCGCGCTCGAAGACGATGCGCTGCGGGCGGGAGAGCACGACGTGGCCGCCGATCGCCTGGACGGGGCTGTGATCCGCGTCGGCAAGCGCCGCTTCAGGAGGCTGCGCGCGCGCTGACGAGGCGCTATACTCCTTCGTCGGCCCGCAGACGCCCCTGGGCGTGGGCCGGCGTGTTGCACTCATGAGAAGCCATCTCAGGAGCGGTGACGACGGTCTTTGAAAACTCAACAGCATGCGCACCGACGATCGATCCCTCGATCGTGGTGTGCGTCCAGGTTCGACCCGCCACGGGAGCGCCTTGCGTGCCCTCGTTGGCGGACAAAGAGTCAAGTAGAGAAGTACCCCGTCATGGCGGGACCACTGTGTACGGTCCCGGCTACCCATGACAGGCTTTCTGTGATGCAGTTCTTCACGGAGAGTTTGATCCTGGCTCAGGACGAACGCTGGCGGCGTGCTTAACACATGCAAGTGGAGCGACGAACCAGGGCTTGCCCTGGGGCAGAGCCGCGAACGGGTGAGTAACACGTGGGTTACCTGCCCCGATGACCGGGACAACCCGAGGAAACTCGGGCTAATACCGGATGTGCCCGCAAGGGGAAAGGAAGCTTCGGCCTCCGCATCGGGATGGGCCCGCGGCCCATTAGCTTGTTGGTGGGGTAACGGCTCACCAAGGCTTCGATGGGTAGCTGGTCTGAGAGGACGATCAGCCACACTGGGACTGAGACACGGCCCAGACTCCTACGGGAGGCAGCAGTGGGGAATCTTGCGCAATGCGCGAAAGCGTGACGCAGCAACGCCGCGTGGGGGAAGACGGCTTTCGGGTTGTAAACCCCTTTCAGTTGGGACGAAGCCTCGTCGGTTAATAGCCGCGCGGGGTGACGGTACCTTCACAAGAAGCACCGGCTAACTACGTGCCAGCAGCCGCGGTAATACGTAGGGTGCAAGCGTTGTCCGGAATTATTGGGCGTAAAGCGCGCGCAGGCGGTCCTTTAAGTCTGTGAAGAAAGACCTGGGCTCAACTCAGGGAACGGCATGGATACTGTCGAGCTAGAGTCCGGAAGGGGCGAGTGGAATTCCTGGTGTAGCGGTGAAATGCGCAGATATCAGGAGGAACACCAATGGCGAAGGCAGCTCGCTGGGACGTGACTGACGCTGAGACGCGAAAGCGTGGGGAGCAAACAGGATTAGATACCCTGGTAGTCCACGCCGTAAACGATGGGTACTAGGTGTTCGGGGTGTTGACCCCCTGAGTGCCGCAGCTAACGCATTAAGTACCCCGCCTGGGGAC
>DAHUYZ010000239.1 GCA_027306855.1 Solirubrobacterales bacterium | reverse complement strand
ACATCTCGCTCGACGAGATGAAGCGTGTCGTCGGCGAAGATATGGGCCAGACCATCGCTGACGCCAGCATCGCGATCTACAAGGCCGCCGCCGCCTATGCGCTCGATCGTGGCATCATCATCGCCGACACGAAGATGGAGTTTGGCGTGCTCGACGGTGAGCTGATCCTGATCGATGAGCTGCTCACCCCCGACTCCTCGCGCTACTGGCCCGTCGCCGACTACCGGCCTGGCGGCTCTCCCCCCAGCTTCGACAAGCAGTATGTGCGCGACTGGCTGGAGACCTCTGGATGGAACAAGCAGCCGCCCGCGCCGGAGCTGCCCCCGGAGGTGGTCGAGGGCGTGTCCCGGCGCTACCGCGAGGCCTATGAGTGGCTGACGGGTGAGCCGCTGCCCGCCTGAGTCTGGCTCCTACACGCGCTACCGCTGCCGTCCGTAACCTCGGCGCGTATTCCCCTGCAAGCGTGACATGCGACGTAGGGGCGCATGCGCCAACGGGAAGCGGGGGGAGCATGATG
>DAHUYZ010000238.1 GCA_027306855.1 Solirubrobacterales bacterium | reverse complement strand
CGCTGCTCACCAACCCGGACATCACGCTCGACGAACTCATGCGCCTGGTGCCGGGGCCGGATTTTCCGACCGGCGGCATCATCCTCGGCCGCTCCGGCATCCGCTCCGCGTACGAGACCGGACGCGGCTCGATCGTGCTGCGCGCGCGCGCCGAGATCGAGGAGATCCGGCGCGACCGCCAGGCGATCGTGGTCACCGAGATCCCGTATCAGGTGAACAAGGTCACCTTGCAGGAGCGCATGGCCGAACTGGTGCGCGCCAAGCAGATCGAGGGGATCAGCGAGATCCGCGACGAGAGCGACCGCTCGGGCATGCGCCTGGTGATCGAGCTCAAGCGCGACGCCACGGCGGAGGTGGTGCTGAACCAGCTCTACCGCTTCACCCAGCTGCAGATCGGCTTCGGCATGAACATGCTGGCGCTGGACGGCGGCCGGCCGCGGCTGATGGGGCTGAAGGAGCTGCTCGGCTGCTTCGTCGCCTTCCGCGAGGATGTGATCCTGCGCCGCGCCCGCCACGA
>DAHUYZ010000237.1 GCA_027306855.1 Solirubrobacterales bacterium | reverse complement strand
ATGTTCACGCCCAGCTCGCTCGCCTGCGCCAGCAGCTCCGCCGGCGTGGCGGTCTGCGCGTCCGCGGCGCCGGCCGCCGGACGCACCTTCTCGGAGGCGAAGTCCTTGACGGCCTCCTGCAGCATCTGCTGCTCGTCGTCGGGGGTGATGTCGAACAGCGATGCCGCTTTGGTGGCGCTCTGACGCGCCGGGCCGCCGGAGAGGCCCTGCGCGGCCTTGAAGCTGCGGCTGGCGGCGGTGGCCGCCTTGAACCCGTTCTTGGTGGCGCCATAGAGCAGCTTCTCGGTCTGCTTGCGCATGCCGAGCTTGTCCAGCGCGGGCGAGCCGGCGAGAGCGCCGAGCGCCCGCAGGCCGAGGCCCATGCTCCGCTGCGCGACTGACTTCTGGGTGCTCACTTCCCCGTGCTCCTTTCTTCGCTGTGCTCGACCGGGCGCACGACGCCGTCGAGGTGGGGTGTGCCCTTCTTCGCGTCGGTGAGCGCGAAGCGGATCTCGCCCGCCGAGTCGCCCACCACCTC
>DAHUYZ010000236.1 GCA_027306855.1 Solirubrobacterales bacterium | reverse complement strand
CCCTTCCCCGCCGATGCCCATTCGTCCGGTCCCGACCGCCGCGTGCGTCGTCCGTGACTGCCGGGTGACGATCGAGGGTGGTGGGCGGTGAGAGGTTCGAACTCCCGACATCCTCGGTGTAAGCGAGGCGCTCTGACCAGCTGAGCTAACCGCCCCGGAAATCGAACGCGGCGCCGGGTGGGCGCCGCGTCGAACTACGATCGGAGAGGTGGTGCCCAGGCCGGGACTTGAACCCGGATGACTTGCGTCATACGCCCCTCAAACGTACGCGTATACCAATTCCGCCACCTGGGCACGAACACCGCGAGAGCCGTCCGCCAGGGTGGTACCGAGGAAGGGAGTCGAACCCATACGCCCTTGCGGGCACTAGCTCCTGAAGCTAGCGCGTCTACCTATTCCGCCACCTCGGCCCGGTCCCGTCCGGCGATCACTGGCCGGGCGGCGTCGCGATGCGCCATGTTAGCACATCCCAGAATCGCTCCCCGGGGTCCGAAATGAGGGTAGAGGACGGTCCCTGC
>DAHUYZ010000235.1 GCA_027306855.1 Solirubrobacterales bacterium | reverse complement strand
GAGCTGGGTTCCGACGTACAGGACGATCAGCACGACCAGCGTCGCCCCGGTGGCGTTGTTCGTCAGGTCGCCGACGAACAGGAAGTTGGCGCCGTTGTGCGGACCGCACGCAACGGTGGCCGCCTGGTTGATCACCTCGTGCCCCTTCACCAGATGATGCGGCTGGACAGCCGGGCAGACGTCGCCGCGCAGGCTCTCGCGCAGCATGTAGTAGAGCGAGATGAACACCGGCAGCTGCAGGACCATCGGCAGGCAGGACCCGAGCGGATTGACGTTGTTCTCCTTGTAGAACTTCATCAGCTCCTGTTGCTGGCGCTGCTTGTCGTCCTTGTACTTGTTCTGCAGGGCTTTCAGCTCCGGCTGCAGCCGCTGAAGGGCTTGCATCGAATGGAACTGCTTGAGCATCAGCGGTACGAGCAGCAGCCGGATCACGATCGTCAGCAGCACGATCGACCAGCCCCACGGAACGCCGATGCTGTTGTGGAAGAACTTCAGAACCGCCTCGAAGACGTCGATCAGC
>DAHUYZ010000234.1 GCA_027306855.1 Solirubrobacterales bacterium | reverse complement strand
GTGAGCCCGACCACCGTGGTCAGGTTCACGATCCGCCCGCGCCGCTCCTTCATCATGCGCCGCAGGCACGCCTTGCTTAAGCGGAACACCGCGCTGAGATTGGTGCTGATCACCGCATCCCAGTCCTCCGGCTTCATGCGCACCAGCAGCCCGTCGCGCGTGATCGCCGCGTTGTTGACCAGAATCGTCGGCAGCTCGCCGGCCGCCTCCAGATCGGCGAGCAGCGCCTCGATGGAGGTCGGATCGGAGACATCGAGAACGGCCCCGCGGCCCGAGCCGCCGGCCTCCTTCAGTGCCGCGCCGATCGCCTCGGCCCCGCTGAGGCTGGTGGCCGTACCGACCACCCGCGCGCCGGCGCCGGTGAGCGCCAGTGCGATCTCCCGGCCGATGCCGCGCGAGGCGCCGGTGACGAGCGCAATGTCGTTCTGCAGCATCGAATCAATTCCCGTTGGTCTGGGCAGGCGCGCCGACCGCTGCGAGCGCCGCCGTGAGTGAATGCTCGTCCTCGAGCGCCAGGCACTCG
>DAHUYZ010000233.1 GCA_027306855.1 Solirubrobacterales bacterium | reverse complement strand
TGGTGATCCGGGCCGCCGAGCTGCTCGGCATCCAGATCCCCCGGTTCTGCGACCATCCGCTGCTCGACCCGATCGGCGCCTGCCGCCAGTGCCTGGTCGACGTGGAAGGTCAGCGCAAGCCGCTGGCCTCCTGCACCACCGTGTGCACCGAGGGCATGACGGTGCACACCCAGCTCACCTCCGCGGTGGCGGAGAAGGCGCAGCGCGGCGTCATGGAGCTGCTGCTGGTGAACCACCCGCTGGACTGCCCGATGTGCGACAAGGGCGGTGAGTGCCCGCTGCAGAACCAGGCCATGTCCACCGGTCAGGGCGAGAGCCGGTTCACCGAGGCCAAGCGGACCTTCGACAAGCCGGTGCCGATCTCCACCCAGGTGCTGCTCGACCGCGAGCGCTGCATCTCCTGCACCCGGTGCGTGCGGACCTCCGAGGAGATCGCCGGGGATCCGTTCATCGACTTCATCGAGCGCGGCCCCAGCCAGTTCATCGGCACCGCCGAGGGCGAGCCGTTCAACTCCTATTTCTCC
>DAHUYZ010000232.1 GCA_027306855.1 Solirubrobacterales bacterium | reverse complement strand
CGGAAAGCACGGACGAGGAGAACCTGTTCAGCGCGGGAATGAGCCGCGGCCGGGCCCGGCCCAGGCGGCACAGCGCCCCGAAGCCGGCGTTCTCCATCACCTCGAACTCCCAGAACCGCCGCCAGGCCGGCAGCGCCGGCGGAACCGCCGTACCCAGCTCGGCGTCGTGGCCGGTCAGCCGGTTATTCCGCTTGACCAGGGCCTGGCGGCCGTAGGGGAACCAGTAGAACTCGAAGTGGTCGTTGCCCTCGGCCAGCGCGTCGAACCGCTCGAGGACCTCGTCCACCGGCACCGGGCGCTCGTCGGCCAGCAGCGTGAACGCGGGCACGCAGCGCAGCGTCACGCGGGTGACCACGCCGAGCGCGCCGAGGCCGATCCGCGCGGCCGCGAACAGGTCGGGCCGGGACGAAGCCGAGCACGTTACCGTCGAGCCGTCGGCCAGCACCAGCTCGAGCCCTTCGACCTGGGTGGCCAGCCCGCCGAGCCGGGCCCCGGTGCCGTGCGTCCCGGTGGACAGCGCCCCG
>DAHUYZ010000231.1 GCA_027306855.1 Solirubrobacterales bacterium | reverse complement strand
TTGACATCTCACTGACCAGCACCGGGATAGCCGCTCAGCAGGCCCTGTCCGGACAGCGGCGGGGCCTGCGCGCGGTAACCCCCTTTCTCGGGCCGGCGTTCATCGCGTGCGTCGCCTACGTCGACCCGGGCAACTTCGCCACCAACATGGCCGGCGGCGCGCAGTTCGGCTACGCGCTCGGCTGGGTGGTGCTCACCGCCAACCTGATGGCCATGCTTGTGCAGACCCTGTCCGCCAAGCTCGGCATTGCCACCGGCATGTCGCTGCCAGAGACCTGCAGGGAGCGGCTGCCGCGCGGGGTCGTCATCGTCCTGTGGCTGCAGGCCGAAGCGGTCGCGATGGCCACCGACCTGGCCGAGTTCACGGGGGCGGCGGCCGCGCTGGTCTTCTCCTCGGGGTACCTGGCCAACCTGACGGTCCTGACCGCGCTGGCCGCCGTACTCGGAGCGCCGAACGACCTCCTGATCGTCTCCGACGCCGGCAACCACGCCTCGCTCCTCGACGCCTGCCGGCTGTCTAGGGCCCG
>DAHUYZ010000230.1:254-526 GCA_027306855.1 Solirubrobacterales bacterium | reverse complement strand
TGATGCCCGCGCCCACCGCCGCGATGATGAACAACGGATGCCAGGCGGCGACGTTGTAGTGGTCCATCCGGCGCGTCGCACCCATCAGGCCGAGCGCATACAGCGGCATGAACGCCACGTAGAAGCCCACGAACCAGAACCAGAACGCCAGCTTGCCGAGTCCCTCGTGCAGCCGGTAGCCGGTGATCTTCGGGAACCAGTAGGACACGCCGGCGAACACCCCGAACACCACCCCGCCGATGATCACGTTGTGGAAGTGCGCGATCAGGAAC
>DAHUYZ010000230.1:0-244 GCA_027306855.1 Solirubrobacterales bacterium | reverse complement strand
AGCACGCCGCTCATCCCGCCGATCGTGAAGGTGATCAGGAACCCGAGCGTCCAGAGCATCGGGGTGTCGAATCGCACCCGGCCGCGGTACATGGTGAAGATCCAGTTGAAGATCTTCACGCCCGTCGGCACCGCGATGATCATCGTCGTGATGCCGTAGAAGGCGTTCACGGCGGGCCCTGCACCCATGGTGAAGAAGTGGTGCAGCCACACCAGCATCGAGAGCACGGCGATCGCCATGGTCG
>DAHUYZ010000022.1 GCA_027306855.1 Solirubrobacterales bacterium | reverse complement strand
AGCCGGTCTTCTCAGGCCGATTCGTCGTGCGCCAAACGGCGCAACGTCGGCGCGGGGCGGTAGCGCTCCTCGCGGTAGACGCTCCACAGCTCATCGAGCGTGGCGAGCACGTGCTCGAAGCCCAGCTCGCGCCCCCAGGTGATCGGGCCGCGCGGGTGGTTGAGGCCGAGCACCATGCCGGTGTCGATGTCATCGGCGCTGCCTACGCCTTCGCCCAGCGCGAACGCCGCCTCGTTGACGAGCTGGCAGACGATCCGTCCGAGAACGCCTCCCGGCGCTGGTCGGACGCGCTCGGTGTGCAGGCCAAGGCCGGCAAACGCCTTCGTGCCCGCCTCGCCGGTGACCTCAACGAGCGAGAGGGGGACGAGCGCGTAGAAGGGCTCGCCTTCGATGAGGCCCCCGAGGCCGTCCACCTCGATCTTCGGGCCTTCGCTGCCTGAGCAGCGCGCGCGCAGAGCGTCGGCGAGCGGGCCCTCGCCGCTGACGATCGCGTCGCTCCCGCCTGCGGGCGGCTCGGGATCGGCCGGCCTGTGGGGTCTTTCGCCGGAGTAGTCGTAGTAGCCGCGGCCTGTCTTGCGTCCGTGCAGGCCCGCGGCAACCTGGCGCGCCTGGATCGGGGAGGGGCGCCAGCGCGGCTCGCCGAAGCTCAGCTCGTAGAAGCTCTTGGAGACGTCGAAGCCCGTATCGATGCCAACGAGGTCGCTCAGCTCGAACGGGCCCATCTTAAAGCCACCGCCGAGCCGCACGATGCGGTCGATCGCCGGGATGTCGGCGACGCCCTCAGCGAGCAGCCGCAGCGCCTCCAGGCCGAACGGCCTGTTGCAGCGGTTGACGAGAAAGCCGGGGCCGTCGGCGGCGCTGATCACGTCCTTGCCCATCGCCTTGCCAGCCGCGTCGGCGACCGCCAGCGCCCGCTCGCAAGAGCGTACCCCGGCGATCACCTCCAGCAGGCGCATCAGGGGCGGCGGGTTGAAGAAGTGCATACCCACGACCCTCTCCGGATGCGTGGCGCCCGCGGCGACCGCGGTGATCGGCAAGGAGGAGGTGTTGGAGGCGATCACGCACTCCTCGCTGACGATCTCCGACAGGCGCCGGAATAGCTCGTGCTTGACGTCCAACCGCTCCGGCGCGGCCTCGATCACGAGCTCGCAGGGCGCAAGCGCCTCAAGCGATTCGACCGGCTCGAGTAGATCGCTCGCTTGCTGGTGTTGCTCGGTCGTGAGCTTGCCCTTTGCCGCTTCCTTTCCCAGGCCTTCTCTTACGCGCTGCGCGCCTCGGGCGAGCGCGTCGGCGACGGGGTCGTAAAGGAGCGTCCTTGCACCGGCTCGGCAGGCGAGCTGAGCGATGCCCGCGCCCATGGTGCCGGACCCCACGACGCCGATGACGCCTGGGGACCGTCGCTGCGAGTGCCCCAGATCGACAGCCTTCAGCTGGGCGCGTGCCATCTCAGGAGGGAATCAGCGCATTGATGCCGGTCATCGCCCGCCCGATGATCAGCTTCTGGATCTGGGAGGTCCCCTCGTACAGGGTCGTCACCCGTACGTCCCTGAAGTAGCGCTCGACCGGGTGATCATCGACGTAGCCGGCGCCGCCGTGGATCTGGATCGCGGTGTTGGAGCACTCGACGGCGGCCTCGGTGGCGTGCAGCTTGGCGATCGAGGTCTCGGTCGTGCTGGGGCGACCCTTGTCCTTGAGAAACCCTGCGCGCCAGACGAGCATGCGCGACGCGTCGCTCTTCAGGACCATGTCGGCGATCATCGCCTGCACGAGCTGGAAGCTCGCGATTGGCCTACCGAACTGCTCGCGCTCCTTGGCGTATTTGACCGACTCCTCCACGCAGCCCTGGCAGATGCCGACGCAGCCCGCCGCGACCGAGTAGCGCCCCGAGTCCAGGGCGGACATCGCAACCTTGAAGCCGTCGCCGATCCCGCCGAGCATCTGATCATCTGAGACCTCGACGTCTTCCAACGAAATCGCGGCCGTGTCGGAGGCGTGCAGCCCCATCTTGTGCTCGATCACGCTTGGCTGATAGCCCGGCTGGTCGGTGTCCACGAGGAAGCAGGCAAGACCCTTGTGGCCGAGCTGCGGATCGGTCTGGGCGAAGATCAGCGCGACCTTCGCGTAGTTGCCCATCGAGATCCACATCTTCGCGCCGTTGATGACCCAGCCGCCGTCGGTCTTCTTCGCGCGCGTGCGCTGTTTGGCAGCGTCGGACCCCGTGTCCGGCTCGGTCAGGCCGAAGCAGCCCAGCCACTCGCCCGAGCACAGCTTCGGCAGGTAGTGATGCTTCTGCTCCTCGGTCCCCCACTTGAGGATCGCGCTGCACACGAGCGAGGTCTGCACCGAGATGACGGTCCTGACGGACGAGCAGCCGCGACCGATCTCCTCGACAACCAAGCCGTAAGACAGATAGTCGAGGCCGGCGCCGCCGTACTCTTTCGGCACGATAGCTCCGAGATAGCCCTGGTCCGCGATCTTCTTGACGATGTCGAGGTCGAACGTGTGTGCGCGCGCGTTCTGCTTGGCCTGCTCGACGATCTCCTTGTCCGTGAATTCGCGGGCGGTCTGCCTGATCAGCTGCTGCTCGTCGGTCAGGTCGAAGTCCATGTCTCTCCTATCTCTTTAGCTTGGGGGTCTGCCATGGGGCGGCAAGGCGTCTTTGCAGCTCCGCTTCCAGATCGTCGATTGCGATCCGGTCCTGAGCGAGCGAGTCGCGGTCTCGCAGCGTGACGGTGCCGTCATCGAGCGACTGGTGGTCGACGGTCACGCCCCACGGTGTTCCGATCTCGTCCTGGCGGCGGTAGCGCTTGCCGATCGAGCCGCCCTCGTCGTACTCGGCTTGCATGCGGGCTCGCAGATCCTCGTAGACCTTGTGCGCGAGCTCCGGCTGACCGTCCTTCTTGACCAACGGCAGCACAGCCACCTTGACGGGCGCAAGGCGGGGATGCAGGCGCAGCACGGTGCGGGTCTCGCCCGCGCCCTCACGACCGTCTTCGCCTTGCACGACTTCCTCGTCATAGGCGTCGACCAGGAAGGCAAGCGTGGCGCGGTCGGCGCCGGCGGCTGGCTCGATCACGTGCGGGACGTAGCGCTCCTTGGTCTGCGGGTCGAAGTACTCGAGCTTCTCCCCGGAGAACTGCGCATGCTGGGTCAGGTCGAAGTCGCCGCGGTTGGCGATGCCCTCGAGCTCCGACCAGCCGATCGGAAACAGGTACTCGACGTCGCTGGTGCCCGAGGAGTAATGCGACAGCTCGTCGCGGTCGTGCGCCCGCAGGCGTAGGTGGTCGGAGCGCAGGCCGAGTTCGGTGTACCAGAGCATCCGCTCGGTCAGCCAATGCTCAAACCACTTCTGCGACTCGTTTGGCGGCACGAAGAACTCCATCTCCATCTGCTCGAACTCTCTCGTGCGGAAGATGAAATTGCCCGGCGTGATCTCGTTGCGGAAGGACTTGCCGATCTGCGCGATCCCGAAAGGCGGCTTCTTGCGCGAGAACTGCAGGACGTTCTTGAAGTTGATGAAGATCCCCTGGGCGGTCTCGGGTCGCAGGTAGGCCGTGGCGCCGGACTCCTTGACCGGGCCGATCGTCGTCTCGAACATCAGGTTGAAGTCGCGAGCCCCGGTCAGGTCGCACTCGTCGGTCTCGCCGGGGTGCTTTGAGGGCTTGCGTCCGCATGGAAGATCGGCGAGGTGGTCGGCGCGGAACCGCTGGCCGCAGGTCTTGCAGTCGACCAGCGGGTCGGTAAAGCCGGCCAGGTGCCCGGAGGCCTCCCATACGCGGGGGTGCTGCAGGATCGCCGAGTCCAGTGCGACGATGTCGTCGCGTTCCTGCAACATCGCCCGCCACCACTCGCTCTTGACGTTGCCCTTCAGCAGCACGCCGTAGTGGCCGAAGTCATACGTCGAGCCGACGCCGCCGTAGATCTCGGAGGACGGGAAGATGAAGCCGCGCCGCTTGCACAGCGCGACGATCTTGTCCATCGTCACGACATCTGCGGCACTGCTGTCCTCGATTGCGCCCATCGCGACCGCGCATGGTATTCGAGCGGTGCTCAAAGGACCGCGGGGTGTCGCGGCTGGCCGGTCGCGCCCTCGATTACGGGGTGCTGTCCCAGCAACGCCTACGATGCGCCGGTGGCGAGGATCCTGATCGTCGGGGGAGGGGAGCGGGGGAGCGTGCTGGACGACACGCTCCAGAGCGATGGCCATGTGGTCGTCGAGGCCTCGCCGTCAGACCGTCGTGCGCTCGAGCATGTCGCGATCGTCTGCTGGCTGGAGGAGGACTCGCCCGAGCGTTTCCTGCTGCGCGCCGTCGACAGCTCGATGCGGGGATTCGTCTATCAGGGTCGTGGCCCGGTGGGAAAGAGCTGCGATTGGGAGGACGATGTAGCGCGCCTGGCCACTCGTAACGCGATCCCGATCGTGGCGCTCAGGGCCGATCCAAGCGATCTTGGCGTCTGGGTGGCCGAGGCTCGCACTGCGGTCGGAGATCTGCTTGGGGGGCGCTATCCTGATGCATATACATAAAATCCGATCAACTTTTAGAGCCAGCAGAAAGGAACGCATGGTGTCCGGATACGAAAAGGACGTGCTCGTAGAGGCCGACTGGCTCGAGCAGCACCTGGACGATGAGACCGTCAGGATCATCGAGGTCGACGAGAACCCGCAGCTCTACGCGGAAGCCCACATCCCGGGGGCGATCGGTTTCGACTGGAAGGAGGATCTCCAGGACCCCGTCAGGCGCGACTTCCTCAGCCACGATGACTTCGGCGCGCTGTTCTCCAGCAGAGGGGTCTCCAGCGACCACACGATCGTCGTCTACGGCGACCGCAACAACTGGTTCGCCGCCTACACCTACTGGTACCTGAAGTACTACGGCCACGACAACGTCCTGCTGCTGAACGGCCCGCGCGAAAAGTGGATCGCGGATGGGCGTGCGACGAGCAGCGAGACGCCGAGCTACCCGCCCGCCCGGTTCGACGCGAAGCCAGGCGACGAGGCGATCAGGGCTCACCGCGAGGAAGTGCTCGCCGCGATCGACGACTCGACCAGGCTCGTCGACGTGCGCTCCCCGGCAGAGTTCTCGGGCGAGATCATCTCGCCGAGCGGCTACGAGCAGGAGGGCGCCCAGCGCGCCGGCCACATCCCCGGCGCCGCGTCGATCCCGTGGTCGCAGGCGGTCGAGGAGGATGGCACGTTCAAGAGTGCCGATGAGTTACGCGAGCTGTATGGGTCGAAGGGCGTCCTCGACGGTCAGGACATCATCGCCTACTGCCGCATCGGCGAGCGCTCGGCGCACACGTGGTTCGTGCTGCACGAGCTGCTGGGGCGCGAGCACGTCAAGAACTACGACGGCTCCTGGACGGAGTGGGGCAGCCTCGTGGGCGTCCCGATCGAGACAGGCCCAGGGGCCCGCTGAGCGGCGCGAGGCTTTGTCCTCGGTCGCTCACACCCCTCCGGACCCGTTACCGGCTCCCCGCGTCCGCGCCTGGCGTGCCCGGCGAAACGCTGGCTCGCCGGCTCGGGCGGCCGGTCCTAGACGACCGGCTGGACGCGCTCGATGCGCTCGTTGAACATGACCTCGCCGTCGAGAGTCCGGTGGACCGGGCACTTCGCGGCGATCACCTGGAGCCGCTGCACCTGATCCTCGGGCAGATCCTCCGGCAGGCGCAGCACGATCTCGAACTTCGTCGGCGAGCCGCGTTCGGCAGGGCTGTACTGGACCTCGACCTCGACCTTGCCGATGTCCCAGCCCTTGCGCGCCGCGTACATCTCCATCGTGATCGCCGTGCACGAGGCGAGGCTCACGGCCAGCAGCTCCTGGGGGTCGGGGCCGGCGTCCTCGCCGCCCGACTCCAACGGCTCATCGACCGTCAGCTGGTGATCGCGCACCTGAACGGTGTGCTTGAACGTGGAGCCGGTTCGCCTGACGCTGGCCTTCATCGCACGATCCCCTTCGGGTGAGGTCAAATCCCCATCCTTCTCGATGGTACCGCGTGCATCGCCTACGACAGAGGGTTGAACAGCAGGCCCGTGAGCAGCTTCGGATAGAAGAAGGTCGACTTCGGCGGCATGTTCTCGCCGACGGCGGCGATGTCGCGCACCTGGGAGACTGGCGTCGGGCGCATCAAGAGCGCCGCGTCGTACTCCCCGCTGCGCACCAGCTCGAGCGCCTCCTCGGTCGAGCGGGCGTAGAAGAGACCGGTGAAGTGCGAGATGTCCTCGTCGCTCATGCCCAGCGCGCCCTTCAGGATCAGCGCCTCCAGCACGCCTGTGTCGAGGCGGCGGTAGGCATCCGAGAAGCCTGGTAAGGCCGCATCGGCGATCGCCTGGTCGGACAGCGTCAGGCGGTAGGGCTTTTGATGATGGGAGTCGATGTAGCCGAGCTGCAGCGGTCCATCGCCCGGCTGTGGCGCGACCTGCTCGAGCGGGACCTCCTCCATCTCGAAGTCGCGCTGCAGCGCTTCGCGCAGGGCGGTGCGCTTTTGCTCGTCCAGGCCGCTGAGCAGGCGGTGCGTCGGGAACACGGTCAGGCCGGGGTCCTCCAGCGCGACCAGGCACATCAGCACGTAGCGGTGCTCGCCATCTCCGCCGATCTCCTCTGCGTATGTATTGGCCGTCTCGTAGCGATGGTGGCCGTCGGCGATCAGGAGCTCAACGTCTCGGGTGGTGGCCTCGACGGTCGCGATCGCGCCCTCGTCTACGACTCGCCACAGCCTGTGCACGGTGCCATCGGCGTCGGTGATCTCTGTCCAGGGCGCCTCGTTCGTCGCGGGTTCCAGAGCCGACCATGCGGCTCCGGCCGGGTCGGAGTAGAGCGAGAAGATCGGAGAGAGGTTCGCGCGCGTCGTGCGCATCAGGCGCAGGCGGTCCTCCTTGGGGCCAGGGTGGGTGCGCTCGTGGGGGCGGACCTTGCCTGGGCCGTAGCCCTCGATCTTGACTCTGCAGAAGAAGCCCTTGCGCGTGCGTCGGCGGCCGTCCGGGCCGGTATATGTCTGGGTGTGCGCCCACAGCGCGGGTTGCGGGTCGCGCACCACAGCGCCCTGCAGCTGCCAAGCCTCGAACAGATCTCCCGCAACGGCGTATGCGTCGCGACCGCCGGGCTGCGCCTTCGGGAGGTCGATCGCGACCACGTTGAACGGGGAGCGGGCAAGCAGGGCCTCGCGCTGCTCTTCGTCGATCACGTCGTACGGCGGCGAGGTCACGTCTGCGAGGGAGCCGACCGTGCCCGGGTCGTAGTGCAAAGCGCGCAGCGGTTGGACGTCAGCCATGGCGGGGGCGGACCCTAGCAGCGGTTGGGACGGGCCGACGCGCAAGGTCGGAGCGGCTCAGCGTAAGCCGGCCGCATCTCCCGTTATGGGTAGGCCAAGCAAGCGGGCCGGCAACCCTTAGAGCGGGCCGGCTGCGCCGATAGACTCGGACGTCATCGGGGCGTGGCGCAGCCTGGTAGCGCACCTGCTTTGGGAGCAGGGGGTCGCCGGTTCAAATCCGGCCGCCCCGATCGATTACGGCCCACATCCCTCGGCGACAACGTTCGTCCACCCTCGCGGTCACGGCTGGCCCGTCGAGTTCTACAATGCCGAAAGAGCAGGGAGTAGACCTGTAGGGAGCGATGATGCTCGCCGCAACAGCGCTGGAGGGCTCTATGGGCTCGTTCTACATCAGCGAGGACGTACGAGACGACGGTGTGGTCGTGCTCGCGGCCGGCGGAGAGATCGACTTCGAGGCGAGCCCGCAGCTGCGCAAGAAAATTTCGAGCTATATCAAGGCGGGTAGCAGGCGTCTGATGCTCGACCTCTCGCCCGCTACGTTCATCGACTCGACGGCGATCGGCGTGATCGCCAGCTCGGCCGTCAAGCTGAACGAGTCGGACGGGTCGCTGACGCTCGTGTGCGCGAGCGAGAACGAGAAGGTGCTGCAGATCCTCGAGATCGCCGGCATGCCCTCGATGGCCTCGCTGCACGACTCCCGCGAGGCGGCGCTGGCCGTGCTGGCGGGCGGCGCCTGACATGCGTGGCCAAGCCCAACCGATCGAGCAGCCGGCCGTCGCGAACGAGCTGTGGCTGAGCGCCAAGCCCTCGCAATTGAAGATCGCGCGCGCGTACGCGCGCGAAGCGGCCGTCGCGTTCGGCTTCGACGAGAGCCGCTGCTACGACTTCGTCTACGCCGTCAACGAGGCCGTGACGAACGCAATCAGGCACGGCTCCCCCGACGAGCACGGTCGCATCCGGCTGAGCGTATGCGGCGATGCCGAGCGTCTAACGCTCGTCGTCCGCGACAGCGGCAGGTTCGTCATGCCTACTCGTGGCGAGGACACCGACACATCCGCGCACGGGCGGGGCTTTTCGCTGATGGCGAGCCTCGTCGACGAGGTCCGTCTTCTGATCGAGCAGAAAGGCACGACCGTCACTCTCTCCAAGGCCTGCGCGAGCCCGTAACCTAGACTCTGATGGGGCTTGGCTGGATGAGGATGAGGACGGCGGTCGCTCTCGTTCTACTGGGCGGCGTCGCCGGCACACTGCTCACGCGCTCGTTCACCGCCAATGCTTCGCTACCGCTCGTCGGGACCGAAACGTCCTCGCCCCTGGAAGTAAGCGCCCAGCCCCCGCAAACCGGCATCCCGCTCCAGGAAGTCAAAGCGACCGTGCCTGCGCTGCCGGCTGTTCCGGGCGCTCCAAAAGTCGAAGCGCCCTCGCTGCCGATCGGCGCTTCCAGCCAGCCGTCGTCCGAAAAATCGCCCGTGTCCACGTCTGGCGAAACCGCCGCCGCGTCGAGCGGGCCGAGCGCCCCCTCGGCCCGGATCTCGCCGCGCGCCTCCGCCGCGACGGTGGCCCCCACGGCAGGCACTACGGCGGGTGCCCGTACTCCAGCGAAACGAGCGTTGCCTCCTGGGTCTCGCTCGCGTGCCCATGGTCGCAGAGCGCTGCGCGTCGGATCCGCGGGAACGGCGGCTGTACCTGCCGCCCCGCCCAGCGCAAACGGGTCGAAAGCCGTTGCTTCGCGCGCCGCGCCCCGCAGCTCCAGCCCCCTCGATGCGATCGGCGCTCACATCCCGCTGCCGCTGCCCGTACCCGACTGGAGCAAGCCGATCATCCTCGCGTTGCTGGCGCTCGCGCTCGCCCTTGGTGTGCGCTCACGGCTCGCGGTATTTCGGGCGCGCGGCCTAGAGCGCGAGCGCAACATCCTGCGAAGGGACATCGGAGCTATGCAGGCCGCGCTCGTACCGTCCGTCCCCGACAAGATCGGCGGCCTGGCCGTGTCGGTCGCCTACAGGCCCGCCGAAGGCCCCGCGGCCGGCGGTGACTTCTATGACGTGTTCGCGCCCAAGCCCGGCCGAGTGGCGCTGATACTCGGCGACGTCGCCGGTCACGGCCCTGGCGCTCTCTCCCAGGCCGCGCTGACCCGCTACACCCTGCGCGCCTACCTTCAAGCGGGCCTCGCCCCACGCGCCGCGATCGCGCTCGCCGGCGAAACGCTCGCCGACCCCTCGGGCGAGCACTACGCGACGGTAATCGTGGGGGTGTATGAGAGCACCACCGGCAAGCTCACCTGCGCGAGCGCGGGCCATCCTCCGCCGATCCTGCTCGGAGCCAGCGAATACGAGCCCTCGAGCGTCTTTTCGTGCGCGCCGATCGGCTGGGGCATAGCGACCGGTCGGCGCCAAAGTACGATCTCGCTCGAGCAAGGCGCTTGCGTGTGCCTTTTCAGCGATGGGCTGATCGAGGCTCGCGCGGAGGGGGAGATGCTGGGAAGGGAGGGGCTTGCGGAGATCTTCTCCGAGCTGGGCCCTTCCCCGACGGCGTCGACGTTGCTCGAGAGTGTCCGCGCGCGCGTGGAAGCTACGCGCGACGACATGGCCGCATGCGTCCTCTCGCCGATCCTCGGAGCCGCGCGGCACGCTCCACATGAAGAGGAGATCGAGGTCGACGTGCGCGCGATCGGCAACCCGCGGCTCGCGCTGCTTCTAACCGAGTGCGGCGTCATCGCGGGCGACATCGCGCATGCACTGGCGCTCGCCGACAAGGTCGCCGCCCAGCACGACACCGCCATCATGCGGGTCAAGATCGACGCATCAAGATCGACGATCGCCGTCACCGCGCCTGCGCCCGTGTCCGCGCCTGCGTCCGTGTCTGCGGCCGACCATCAAAGCTCTGCCGAGTCCCTACCAGGCGGTGCGCGACCGCTGCTGCACGTCGTGCCGGGCGGCGAGGACCAAGACGACGGCCACCCCTGACGTCCGCGCGGCGGACTCATCCATGCGAGCCTGCGCAAGCTGGCCGGACAGAACGCGGTCGTGCGGACCTCACCCCAAGGCAAGGCCGCCTGGGCGTTCATGTCCGGCGACTGATCGCAAAGGGCCCGACCTGGTCAGGCGCTCTCGGCGTAGGCGCGCATCGCCTCGATCAATGGGCCAAGGCGCCTACCCTGCTCGGTGAGCCTGTACTCGACGGTAGGCGGGCTCGTTGGCAGGACGACCCGCTCGATCAGGCCGGCGGCCTCCAGGTCGCGCAGGCGCTCGGAGAGCATCCTGGGCGAGATGCCGTCGACCGCCTCCGCGAACTCGCCCCAGCGCAGCGCGCCGGTCAGCGCGGCGTAGATGATCGATAGCTGCCAGCGGCGCTCCAGCAGGTCTGCAGCCTGACGAACCTCGAGCGGCACGGGCCGGCAACGGCGCTCTGGGCGCGACACCGCTATGACCGTCGTGCGCTTTCCGGAGCTACCGGCCATCTCAACGATTGCTGTGCGCTTTGGAGAGCTGCGTGCCATCGCTGTGACCCCTCCGCTCAGGAGATGTGCGCGGCTGCCTGGGGCGCGGGCTCGAGCGCTAGGTCGAGCACTTCGCCGATGCTCATCACCGGGTGGAAGGTCATCTGCTCGCGGACCTCCTCGGGGATGTCGTCGAGGTCGCCTCTGTTGCGCTCGGGCAGGATCACGTCTGTGAGACCGGCTGCATGGGCCGCGAGCACCTTCTGCTTGACACCGCCGATCGGCAGCACCCGGCCCTGGAGGGTGACCTCGCCGGTCATTCCGACCGTGTGCTTGACGGGGCGCTTCGATAGCAGCGAGGCGAGCGCGGTGACCATCGTCACGCCGGCGCTCGGACCGTCCTTGGGGATCGCGCCGGCGGGAACGTGCACGTGGAACTCGTGGCTCTCGAAGTCGCTCTCGTCGATGCCCAGCTCCTCGGAGTGGCTGCGCACGTAGGAGAGTGCGATCCGCGCGGACTCCTTCATCACATCGCCGAGCTGGCCGGTGAGCAGAAGCTCGCCCTTGCCGACCATCGCGGTCGCCTCGACGAACAGCACGTCGCCACCCGTACCCGTCACCGCGAGTCCGGTCGCCACGCCGGGGACGGCCGTACGCGAAGCGGACTCCTGGAAGAACTTTTGACGCCCGAGCGCATCGCGCACGACATCGAGGTCGATCTCGACCGGCGCCTGCGCCTTGCCCGAGGCGATCTGTGTGGCGGTCTTGCGCAGGATTGTTCCGAGCTCGCGCTCGAGGTTGCGGACACCCGCCTCGCGGGTGTACTCCGCGATGATCGTCCTGACCGTCTCATCGGAGATCGAGACCTCGTCCTCGCGCAGCCCGTTGCGGTCGCGCTGGCGCGGCCACAGGTAGCCCTTGGCGATCGCGAGCTTCTCCTCCGAGGTGTAGCCGTCGAAGCGGATCACCTCCATGCGGTCGAGCAAGGGCCCGGGGATCGTGTCGGCGACGTTGGCGGTTGCCAGGAACATGACTTGACTGAGATCGAGCTCGACGTCGAGGTAGTGGTCTCTGAAGGAGTGGTTCTGAGCGGGGTCGAGCACCTCCAGCAGTGCCGCCGATGGATCGCCGCGCCAGTCCGCGCCGACCTTGTCGACCTCATCCAGCAGGATCACCGGGTTCATCGTGCCCGCGTCGCGCAAGGCCCTGACCAGGCGTCCGGGGAGCGCGCCGATATAAGTGCGGCGGTGGCCTCTGATCTCGGCCTCGTCGCGCACGCCGCCGAGCGACATCCGCACGAACTCGCGGCCGGTGGCGCGCGCGATCGACTCGCCGATCGAGGTCTTGCCCGTGCCGGGTGGGCCGATCAGCGTCAGGATCGCCCCCGACTTGGGGTCGGCCTCTATGCCTCTGTCCTGGCGCAGCTTACGCACCGCCAGATACTCGGTGACACGGTCCTTGACGTCCTCCAGGCCCGCGTGGTCGGTGTCGAGCACTTCGCGGGCCGCCACCGGATCTAGGTGCTCCTCCGAGCGCTTTGACCACGGCACGGCGATCAGCCAGTCCAGATAGGTGCGGATCATCGAGGACTCGCCGGTCTGCTCGCCCATGCGCTCCAGACGCCCGAGCTCCTTCAGCGCCTGCTCGTTGACCGCCTCGGGCATCTCCGCCGCCTCGATCTTGGCGCGGTACTCCTCGACGATCGAGCCCTCGTCCTCGCCGAGCTCCTTGCGGATCGACTCCATCTGCTTGCGCAGGAAGTACTCGCGCTGCTGCTTCTCGGCGCCCTCCTGCACGTCCTCGCGGATGCGCTTGCGGACCTGCAGCTCGGCGAGGCTTTCGCGCTGCAGCTTGACGGCCAGCTCCAGACGGTCGGTCACGCCGAGCGTGCGCAGCAGCTGCACCTTCTGCTCGTAGGTCAAGTTCGGGGAGTAGCCGGCCGAGTCGGCCAGCGGGCCGGGCTCGACGATTGCTCGCAGAAAGGCCGCGATACGCCCGTCGTCTCCGCGCAGCTCGAGGATCTCCTCGACGATCGCCCTGTATTCGCGCTCGAGCTCGCGCGTGCGCTTGTCGACCGGGACATCGTCCCTGCGCTCCTGGACCTCCACGCGCAGCTCGCCTTCGGAGCCTGTCTGTGCCGCTCCGATCAGAGCGCGGTGCTGACCTGACAGGGCAACCGCGCGACCGCCGCCGGGCAGCCGCAGCTCCTCGGTGACCTCGGCGACTGTGCCGACCTCGAGGAACTCGTTCTCGTGGCGTGGCACGAGCACGACCTGCTCGTCATCTCCGACCTCGACGGTCAGTGTGATCCCCATGCTCGGGAACACAACCGTGTCGTCGAGCGGGATCAGGCGTAGAACCGAAGTCTCATGCTGGTCGTTGGGGGGATCCTCTGGTGAGGGAGATGGAATCGATGGATGGGCGGGCATCTAGGTATACGCTCCATATCTGCTTACGAAAGCATAGCTAGTGTAGCAAGCTCCTCGGCCACAGTCGCCGGGCGCGAACGACGTTGACCTCCGCGGCCACAAGTACGACTTGGGCGCCAAGGTAAAGCCAGGTGAGCAGACCCAGAACGAGCGCGAACATGCCTGAGGTCTCCTTGGCATGGCGGACCACATGCTCGACGTAGAGCCCGCCGACGTGCTGCAGGATCTGCCATAGCACGGCCGCGAGGATCACGCCGGGAATGAGGTCTGCGGTCGGGACCGTCTCCGAGGTCATCAGGCGGAAGACGGCGAAAAACAGCGCCAGGTTGGCGGTGAGCGCGATCAGAACACCGACGACCACCGCCTCCGGACCTGCGGTCTGTGAGGTCACATAACCGGCGGCGATCGTCGAGACGATGACCAGCACGCCGAGCGCGCCGAGCATCCCAAGACCGCGAAGCCGCCAGCCGATGAAGCCGAGGCGTTGCTTGGCCGGGACCTTCCAGATCTCGTTGAACGCGTTCTGGGTCGCGCCCGCCACGCCGAGGCCGGCGAGCAAGGAGCCGACGGTGCCGATCGCGAGCGAGACGAAGCTGCCTTTCATCGAGTGGACGTTGCTCTGCAGCTGCGTGCCGATGATCGGGAACTGGCCGAGTGCGGAGTGCACGACGCTTTCCTGTGCGCTCGGATCCCCCTGAAGGACGAACCCGAGCACGGTCACGAACACGAGCAGCAGTGGGAACAGCGAGAAGAAGCCGTAGTAGGCGATCAGCGCGCCTAGGCGGCCCGCGTGATCGTCCTCGAACTTCTTGAAGACCGCGACCGCAAACCCCAAGCGCGGCGCCCGCTGCTGGAGGGAGTCGAGCTTGCGTATACGCTCGCGCACAAATTGGGAGGGGGGTCTGCGGGCCACTGGAACCGACATGCTTATGTGTCTACCCGAAGAAAGCTCGATCAGCGGCCCGTCTGGACGGGGAGCGCTGCGCAGCGGCGCGGGCAGGGGCGCCTGGGACTACTGGATCCAGTGGATTCCGTCGCGCTCGTGGCTCGCTCGCGGCGGCGACTGCTGCTGTGGTCCTACCGTCGCAAGCTGCCGCGTGAGGATCTCGAGGACTGCTACAGCCAGGCCACGCTCGAGCTGATCGCGCGGGCAAAGCGCGGCAGCAGCCCGTTCTCGAGCGACGCTCACGTCGAGAACGCGCTCGAGCAGCGCTTCCTCTCGCGGATCCAGGATCGCCAGCGCGCGATCTCAGGCCGCAGTCCGATCGAGGCGGCATTGTTCTGGGCGCTGCCTTTGCAGGGCGACACGATCGACTTACGCGCTGACAGCGAAAAGCTCGTGTTGATGCGCGATGAGTTGCGCCGAGTCGTCGAAGTGGCGGATGGCCTGAGCGACGATCAGCGCCTCTTGCTCGTCAGCCAGCTCGCCCAGACGATACGTCCGGCCGACTTCTGCCGCCGCCATGGATGGACGATCGCCAAGTACCGCAAGGTCTCCCAGCGCACCCGCACCCGTCTTCGCAAGCTGCTCGATCAGGCCGACGCGCCGGATCTGGAGCGGTCCGGGGTGACCCGGTCGCTGGTCGCGGCCTCGTCCGTTGGGGCGATCCAAGCCGAGCTGTAGACGGCCTGTCTCACACGAACTGCGGTACCTGTCCACACGAGCTGCGGGCGATCTGTCCCACATATAGGGAGAAGTCGGACGAGTAAGCAGGGACCCACCTATGCACATATCTCGCCCGCCACATAGGCGCGTCCCCTGGGACGCCGAGCGCCGGTCATTCTCACGGTCGCCCGGTGCTGCCCATATGCACGTAAGCGGTCGGGAGCCGAGCATCTCCCCGGCACGGCTCCCGGCCGCAAGCGTGCAACCACGGGGCGACGCGCGCGCGAGTGCCTTCGGGAGCGGCCTGTGAGTCTCCTCAAACGGGCTCCCCGCACCGTGTATCGCGTCTACGACGAGGACGAGTACCTGGCAGGCGAGGACTACGGTGCCAGAAGCGACTCCTCGGTCGAGGGCGACGGCGCCGGAACCGACTCTTGGGGCATCGAAGACGACGGCGCCGGCGTTGACCGCTCGGTCGCCGACCACGTCGCCGCGGACGTCCGCTCGGTCGCCGACGACTTCCCTGTAACCGAGCGCCGTTCATACACGGACGACTTTCCAACCACCGAGCGGCGTTCATACAACCACAGCCACCCAAGCGCGGACGTGGGTCTCGACGGCTACGCGAACGCGCGGCGCGCGGGTATATCGCGGGCCGCCGGCTTTGCGCTGCTCGCGCTTGCGATGGTCGCCGCAGCCTTTGCGGTGGCGGCGTACACATCTCTCTCGTCCTCACGACCTGCCCCGGTCGCGGCACGGGTCACATCCCCGACGCCTTCCGCCGCGCCGCCGGCCGCGTCACCGACAAGGATCACCGGTAGGGCAGCGGCTTCGGTACCGACGCCCTCAACGCCGTCCTCGCCCCCAGCTCATCGGCGTGCCCACGCTGGGGCTGCCACGGGCTCGGCGAGGAGCATGACGCGCAATCGCCGCCCACCAAGCGCTTCGGCTCGGCTTGCGCCGCGACCTTGGACCCGCTCGGACCCGGACATCCCCACGGGCGTTGCTGCTGTTCCTACCGCTCCACCTCCTGCTCCCGCTCGGACTTCCGCTCCCGCTGCGTCGGTCGTGTCTTCGACGCCGACCGCGCCGCCGTCGAGCCCGCCGCCGGGAGCGCCCGCCGAGTTCGGGTTCGAGCGATGACGACCCAATCGACGGTCACCGTCACGGCACGCCCGATGTGGCGCATCCGGCTCACGCGCGAAGGATCGCGCTACGTGCTCGGAGCGCTTGCATTGTTCGGCCTGATCGCGAGCGCGCGTTTTGCGATCGCGCCGCCACGCCCAGTTGTCGTGCGCCAGCAGATCTCGAGCGCGCTACTGCCCGATCGCGCCGCCGAAGGCTTCGCCGTCTTGTTCGCGCGGCGCTACCTGACGTGGAATGCGAACGACCCGGAAGCGCACGAGCGTGCGCTCGCCCCCTACCTGAGCGCCGACGCCGAAGCGGGGGACGGGATGCAGCTGCCGACGAGGGGATCGCAGCAGGTCCAGTGGGCCGAAGTTGTGCAGTCGGTCCCGCGGGCGCCCGGTGAGCATATCTTCACGGTCGCCGCTCAGACTGACACGTCGGGTCTGGTGTACCTGACGGTGAACGTGGTGCGCAACGCGGACGGAGCGCTTGCGCTGGCGGGCTATCCCGCGTTCGTCGGAGCGCCTTCTTCAGCCGGTGTTACGCCACCTGAAGGAGCACGCGAAGTGCAGTCGTCCGCCCTGGAGACGGTCGTGGAACGCGCGCTGCGTAACTACCTGTCTGGCTCTCAGTCCGAGCTCGACGCCGATCTGGCCAGCGGCGCGCGCGTGTCGCCACCCGCAGCCGCACTCACGCTGCAGACGCTGCGCAACCTCAACTGGTCGCCTGACGGCCGCTTGGTGCTCGCCACCGTGCAGGCCACCGACGAACACGGCGCCCAGTACACGCTCGCCTACGAAATCGACGTCGTCGAAAGCGCGGGTCGCTGGGAGATCTCGGCAATCCAGATGGACCCTACGACATAAAGGAGGAACATGACACTCTCTCGCAATCGAATCATCGCAGTGACGCTGACCGCCCTGGTGGCATCGGCCGCGGTCCCGGCCGCCGCCCCAGTTGTGGTCCCGGCCGCCGCGTCCGAAGGCGGGGCTCATTCGCTGTTGAAGGCGGCCGAAACAGCCCAAAACGACGGCCGCAAAATAGCGACCGACCTGATTGGACTTGGCTGCGCGATCGCCTCGATTGTGCTCGCCTTTCGTCGCGACTTCAAGGAGGCGGCGGGTGTGTTCGTCATAGGGATCGTCGCGGTGTTGCTTTCCACGTCCACCGGTATCGACGTCCTGAAATCAACGGTCAACACGCTGTTCGGCTGACCGGTATTCGGAAGGGCGACGCAAAGGACGCGGCCGGTGGAGATCCGCTCCTACCGCAACGTGTTCGCGCTGGAGCGGCGCATCTATCGCATCGATAACGTGCGCCTCAACCCGGCCGGGGTGCCGGTCCGAGGCATCGTCTATTTCCTCGGGCTTGCGGTGTGCGCGCTGGCCGGCAGCCGGCTGCCGTTGCTCCGCGTGATGGCAGGCGCGCTGCCCTGGTATATGCGCTACATCGGCCTACCCGGGCTGCTTGCGGCGCTGCTCACGATCATCAAGATCGAGGGAAGGCCCGCGCATATTGCGGGGCTCGCGCTGTTGCGTTACGCGACGGGCCCGCGCGAGCTGTCGGGCTGCCGGCCGCGCAGCTCGAGTGACCGACGCTTCGCGCTGCAGGAGTTGCTCGTGCTAGCCGACGGGTCGGATGCGCGCTTGCGTCGTCTGCGCTACACAGGCCCGGGAGCGGTGCTCGTCAGCGTCGCCCATATGCGCGTCGAGTGGGGCTCCGGGTTGTGGCGGCGGTTGTCCAGAAGCCCGGACATAACGGTCGTCGCGGCCCCCGGTCGCCACGCACCCAGACGGGCGCAGGTGATAGCGATCGGCCCAGGTGCCCGCCTGAGCGTCGACGCGGCGAAGGGGGCGTCGAGCGTGAGCCGCCCGATCCGGCTCGACTCGACCCGACCGAGGGCGTCTGAATCGTGAAGCCGCCGATCTCGTTCGTCTACGGCAATCTCGTGTTCGGCGCGAGTCTCGACGACGTGTGGGCGGCGTTCGCGGTCCCAACGTCCTCCTACCAGTGGTCCTCAGATGAGATCAAGCGCGCTCGCCTGCTCACGCTCGTCGCGGCGCTCGAGACGATCGAAGCAGACATGCAGATCATGCGCGTCGGTCGCGCGTGGGATCTGGCCGGCTACCTACGCGATCTCGAGCGGATGCGGGGCGGTCCTCACGAACGCGCGCTACGCCGCTACGCGACCGAGCATGGCGAGCGACTCCGCGATGTCGGTATCGCCCAGTCGGAGCTGTTCTTTATCGTCAGCCTGCGCGACCCTGAGCGCGACGTAGCCTCATATGTCTCGCAGGCCGCTGAGCAGCATCCTCGTGAGTGGCTGCGATCGCTCGCGCGGGCGGTTGCGCTGCGTGACAAGCGCTTGCTGCCGGTTGCCGAGCTCGAGCGGGCCAGCATGCGGGCCGACCAGGTTCATACCCGTCTCAGCGACTTTCTCGACGCGCGTCCGGCGCGCGGGGTCGAGCTGCAATGGCTCGTGCGACGAGCTTTCTGCCGCGGCCTCGGAGAGCCGAACGTCGACGGCCTGCACGAGCCGCGGGCGCTCGCGTTCGAACGCAACGGCGAAGCGATGCTCGCGCCTCTGGAGGGCGATGTCGTGCGCTGGATGGACGGTTTCGTAGAGCATCGCGGGCGCGCGCTGGCGATCGAGTCCGAGCTCGGCCTCAGCTGGCAGGCGCAGCTCGTGCTTGGCGCCCTACCGGAGCGCGCCGAGTTCCCAGGTGCGCGCGTTGAGCTGCTGTTCGCGCCCGTCGAGAGCCTGCCGTTCCCGATCGATATCTCGCTGGGCGCGCGCTTCTTGCCGAACGAGCTCGCGCTGCGGATCGCGCGCAGGCGTGTCCAAGACGCCGATCAGATCGTGCGCGCCGAGTCAGACGGCGACCAGGGCGTCTCAGACATCGGCTACCAGCGCACCCAGGAGGCGCGCGACCTCGTCTCTTACCTGCAGTCCTCTAGCCGTCCACCGCTGCTGCGCGCGACCGTTGCCATCGCGATCGGGGCGAGCAACGAGCAGGAGCTCGACGAGCGCGTGGAAATGGCAAGGCGCGCATACGGCGAGATCCGTCTTCACCGCCCGCTCGGCGATCAGCTGCAGCTGTTCCTTCAGCACCTACCCGGCCAGCGAACGCGCGTGGCGGGCTACGACGACACGTTCACGACCGAGCAGGTCGCGGCGATGATGCCGACCGCCACGCACGCCGTCGGTTCGCGCAAAGGCTTCTATCTGGGCTACACGCTCTCAGGCTCGCGCCAGCCGGTGCGCTTCAACCTGAGAGAGGGCTCCGAGCGCGACCGCAACGCCGCCATCCTGTCGGTTGGGGCGCTCGGCTCGGGCAAGACGACGCTCGCGCAGAAGCTCAAGTACGAGGCGTTCCTGCAGGGCGCACGCGTGATCGACTGCGACCCCAAGGGCGATCACCGCTTCCACCTGCTCGATGAGGTCGCCCCTCATGCCGAGACGATCGCTCTGCGTCCCGACCCTTCGCTGCGCGGGATGCTCGACCCGCTGCGCGTAGCCCCCGAACATCTGCGCCAAGACGCCGCCGTCTCATTCCTGCGCGACCTGCTGCCCGGCCGTGCCGACGCCGCGTGGGAGACCGCCGTCGTCGGCGCTGTAGACCGCGTGATGCGACGCGTCCGCGAGCCGACCTCGCTCGAGGTGGTGCGCGCTCTATGTGAGGGCGATGAGATCGATGCTCAGGTCGGCAAGACGCTCGAGGTATACGCGCGCTCCGGCCTGACTCAGCTCGGGTTCGCCGACCCCGACGCACCGCTTGCGCCGGTAGGGCAGCGGCAGGTGACCTACATCCCGATCCGCGATCTACCCGGCCCCGAGCCGGGCACGCCCCGCGCCGAATACACCCAGGTCGAGCGCGTCGGCCAGCAGATCGTGCGGCTGATCGCGATGTTCGCGATGCACCTCATGTCGAGCGAGCGTGAGCGCTTGAAGCTGTTCTCGTTCGACGAGGGCTGGCGCCTGCTCGGCGATCCTGTCGGTCGCTCGCTGCTCGCCTCGCTCCAGCGCATGGGACGCTCGGAGTTGGCGGTCCCGATCGTGAGCACACAGCTCGTCACAGACGCGCTGATCGGGGAGCGCGAGTCACTGGAGAACCTGCTCGGGGCGACGTTCGTGTTCGGGATGCGCTCGGAGTCAGAGGCCGGACGGGCGCTGGCGCTGCTGGGGCTCGACCCGAATGACGCGCGCGCGCGCGAACGATTGCTCGCGCTCGACGCGGGCCGCTGCCTGCTGCGCGACCACTCCGGCAGAGTCGAGGCGATCCAGGTCGATCTCGTCGCGCCGGCGCTGCTGAAGGCGTTCTCGACGACCCCCCAAAGCGCTCCATGAGAGGTCGCCTGAGCGCTCTTGTGGTCGCCGTTGTCGCGGTGCTGCTTGCCCCGGCCGTGCCGTCCGCCCATGCGGCCCCATCCGCCGGTGCTGCGAGGCTTGCCCACGCCGGGTCGCCCAACTCCACTAAAGCCCCCAGCGGCCCGCCTATCACCGGCGAAGGCTCCTCCGGCAGATCTGGGTTCGCCAGCTCCGGGCCCAGTGTGAGCGGCGAATCCGCGGCCCCGCCGAGCGGTGGCGACGCGCTGGTGGAAAACGGGCTCGGCAGCCCGATGTGCAGGAATGCGAAGAGCGAACTGTCAGCCGAAGCGCAACGCAGCTGCGAGCTCTCTGACTTCGTCGCGGCTCCCGACCCGACCGGCAACTTCGCGCTGGACGTGAACATCAACACCGGGCTCGGCGACGTCGGCAACTACATGGCGGTCATCATCCAGGACTTCGCCGGGTTCGGCTGGACGCTGTTCGTAGCGATCACGCACGGCATGCTCGTGATGTTCGAGTGGTGCTACTCGCTCAACGTGCTCACCGGCGAAGGGCTGATCGAGGTCGAAAATGGCCTGCACGGCGCGGGCCTCTCGTTCACAGAACCCTGGATGGTGTTCGCTCTCTGCGTCGCATCGGTGTTCGTCGTCTACAACGGCCTCGTACGCAGACGCGTGGCCGAGACGCTTGGCAAGACGCTCGCGATGCTCGTGATGATGGTGGTCGGGCTCAGTCTGATCGTCGACCCAGGCGGCACAATCGTCCCGCTCGATCACCTGGTCGACGAAGCGGGTATCGGCACCCTCGCCACCGTTGCAAGCGGCTCGCCCAAGGAACCAAAGCGCACGCTCACCGGCGACATGCGCGAGCTCTTCAGCGCCACCGTCGGCGCGCCGTGGTGCTACCTGGAGTTCGGCACGATCGACTGGTGCGAGGGCGCGCTCGACAGCAAGCTGAGAAAATCAGCGCTGAAGATCGCCGCCAAAGAGCAGGCCGAAAGCGGCTGTCCTGGACTGTGTGGCCGCAACGCCGGACCCAAGGCCAAGACGCTTGCGGTGAGCGCCGCGCTGCTGCGCGAAGCACACTCCAACGGCGAGCTGTTCCTCGCGCTGCCGGCGAACGGGACGGCCCGCAACTCGACCAAAGAAGAATGGTCGCTGCTCAGCGTGCTGTGCGGCGGCAAAGAACAGCCTGCCGATGAATGCAAAGGCCCGACGGCGGCCCAGGCCGAGTTTCGCAGCGAGAAGGGCACTTATCCGCGCCTGGAGGGTGTGTTCCTGATCTGGCTGGGCGGCCTTGGCATGCTGCTGCTGTTCGGGTTTCTAGCGCTCCACCTACTGAGTGCCGCGGTCAGGACGCTCGTGTTCCTGCTGTTCGCGCCCGCGGCAGTTCTGGCGCCCGCCTTCGGCGACAGCGGCCGCGCTCTGTTTCGAACCTGGTTGTTGCGCTTGCTGGCAGCCGTCGTGTCCAAGCTCGTCTTCTCGTTCCTGCTCGGCGTGATGCTGATGATGACGGACGTGCTCCTGCGCTTGCGGGAGCTCAAATGGACCGCCCAATGGTTCTTCATCTCCGGTTTCTGGTGGGTCGTCTTCTTCAAGCGCCATCAGGTGATCGGCTTGCTCAAGGCGACCGCTCAAGGCGGACAGGCGACGCCGCAGCGCTCGCTTGCAAGTCGCGTCAGAAACGCCTTGGAGACGCCTCGGGCGATGCTCAAAACGGCGCTCTGGGCTGGTGGGAAGGTACGTACCGCAGCACCGGATGTCCAGAAGCGTCGCAGGCTGTCAAAGGCCGCTCATGAGGTGGCGCGCCAGCGCGCAGATGAGCAGGTCACACGGACTCTCGATCACGATCACTCCGAAGCGACCCAGCGCGTTGACAGCGCGTCCGAGATCCAGTCACGAATCTCAGGTCACCGGGAGAAGCTCGAGCGGCTACGGCTCGAGCGGCAAAGGGCGATCGAGAAGGGGGACAAGCGTCGAGCGGCGAAGCTCGGCGTTCGCGCGCAAAAGGTCGAAAGCGAAATCGCACGCGACCAGAAGGCGCTGACCGATGCTCGCCGCAGCGTCTCCGACGGCGAAGCGGCAGAGCGTCTGAGCGGAACCCCCTATACGCGCGAGCAGCGCGAGGAGCGCTCTCGATTTCTCGACGCCCAGACCGCCCTTCCGGCGGCGGGACGCCGCAACGCCGAGGGGATCGCGCGCGAATACGGGGCGCTCGCCGGCCTCGTGGGCCATACCGCGCAGGCATATGAGCAGATGAGCCCGCGCGAGCAGCGAAAGGCACGGCTGAAGATAGATCGAGAGCTGGCAGCACGCTCTCAACTCCATGCCGCGGCAGCCGAGTTTGCGCGGTCCAACGAGCCGGCTCCCAGTCGCAAAGAGCGGCGCACAGCCGACAAAGCCATCGATCGCGTGGTCAGCCAGCGCGTGCGCGACGAAGGCCGCACACCCGCGTCAGAGGCAAAGCGCGAGACGGCCATCGACCGGTACCTGGCCGGATCCGCCCGCTCGAGCGCCGAGAGCTCGAATGGGCGGCCGACCGCAGGGGCCGCCCGGCAGTCACCGCACGAGCGATCCGATGGCCAGGAGCCGGTTTCCTCGCGCAGCCCTTCGACCGTTATGGACGACGCGCAAAGGGTTGCCCGCAGGCGCAAGCGCCAGCTGGGGAGAGGGCCACGCAGATGAATGCCTCGACCATCGCACGCAACTCGGCCTTGGCGAGGGGCGCGATGCTCGCGAGCCCTTCAGTGCGGAGTGCGATGCTCGCGCGCCATCTCCCGAAGATCGCGATTCTCCTCGCGGTCCTCGTGGGTGTTTGCGGCCTCGCGACACTCGTCATGGTTGGGTCGCTGCTCGGCCTCGCTCCGGGCTTGCCGAACAGCGCAGCGGAGGCCTTCGGGCAAGCAACTCCTTCCGCGACCGCGGTGGCCGGCATCCCGGCCGTCTACCTGAGCTTGTATGAGCGGGCGGGCGCGCGCTACGGGATCGACTGGACGATCCTTGCGGGCATCGGCAAGGTCGAGTGCGATCACGGTCGCGATCCAGATCCGTCGTGCACCAAGGAGGGGGCGGTCAACTCGGCGGGCGCCGGCGGGCCGATGCAGTTCCTCGCCTCGACGTTCGCCACTTACGGAGTGAGCGCGGAAGGAGCTGGACGTCCCGATCGCTGGAATCCGGCGGACGCGATCTTCTCCGCCGCCAACTACCTGCGCGCAAGCGGCGCCCCAGGCGACTACAAAAAGGCGATATTCGCCTACAACCACGCGAGCTGGTATGTCGAAGAGGTCGAGCACTGGGCATCGGTCTATCGCGGCGCGGTCGGCTCGCATGAGGGAGGAGGGTCCCCCGGCGAAACCGAACTCAGCGGTGTCGCGGGTGTCGGGATTGAAACGTTCATAGAAGATTGGCCTCAGGTCGGCCCCGTGCGGATGGTCGCCGGCACGCGCGCGCTGCTCACCCCGCGCGACGGCCACGTCGCGCTCGTGCCCGCCCAGGCGCCGAAGGTCGTGCAGGCGATGGTGATCGCGGGCAACGAGCTCCAGGATCTGCCCTACGGCTCGGCCGGCCATCCCGACCCGCGCGGCGCGGTAAACGAGGACTGCTCGAGCACGGTCAACTACGTCCTCTACCGCTCCGGCGTGCGACCCATCGATGAAATCGTGCGCGACAACCCGCTCGCTCAGGATTACGTCAACTGGGGCGACGCCGGCCCCGGTCGCTGGGTCACGATCTATTCGACGACCTCACCGACAGACCACGTCTTCATCGTGATCGCGGGCCTTCGCCTCGACACGAGCCACAACGGCACCGACGTCGGCCCCAACCGCCTCGAAGACGGCCCCCGCTGGCGCATCCTCAACGAAATCCCCACCTGGGCCCACTGGTCGGTGCGCCATCCGCCGGGACTATGAGGTGCGTGAGGCGCGCCGAGACGCTCTGAGCCGGCGCAAACTCCGACCATCACGGGCAAGGCGCGGACCTACGCCTGCGTGCACTATCGTCTTGGGCGATGGTCGCGCGCGAGGTCGAGTATTTGCTGATCGGTGGAGGGCTCGCGTCGGCCAACTGCGCGCGCTGGCTGCGCGAGTCGGGCGCGGACGGGGAGATCCTTGTGGTTGGCCGCGAGCCCGACCCCCCCTACAACCGCCCCGAGTGCTCCAAGGGCTACCTGCGCGGGGAAGAGAGCCGCTCCGAGCCCCTGTTCAGACCGGACGAGTGGTGGACCGAGCGGAACATCGGGCTGATCACGCGCACGAGCGTGACCAACCTCGACACGAGCGCCCGCACCGCGACGCTCTCGACCAAGGAGCAGGTCCGCTTCTCAAAGGCGTTGCTCGCCACGGGCGCGAACGTACGCCGACTGAACGTGCCCGGCTCCGAGCTCGAAGGCATCCACTACCTGCGCACGCTCGGCAACGCCGACTCTATCCGCCAAGACGTCCAGGCCGCCGAGAGCGTCGTGCTGATCGGCGGCTCCTATATCGGCTGTGAGGTCGCCGCCTCGGTCACGATGATGGGCAAGAAAGCGACGATCGTGATGATGGAGCAGGCGACCTTCGAACGGAGCTTCGGCAGGCAGGCGGGCGATTTCTTCCAACGGATGCTCGAATCGCATGGGATCGCGATCCACGGCTCCGATGGCCTCGAGCGCTTCGAGGGAGACGGTCGCGTCCAAAAAGTCATTACCACGAGCGGTCTCGACCTGCCCGCCGACGCGGTCGTGATAGGAGCCGGCGTCGCGCCCGACGTGATGCTCGCCCAGCGCGCCGGCCTTCAGATCGGCAAGCGCGGGGGAGTGCTGTGCTCCTCGCGTCTAGAGAGCAGTGTGCCTGGCGTCTTCGCCGCGGGAGACATCGCCGAGTACGACTCGCCGCTGCACGGCTCCCATGTGCGCATCGAGCACTGGGACGTCGCCTTCAACCACGGCAAGACCGCGGCGCTCAACATGCTCGGCCAGGACATCCCCCACGAGGTTGCCCCCTACTTCTACTCCGTGCTCGCCGACTGGGGCGAGCTCGAGTACGTCGGGCCCGCCTACGAGTGGAACGAGGAGATCGTGCGCGGCTCCTACGACGAGGGCAGCTTCACGACCTGGTTCCTGAACGAGGGCCGCGTGCTAGCCGCGCTCACGTTCGGACGCTCTGATGACCTCGATCACGCCCGGCGCCTGATCGCGCAGCGCCCGATCCTCACCGACAGCGACCGCGCCGCGCTCGCGAGCCCTGATTCGGACCTGGCTTCAGTCGGCGTCTGACCGATCTCACGCCGGCGGCCCCACCGGGCGGAGCCCCTTGGGGGCGGAGCTCATCCAGACGGGGAGCCAAACAGCCGCCCCAAGACCCGTATGCGCTCACGACGACTCGGGCCTGGGTGTCGCGGCATGCGCTCCAGGCTCCCACAGCGACTCGGGGCCCTCATTCGCCGCGCGGGCGAGGATGAACAGCATGTCCGACAGCCGGTTCAAATAGCGGATCGCCTCGGGGTTGCAGTCCTCCACCGCGATCGCGCGCCGCTCCGCGCGCCGGCAGACCGTGCGGCACACGTGCAGCTGCGCCGAAGCGGGAGTCCCGCCGGGGATCACGAACGTGCGCAGCGGCTCGAGCTTTGAGTTGACCTCATCGCACATCTGCTCGAGCCACCGCACATAAGAGGCGTCCACGCGCAGACGTGCCCCGCCCTTGCGCGTCGCATCGGCCTGCCCCTCTACCGGCGGCGGGACCGACATGTCCGCGCCGACGTCGAACAGGTCGCTCTGCACGCGATTCAGCGCCTCGACAAAGCGCTTCGGCATCCCTCGAGCAAGCAGCGCCACACCGATCGTCGCATTGAGCTCGTCCACCGCGCCGTACGCCTCTACGCGCGAGTGTGTCTTGGCGACCCTGCTCATGTCGCCGAGGTGCGTCTCCCCGCTGTCGCCGAGCTTGGTGTAGATGCGCGTCAAGTTGATCGTCACGCCGTCCTGAGTGTCCCACACCTCTCTGCTCCAGCGCGAGAAGGCGGGACATGCGATTGCCGCTGCCTGCGCGGCGGGCTAGGAGATACGGGCCGCGCGTCTCTGGCTTCCTCTCGTCGGCGTGATCGGATACGTTGCCGACCTTCCATGCAGGTGGGTGTCCCAACTGAGACCGCCGACGGCGAGAGCCGCGTCGCGCTCGTGCCAGAGGTAGTGGCCAAGCTGAAGGCCAAGGGCCTCGACGTGCTCGTCCAGCGCGGAGCCGGCGAGCGTGCGCTGCTGCCCGACTCAACGTTCACCGAGGCCGGGGCGACGCTCGCCGACGATGCCGCCGCGGTATGGGCATCGGACGTCGTCATCAAGATCTCCCCACCCAGCGAGCAGGAGATCGCCATGCTCGGCAAAGGCTCGATCCTGATCGGCTTTCTCGCGCCCTTAACGAGCCCCCAGACGACTCGCGCGCTCGCGCAGGCCGGTGCGACCGCGTTTGCGATGGAGGCGATCCCACGCATCTCCCGCGCCCAGTCGATGGACGCCCTCTCTTCGCAGTCGAACATAGCCGGCTACAAGGCCGCTCTGCTCGGCGCCGAGCACATGGGACGCTTCTACCCGATGCTGATGACCGCCGCCGGCACGATCCCGCCGGCGAAGGTGCTCGTTCTCGGGGCAGGCGTAGCGGGCCTCCAAGCGCTCGCCACCGCCAAGCGTCTCGGCGCGCGCACGACCGGCTACGACGTTCGCCCCGAGGTGGCAGAGCAGGTGCAGTCGCTCGGTGCGCAGTGGCTCGACCTGGGCCTAGAAGCGGCCGGCGAGGGCGGCTACGCGCGCGAGCTCACCGACGAGGAGCGCGCCCGCCAGCAAGAGGCGCTGACGGAGGCGATCAAGGGCTTTGACGTGGTCATCACGACGGCGCTCGTCCCCGGTCGTCCGGCGCCCAAGCTCGTCACTGAGGAGGCGGTGCAGGGCATGAAGCCTGGCTCGGTGATAGTCGATCTAGCCGGCGAGTCCGGCGGCAACTGCGAGCTAACCGAGCCCGGCCAGACGGTCGTCAAGCACGACGTCAAGATCGTCTCGCCGCTGAACCTGCCCTCCAGCATGGCCGAGCACTCCTCGCAGCTGTTCGCCCGCAACGTCCAAGCGCTGCTCGACCTGCTCGTCGCGCCCGCTGCCGGTGACGACGGTCAAACAGGCCCGAGCAAGCTCCAGCTGACGATGGACTTCGATGACGAGATCGTCTCCGGCGCGTGCGTCGTGCGTGGCGGGGAGGTCGTCCATGCCGGCGCCAAGGCGGCTGTCGAGTCTTCGGGGGGAGGCGGCGCATGATGCTCGCGAGCGTGCTCACGACCAACCTCGCGATTCTCGTGCTCGCCGGCTTCATCGGCTTCGTCGTGATCTCGAAGGTGCCCAACACGCTCCACACGCCGCTGATGTCCGGCACGAACGCGATCCACGGGATCGTTCTGCTAGGGGGGCTGCTTCTGCTCGGGCTCGCAAACCTTGGCGCGCTTGACAAGGCGCTGCTCGTGATCGCGGTCGCGTTCGGCACGATCAACATCGTCGGCGGCTTCCTCGTGACCGACCGCATGCTCGACATGTTCAAGTCGCGTCCCAAGCCCAAGGCGAGCGAGGAGTCCGAGACGAAGACGCCCGCCGGCGCTCAGGATACGAACGGAAAGGGCGGATCGTGAGCGCTCCCGTCCTGGCCACCAGTTTCCTGCAGAGCGAAAGCTTCATATACGTCCTCTACATCATCGCTTTCGCCCTCTTCATTCAGGGTCTGCGCGGCCTTTCGGGCCCGACGACGGCTGTGCGCGGCAATCGCATCGCCGCGGTTGGTATGGCGATCGCCGTCGTCGCGACGCTGTTGAACCCGGGTGAGAGCAACTGGGGTCTGATCGTGATGGGTGTCGGGCTCGGCGTCGCCGTGGGAGTATCCGCTGCGCGCCAGGTCAAGATGACTGCGATGCCCCAGATGGTCGCCCTCTTCAACGGGGTCGGCGGCGGCGCCGTGGCGCTCATCTCATGGGTAGAGTTCCGCAGCCACGGGTCGACCTACGGATCGCACCCGATCGAAGTCGGAGGATTCGTCGTCCATGTCGGTGGACCGCCGGCATACGTGGCGATCTTCTCGGTGTTCGCCGCGATCGTCGGGTCGATCTCCTTCTGGGGCTCGAACATCGCGTTCGGCAAGCTCCAAGAAATCCTTCCCGGCCGTCCGATCACGCTGGGGCGCGCCCAGCAGCTCGTCAACCTCCTGCTGCTAACGCTCGCCGTTGCGGCCGGGGTGGCGCTCGTCGCAGGCACGCACTCCGAACTCTTGTTCATCGGCATGCTCATCGTCGCGGCGCTGCTCGGCAACGCGGTCGTCCTGCCGATCGGGGGCGCCGATATGCCCGTCGTGATCTCGCTGCTGAACGCCTTCACGGGCCTTTCTGCCGCGGCGACCGGCATGGCGCTCAACAACCCCGCGCTGATCGTCGCCGGCATGATCGTCGGCGCGTCCGGCTCGATCCTCACCAACCTGATGGCTGTCGCTATGAACCGCTCGATCCCCGCGATCGTCGCGGGCGGCTTCGGTGGGGGTGGCGCGGTGCAGGGCGCGTCCGGCGCGGGCGCACACGACGGCACGGTGCGCTCCACCAGCGCCGCGGACGCCGCGATTCAATTGGCGTACGCAAGCCGCGTCGTTGTCGTCCCCGGCTACGGCATGGCGGTTGCCCAGGCCCAGCACGCCGTCAGGGAGCTGACCAAGGAGCTCGAGGACCGCGGGGTAGAGGTCAGTTACGCAATCCACCCAGTCGCGGGGCGTATGCCCGGCCACATGAACGTGCTGCTCGCCGAGGCCGACGTCCCTTACGACCAGCTCAAGGAGATGGACGATGCCAACCCCGAGTTCGCCCGCACTGACGTCTCGCTCGTGATCGGCGCCAACGACGTCACCAACCCGGCGGCCAAGAACACGCCCTCCTCGCCGATCTACGGCATGCCGATCCTCGAAGTGGCCGACAGCCGCTCGGTGATCGTCATCAAGCGCTCGATGAACCCGGGGTTCGCCGGGATCGAGAACGAGCTCTACTTCGACCCCAAGACGTCGATGCTCTTCGGGGACGCCAAGTCGGCCGTGAGCGAGATCACGGCCGAGCTGAGCGCGCTGTAGCGCGGCGGTCGCTGACCCGGCGGCGCGGCGTGGCCCGCGGCACATAGCGGTAGAGGCCCGGCTGTACCATCACCGCGTTGCGCACCGACCACGACGTCGTCGCCGAGCAGTGTGGCCCCGACGTGCAGGCCTTCGGCAGGATGATGTAGCGCACGGCGTCTTCCTTCACGAGCCTCTGCAGGCGGGCCAAGCTTACGAGCTTGCCGTCCACATCGCGCATCACGAGTACCGGCTGGGCATCCTGCATGATCAGTCCCGCGACGGACAGCGGGCTGTTGGCCGCAGTCTCATAGCGAGCCCCATCGCGATGCGCGCGCAGATACGCGCTGTACTGACTGCCCGACCCCGACGGGTTCGCGTCGCTAACGCGCCTGCGAATCAAGTCGATCGACGCCTTCGCCGGGACTATCGCAAGCCCGAAGACGACGATCGCAAGCGCCGCTTGGCGGATGGCGCCAACGGACGTGGTCACCGGCGAGCCACCCCTCGACAGGGCCCTACCGATCAGGTAGGCCCCCGCGATACCGAGGATCGCCGCGAGCGCGGGCGACATCGCCTCCAGATAGCGCGGCTGCAGGTGCCCTATGAAGCTGAACAGAACGTATGTGATCGCAAGCCATAAGACGAGCGTAAGCAGGATACAGAGCTTGTCTTGATCGGAGGGTGGGCCGCGCAGCACCTTTCGCAGCAACGGCTGCTCGCGCCCGCGTGCCCACAGTGCCAGCGCGACGACGCCCAACGCGACGGCGGCGAGCAACTCGATCCCTATCAGCGAGGCGTAGTTCGGACCCTGCGACTTCAGCAGGCGGGTCGCTCCAGGGCTCGAAGGGAAGCCGACCGGCGCGAGGTTGCGCCCCGACGCGGTGAGCCGTTCGATGCCGTTGAAGACGAAGATCGCCCTATAGATGCTGCCTGTACGCGAGCCGATAGGAAAGGGCCGTTCGCCCAGCGGCGTCAGCGAGGCGATGAACGCCCAGGCCATCGCCGTGACGATCAACACCGCAGCCGTCCCGGCGCTGAGCACGGTGCGCCTGCCCTG
>DAHUYZ010000229.1 GCA_027306855.1 Solirubrobacterales bacterium | reverse complement strand
CGCTGAAGAAGGTCCCCACCGAGCGCCTGGTGGACGAGCTCTTCGCCGAGATCGACCGCTACTACGCCGCCGGCAAGAAGGTGGAGCGCGACGAGGAGCTGGCCGCGCAGGCCCGCGCGTGGCTGGCCGAGAACGAGGATGCCACGGCGATGACGCCGGAGAAACTGGCGGCGCTGGAGGCGCAGGCGGCCGCGCAGGACGCCGAGGCGCAGGACGTGCTTGGCACGATGCTCACGCCGGCGGTCGAGATGGACGAGGCGGTCTCCCCGGTGGCGGGGCGGCGCTTCACGCGCGGCTGAAGGGCTGCGGCTCGGCCGCTTCGCTGAGCGCATACGCCCAGCCTCTTCGAGCATATGGACGGATGGCAGACCTTCACCAAGCGAATGCGACGCCGTTAAGGTAGCATCCCGAGTGGCGATCGGGATGCCGTAGCTTTGACCCGGAGAGGGATAGATCGTTGTCAGGCGGGGCGGGTCCGCAAACAGGTGTGCACGATGGCGGCGGGTTGCTGGTCAGGGTCGTGACC
>DAHUYZ010000228.1 GCA_027306855.1 Solirubrobacterales bacterium | reverse complement strand
CTTGGCCCGCCGCATCGCGGGGCAGCTTAGACCCTGACAGCGACGCTCACGCCGGGGCGCTCCGATACCGGAAAATGGAGCAAGAAGGTTGCGCGCCGCTGTCACACGGACCGCATGCGCTGCAACCGTCCTTGCAGTCTGGTAGCGTGCCCGCCGCAACGCCGAATCTCTGACCAGATGCCAGAGAACGGGGGACCCATGTTGTTGGGGCGAGTCTCGCGGTAGATCCGTGGGAGGCGCAGGCTCTTTCAGCGCCAGCCCGTCAGCTAACCCCGCAGGCCGACGAAAGAGGTAGCTGTGCGGGCACGAGCCCTTATCACCATGCTTTCGAGCGTCGCAATCGCCGTTGCAGTCGTTCCGGTGGCCGCGAACGCCGCGACGAACGCGTCCGCCTCGGCCACCTCCACGACCGGCGGCACCACGGCTGCGCCGCCCGCGACCGAATCCGCCGGGGGCTCCGGCGCGAGCAAGGCGAGCAAGACGAGCAAGAAGTTCAAGGGCAAGAGGGCCAAGACGGTCTGGATGACCGTCCA
>DAHUYZ010000227.1 GCA_027306855.1 Solirubrobacterales bacterium | reverse complement strand
AGGGCGCCGAGGTCCACTTCGCGGTGGAAGGCCGGGACGAGCCGGTCACCGTGTTCACCACCAGGCCCGACACGCTGTACGGGGCCACGTTCTTCGTGGTGGCGGCCGACTCGCCGCTAGCGGAGCAGATCTGCGCGCCGGACCGCCTGCCCGAGCTCCGCGCCTACGTGGAGCAGGTCAGGAAGCTGACCGACATCGAGCGGCAGTCCACCGAGCGCGAGAAGACCGGCGTCTTCCTGGGCGTGCACGCGGTCAACCCGGTCAACGGCGAGCGGATCCCGGTGTGGGCGGCGGACTACGTGCTGCCCGACTACGGCACCGGCGCGATCATGGCGGTGCCCGCGCACGACCAGCGGGACCTGGACTTCGCCCGCGCCTACGGGCTCGACGTCCGGGTGGTGGTGGACACCGGGCTGCCGGACCCCGCGCAGACCTGGGTCGCTACCCCGGGCGATGGCAAGCTGGTGAACTCCGGGCCGCTCGACGGGATGGCCAAGGCCGAGGCGATCGCCGCGATCATCGCCATCCTGGAGG
>DAHUYZ010000226.1 GCA_027306855.1 Solirubrobacterales bacterium | reverse complement strand
CGGCACCGTGACCGCCGGCAACGCCAGCGGGATCAACGACGGCGCCGCGGCGGTGGTGGTCACCACCGCGGCCAAGGCGCAGGCGCTGGGCCTGCAGCCCAAGTTCCGCATCGTCGCCCAGGCGGTGAGCGGGCTGGAGCCGAAGTGGGTGATGATGACGCCGGTCGAGGCGGTGCGCAAGCTCTGGGCCAAGACCGGCTGGTCGGCGGCCAACACCGATCTCTACGAGCTCAACGAGGCGTTCGCGGTGCAGTCGGTGGCGATCGTGCGCGAGCTGGGAATTGCCGCCGACCGCGTCAACGTCAACGGCGGCGCGGTGGCGCTGGGGCATCCGATCGGGGCCAGCGGCTGCCGGGTGCTGGTCACGCTGATGTACGAGCTGGAGCGGCGCGGCGCACGCTATGGCTTGCAGGCGATGTGCTGCGGCGGCGGCCTCGGCACGGCGACGATCATCGAGCGGCTGTAGTCGCGCCGCCGCGCGTGCGGCTCCGGCCTCAAATGTGCGGCAAGAGTGATACAATTCCCACGGACGCCT
>DAHUYZ010000225.1 GCA_027306855.1 Solirubrobacterales bacterium | reverse complement strand
ATCCTGGACGATGTGCGCGTGCCCGCAGAGAATCGACTGGGCGAGGAGGGCAGCGGCTTCAAGCTGGCGATGACCATGCTCGACCGCTCGCGTCCGATGGTGGCGAGCATCGCCGTGGGCATCGCCCGCGCCGCCTACGAGTATGCGCGCGATTACGCGATGGAGCGGGTGCAGTTTGGCAAGCCGATCGCCGCGAACCAGGGTCTGCAATTCATGCTGGCGGATATGGCGACCAAGGTGCAGGCGGCGCGGCTGATGACGTGGTGGTCAGCGCGCGTGACGGAAACGGCGCGCCCATTCCTCTACGAGAGCAGCATGGCCAAGAACTTCGCCTCGGACGTGGTGATGGAGGTCACGACTGACGCCGTGCAGATCTATGGCGGCTATGGCTACATCCGCGAATATCCGGTCGAGAAGCTCTTCCGCGACGCCAAGATCACCCAGATCTATGAGGGCACCAACCAGATTCAGAAGATGGTGGTCGCCGCACAGATCCTGAAGGCGTAGGCGCGCGTCATGAGCGAGGAGACGGCGCG
>DAHUYZ010000224.1 GCA_027306855.1 Solirubrobacterales bacterium | reverse complement strand
GCCGAACCTGGCCACCGGGTGCGCCGCGGCTACCCGGACGGCCTCTTCCAGGCTGTCGCACTCGAGCATGTCGTACCCGCAGATGATCTCCTTGGTCTCGGCGAACGGCCCGTCGCTGACCAGGACCTCGCCGTCGCGCACCAGCACCGTCCTGGCCTCTTCGGCGGGCCGCAGCCGGTCGCCGTGCAGCCGGATGCCGCGGGCGATCACGTCGTCGAGCCAGGGGAAGCTTCCCGTGTTGCCGGCGTCACCGTTCTCCTCGGTATCCGCTGCCTCGTCCTCGGCGAAGCGGGCCGGGTCGACGCAGACCAGCATCATGAACCTCATGTCATCTCCGATCCCTCGTGGCGTTTACACCATCACGACGAACAGGAACCGCGCCAAGGACAGCCCCGGCGCGGGACCCGCGTTCATCCCGCCGGGACGGGCACCAACGGCAGCGGATGAGCCTGCGCGACCAGGGCGAGCAGGACCGCGGCATCGGTCCACGCCAGCGGAGCCGCGAAGACGGGTCGTCCTCGCGCGTCAACTTTCTCC
>DAHUYZ010000223.1 GCA_027306855.1 Solirubrobacterales bacterium | reverse complement strand
ATTGAGCCGCGGCTCCGTACCCTTCTCGTTTATCGCGGCGAGCGCTTCGATCATCGGCGCGAAATCGGTGCCGCCATTGGCGAAAAGATATTCGATGCCGCGCTCGGCCATGAGCGCCAGATAGGCCTCGGCCACACTCTCGACCGCGATGGTTTTGCGCTCGCTCACGTCCTTCGTCCCCTTGGATGGTTATGTGGCGATATCTAGAGCGGCGGCGGTGCCACGGTCAACGCGGCAGAATCGTTGCCAGCGCCGCATGCCGCGGGCATAACTCCGCCTTTCGCACCCTCCACCGGGGTCGGCGGAAATTGAGAGGAATTGAGAATGGATCTGAATCTGTCCGGCCGTACCGCGCTCGTCACCGGCGCCTCGCGCGGCATCGGCCTGGCGGTGGCGCAGCGCTTTGCCTCGGAAGGCGTGCGGCTGCATCTCGCAGCGCGCTCGGCCGAGTTGCTCGAAAGTGCGGCGGCCGATCTGCGCCAAAATTTCGGCGTGGCAGTGGCGATTCACGCCTCCGATCTCTCTCTTCCGGCGGAA
>DAHUYZ010000222.1 GCA_027306855.1 Solirubrobacterales bacterium | reverse complement strand
CGGCCTTGCGAAGATCGACGGGCTCTCGCTGCTGAACGACGGCTCGCGCTTCCCGATCGTCGCCCTGACCGCCGATGACCCGCAGAGCACCGATCTCACCGCGCTCTCACACCTGCTGCGCGAGCGCGGCTGGATCGTGCCCGCCTACACGCTGCCCCCCAAAGCAGAGCACATCACCGTACTGCGCATGGTGGTGCGGGAGAGCTTCTCGCGCGACATGGCGGAGATTCTCATCCACGACGTGCACAACGCGCTGCACGCGCTGCGCCACGGCGGCCGCGACGGGAGACCGCGGAAGCGGATTCACTGCTGAGGGCGGCGTTCACTCGTCACGCTCGGGCAACCTGAACCCGACCGGATGCTTGGGCACGGAAGGCGGAGAGATCAGCAGTCTTCGACGAACGCTCTCATGATCGCGACCGCGATCGCCGTCCGGCTTCGGAGACCGGTTGAAGACCTCGCGGCCGCGACCTCGAAGCTCACGCCGCGCAGCGCCTCCGTCTCCCCGTAGCTCTTGCGCAGGTCCATGACCTCGATC
>DAHUYZ010000221.1 GCA_027306855.1 Solirubrobacterales bacterium | reverse complement strand
GCCATGTTCCGCTTCGGCTGCGTGTCGGGCGGCGCCTCCCTGTACGCCCCGCAGGCGCACAACAACATCATCAGGGTCGCATACGAGGCGATGGCCTCGGTGCTCGGCGGCGTCCAGTCGATGTTCACCGCCGCCTGGGACGAGCCGTTCGCCCTGCCCAGCGAGGAGTCGGCCACGCTCGCGCTGCGCACCCCGCAGGTCCTCGCCTACGAGACCGGCGTCGCCCGGGTGGCGGACCCGCTCGGCGGCTCCTACTTCGTCGAGGCCCTCACCGACGCCACCGAGGCCCGCATCGTGGAGATCATGAAGGACCTCGACGCGCACGGCGGCATGGTGCGGGCCATCGAGGACGGCTACCTGCAGGGCCTCATCGCCGACGAGGCCTACCGGACCCACCGGGACATCGAGGACGGCACGCGGCCCGTGGTCGGGGTCAACCGTTTCGCGACAGACGAGCCGCCTCCCGACATACAGGCCTACGAACTGGACCCCGAGGGCCGCGAGAGCCAGCTCAAGCGGCTCGCCCGGATCAAGGCGGA
>DAHUYZ010000220.1 GCA_027306855.1 Solirubrobacterales bacterium | reverse complement strand
CGGCGTGGAACGACCGCAACCTCCACGAGCTCGCCGACCACATCCGCTCCGGGCACTTCTTCGCGCACGTGCGTGCGGCGATCGGCTCCGCGGTCCAGCAGACCAACTGCCACCCGTTCCGTCGCGGCGCCTGGCTGTGGATGCACAACGGCTTCATCGCGGAGTTCGCGACGCTGAAGCGAGAGCTCGCGTTCGCGGTCGACCCGGAGCTGTATCCCGAGATCGCGGGCGGCACGGACTCGGAGATCCTCTTCCATCTCGCGCTCACCTTCGGCCTCACGGAGGATCCGCCCTCCGCGGTGGCCCGCGCGATCGGCCTGGTGGAGGCCCTCGCGCAGGCGCAAGGCGTCGCCGACCCGTTTCAAGGTACGATGGCGACGACCGACGGCCAGCGCACATGGGTCTTTCGCTACTCGAGCGCAGGCCGGTCGCGATCGCTGTTCTACACCGCTGATGTGCCGACGCTGCGGCGTCTCTACCCCAAGCAGCAGGTTCTTCAGGAGCTCTCCACGGACGCCAGGATCGTGGTCTCCGAGCCGA
>DAHUYZ010000021.1 GCA_027306855.1 Solirubrobacterales bacterium | reverse complement strand
ATCACGAGGGCACGCACTACCGGGTGCGCGGGCCGCTGAACATCTTCCGCAGCCCGCAGGGCCGGCCGCTGCTCGCGCAGGCCGGATCCTCCGCAGCCGGCAAGGCCTTCGCCGCCCGGCACGCCGAGGTGGTCTTCACCGCGCACAGCCTCCCCGTGCGCATCCTCTCGAGCGGCGACCCCTATCCGCTGCAGCTCCGCGAGACGGCCGCAGCCGTCGCGGCAAGCGCCGGGCTTACGCGCTGGTCGGTGGCCTGGCAGAGCGCCGGTCGGACCGTCGATGAGTGGATCGGCCCCGACATCACACAGGTGATCCGCGAGCGCGCCACGGCCGCCGTTCCGGGCGTGATCGTGTGCCCGGCGGGCTTCACCGCCGACCATCTGGAGATCCTCTACGACCTCGACGTCGAATGCCGCGCACTCGCCTCTAGGGTTGGGCTTGCGTTTGAGCGAACGACCTCGCCCAATGCCGACCCGGCGTTCTTGGATGCGCTCGCCGAGATCGTGCTCGATCGCTGTGAGTCGCCGGACCGCACGTCCTATGAGTGAGCGTCCCCACATCGTGGTGATCGGCGGAGGGATCGCAGGCCTCGCCTGCGCGCACGCGCTGACGCGATCGCAAGAGCATCCGCAGCAGCCGCGAGTGACGTTGCTGGAGGCCGGCGAGCGTCTCGGCGGGAAGATCCGTAGCGAGCCGATCGATGGGCGCATGATCGACGTGGGCGCCGAGTCGCTGCTCACGCGCATCCCGGCGGCGATCGAGCTCTGCCGCGAGCTGGACTTGGATGGCGAGCTGATGGCACCGGCCACGATGGCGACCAGTGTGTGGGCGCGCGGACGGCTGCGCGAGTTGCCGCCCGGCATCCTCGGCGGCCTGCCGGATGGCGCGGGGCCCTTGCTGCGCTCGGGCATCCTCTCGCCCTGGGGCGTCGCGCGAGCGTCGCTCGATCTGCTGTTTCCTGCCTTCTCGACGCACCAAGATCGTTCGGTCGCCGAGCTGATCGGCGGGCGACTGGGGCGTCAAGCGCTCGATCGGCTCGTGGACCCGCTGCTCGGAACGATCTACGGCACCGGCTGCGACGGCCTGAGCCTGCGGGCGACCGCGCCTCAGCTGGAGGCGATCGCGCGCGAGCACCGCAGCCTCATCAAGGGCATGCTCGCCGCGAGGGCTCAAACCGCACGCGCCGGCGCACAGCCAACCACGCGCTACGCACAGCCGCAGGCCCCTCCGTTCGCGACGCTGCCGGAAGGTCTCGAGCGCATCGTCGAGCGGCTCGACTATCGGCTGCGGGAGACCGAGCTGCTCGGCATTCGCCGCGGGACGCGCGCACGGCTGCTCGTACGCATCCCGCAGGACCGCTATGCGGTCGGTCTCGCGAACGGTGAGCGGCTTGCGGCAGACGGCGTCGTGATCGCTGCGCCGGCGTTCGAGGCCGCCGACATCTTGAGCGCCGTCGCTCCGCAGGCGGCGATGGAGCTGGCGGAGATTGCCTACCTCTCGGCGGTGATCGCAACGATCTCCTACCCCGTCGACGCCGCCTCGCGACCGCTACGCGGATCGGGTCTGCTCGTCCCACATCGCGAGCGGCGCCTACTCGGGGGGTGCACGCTGCTGTCGAACAAGTGGCCTCACCTGTCAACCGGCGGCGAGCTGTGGCTGCGCTGCTCGGTGGCGCGCGCAAGCGTCGATCGGGCGATCGGCATGGATGACGCGCAGCTGACCGATCGTCTCGTTCGCGACCTGCGCGAGGTTGCCGGCTTGGTCGGCGCGCCGCGCAGCGTGCATGTGACGCGCTGGAACGATGCGCTGCCCCACTACGAGCCAGGCCATCTCGAGCGCATCGGGCGCATAGAGCGCCACCTCGAGCCCTTCCCTCGGATCGCGCTTGCGGGCGCGGCGTACCGCGGCATGGGCGTGCCGCAGTGCATCGCGCAGGGCCGAGCCGCCGCCGAGCGGGTGCTGGGCGCTACGGCACGATCGGAAATGGTCGTTGCGCGAACGCGGTAAGCGCCTGCGCCGTAACCCAGACGGGAGTCTGCGCGCTGGTCCAGGTGTACTGGACACTGCCGTTGGGCGCTACCAGCGCTTGCAGGTATTCGAGCGGCGAGCGACCTCGGCCGCGCCTGACCGCACGCACGTCGCGTCCCGCTGCTGCCAGTCCCTGAATCGCCCACGCGGTGGACTGGGCGTTGGACGGCCCACCGAGCTGCTGGGGATAGCCGCCGTCGAGATTCTGTGCACGCACCAGATAGGCGGCAGCGCGCGCGACACCGCGGCTCGTGCGCTGACCGGCGTCTACTAGAGCCTGCAGCGCGGCGGCCGTATCGTCGACGTCGCCCGCGGCGCCCCGGGTGGCAAAGCTGAAGCTCCCGTCCGCGTTCTGCTGGCGCTCGAGCCAGATCGCGGCGCTGCGAACGAACGGGTCAGAAGCCGATCGTCCCGTCGCGCGCAGAGCGAAGATCGCGAACGAGGTGATGTTGACGAGCCGGCCAACCGAGCCGTCATTCGAGCGGTAGCGGAGAAGTCGAGCGAGTAGGTCGCCGCCCGGGAAGGCGCGGGTCGAGGCGCGGCAGGCACGCAGCGCGAGGATCGTGCGCTCGAAATCGCCTGCGCCGCTGAGCGTCGCAGCTTCGCGACGGATCGCTTCGAGAACCGTATGGCCGTCGCGCCGCAGCGACAGCGGGTCGATGCCGGCGGCCGCAAGGCCGATCGCGGCCCACGCCGAGTACAGCTCGCTGGTGCGCTGTCCGCGCCCCGCGCCGAAGCCTCCATCGCTGTTCTGGGCGGAGCGCAGGTAGCCGATCGTGCGCGCGAACACACCGGCTGAGGAGGCACCGCCACCGCCCGCGCGAGCGCTCGGCACCGCCCACGTGAACGAGCCTGCCACCATGACCGCCAAGGCGAGCAACAATGCAAGCGGCGTAGCGACCGACTCCCAGGTGACCGTCATACGCGCGCGCATCCGGCCGAGCAGGCGAGCGAGCTCGGGGCCGAACGCGAGTCCGAACAGGAAGCTTGCGACAGTGTCGGTCACGTCGAACGGGACGCCCTTGCCGACCGTGAGAGCAAGCGCAGGGAGCGTGTTGTTGGCCGAGACGGTCCACTCATAGACGTTCATGATCTCCTTGGCCACCAGCGCGCTGAGCGCGCAGGCGAGAGCAAGCGTCAGGCGCCCAGCTCGCCGCTGCCCGTAGGCGCGACCGAGCGTTGCGCCGAAGAGCCCGACGAGCCCCCAGGCGGCCATCTGCCACGGTGTATACGGCCCTTGGCCGAGAACTATGTTTGACGCGAGCATCCCGATTGCGCCGACGGTGAAGCCGGGTAGCGGCCCTAGCGCGTAACCGACGACGAGCGTCATCGCAGTGATGGGCTTTACGTCCGGCAACGCCACGAAAGCGTCCCTGCCGAGCGCCGCGATCGCCGAGAGCGTGCCGACGATGGCGATCATCAGGGCCGAGGGACGCGAGCGCTCGTAGGCGATCCAGCCGACGACGAGCACGGCGAACACAATCGCAAACGAGGCAAGCGGCCAACTCACCGTTGGGCCTCCGCGGCCGCGACTGAAGCGCTCAGCCGACCCGATAGAGGGGCAGCGGACGACACCTCGTTCGCGGGATCGCGGTCCGCTGAGGCACCATCTGCCTGACCTCCATCAATCGGGCCGCTCCCCGTCCAATCGTCGGCAGACCCTTTTGCGCGCATAGCCCGCTCGATCAGCAGCGCTCCCTGCTCGGGCAGCAGCGCCCCGCCGGCGCCCCCCAGTATGCGGGCCGTCTCGGTCGCGAAGTACCAGCCGCCGGCGAGCAGCTCGGCGGCCGGCCCATCGGCAATCACGCGCCCGTCGGCAAGCAGCACCGCACGCTCCGCGCAGCTCGCCGCGAACTCGGGGTCGTGAGTCGCAACGATCACGCCTTGTCCCTCCGATGCGCGGCGGCACAGCTCGGCACAGAGCGCCGTCTTAGCCTCGCGATCCATCCCACGCGTCGGCTCGTCCAATGCGAGCAGCGCCGGAGGCTCACCCTCGCCGGCGACAATCGCGAGCGCCAGACGCTGACGCTCGCCGCCCGATAGGTCGCGCGGATTGCGCTCAGCGAGCTCCTGCAGACCGGCAGTGCGTAGCGCCGCCGCAGAAAGCTCGTCGGCGACGCGCTCGTGGAGTATGTAGTCGCCGGGGTTCTGTAGCAGCAGGGCGACACGGCCGGCCCGCTCGATGCGCCCGCGCGTCGGCGTCATCAAGCCCGCCATGTGGCGCAGCAGCGTCGACTTGCCGGCGCCGTTGCGGCCCATCAACACGACGCTCTCACCGGGCTCGACGGTAAGCTCGACTCCACGCAGGATCGCGGGTCCACGATCGACCTCGAACCACAGACCGTGCACTCCGACGGCCGCCGACACACTGCGACCTCGCAGGCGAACGCGAAGACCAGCGCCCCGACCGCCCCTGTGTCCACGCTGCCCCGAGTCTGGCCCGTCTGCGGGCGCACACTCTGTGGGGTCGTTCTCGTGCGGTAGCAGTCCCCGGCGACGCAACGCGCCACGCGCCTGCTTGACGCCGACCGGCGCCTGACGAAGGCCCGCGAGCGCGAACAGCCGCGCGCCGGGTGTCTGAAGTGCGGGGGCAGACTGGTTTGCGAACGAGAGGAACGAGGCCGGATCACCGTCGTATGCAACGCCGCCGTCGTGCAGGCAGATCACGCGGTCGGCCGTCGGGAGGCAACGCTCCAGACGGTGCTCAGACAGCACGATCGTCGTGTCCCACTCCTGGTTGAGCCGGCGCAGCAGCCCTATCAGCTCATCGCCCGCGACTGGGTCCAGCTGAGAGGTCGGCTCATCCAGCAGCACCACCCGCGGGCGGCCGGCGAGCGCCGCGGCGAGCGCCACGCGCTGCTGCTCCCCGCCGGAGAGCTCGTGGGTGGAGCGGTCCAGGAGATGGTCGATGCCGAGCGCAAGCGCCACCTCCTCCACGCCGCGCGCGACTGCAGCTGCACTGCCGGAGCGGCTCTCCAGAGAAAGCGCGAGCTCAGCCCGAACAGACCCCATCACGAGCTGGGTCTCCGGATCCTGGAAGAGGACGCCGACGTGCGTGCCCAGACGAGCGGGAGGGTGTTCGCGCGTATCGAGCCCGCAGACGGTCACACGCCCAGCGAACGTTCCGCCGTGAAAATGGGGCGCAAGGCCGCAAGTAGCGCGCAGCAGAGTCGACTTACCGTGCCCAGAGAGACCGGCGAGCAGACACAGTTCACCGGGACGCACTTCGAGCGTGACGTCGCGCAGTGCGGGCTCGGCCGCGCCTGGATATGTGTAGGTGACACGCTCGAAGACGATCCCGCTCATCGTCTTATGCCTCGGCGATCGGCAAACGGCGCGAGCGCAGCCACGCCAAGCGCGACGCACAGCGCCAGCGCGGGTGGCCCAGCGCTCATCCTCACCAGTGGATACGCGTTGAACGGCGCGAGCACAAGGGCGCGATCGAGCAGGGCAAGCGCGATGATCGCAAAGGCCGATGCCGTGAACGCGAGATCGTGGCGCGACCATGGCTCACGCCGTCGCGGCGCGCGCCGGGCGGACGCGAAGCCGCGGAGCTCGAGCGTCGCCGCCACATCGAGCGCCCGGTCCAGCGAGGAGCCGACTATCGCGCTGATCAGCCGGGCTCGCGTGCGCGCGCGGCGGACGCTAAAGCGAGCGTCTCTTCTTCCGGTCTGCGCCCCGATCCAGTCCCCACGCGTGCGCTGTGCCTCGGCAAGGCGCTGGGCGTCGCGCCCGAGCACGGGGACCATGCGCGTCGCGAGCGACACGGTGAGTGAGGTGCGAAACGAGAATCGGCGTGCGATCAGCAGCAGCTCATCGGGATCGACGGCGAGACTCGCAAGCGTGGTCGCAAGCATCACTACGCTGACCTTGAGCGCGATGACCGCTCCGTAGACGAGCGCCTCGACCGTCAAATCACCTTGCCCGAACGGGCCGAGATCGCCGAGACGCGCGAACACGGTGAGACCATCGCGCGAGACGAGCAGGTTGCCGAGCACGATCGGAACGGCGACGATCGCCGCCATCCGAAGCGAGCGTGCCAGCTCTGCGCCAACTGCGGCACCAATCCCGGCGAGCAGCGTGCAGACGCAGAGTACGCCGAGCACGACGGGATGATCGGTGCTCAGCGCAGCGACTATCAGCGCGGTCGCCCATGCCGCCCCGATCGTCGCACGCGTCGCATGCAAAGGGCTAGGCAGGCGTCGGTAGAACAGCATGCTCCTCAAGCGCTCATCCTCCGGCCGGCAACGCGAGCTCTTCTTTGTTCGGGGAGAGGGCGAGCGCGAAGCGATCTTTCAGCGAAGCTTCATCCAGCCGTGAGGCGGCCAGCTGGACGCCGGCGGCGTTGGTGCCGGTTACGAGCCAGACCGGAGCCTGTTCGCCGTTGTGCGCAGCGGCGATCAGGCCGGCGCCGGCGCCGAGCGTGCGCACCGTCCGACCGCGCTCGTCGAGCAGCGCAATCGTGCGACCGTCGGAGGGGAAGCGGGCGTAGACGCCGCTATGAGTCGGACCCTGCCCGACGAGCCGGGCATTTGGGTTGGCCTCGATCGATGCGAGCGGGCCGACGAGGACGCGCAGCTCTCGCACTTCCCCCTTGCCGGAGAGCGCCTCGAGTACGACCGGGACGCCCAGCGCGCGCAAACGAGAAGCGACCGACTTGCAGGCCGAGGACGACGGCTGCGCACATTCGACGCCGACCTGCTTGCCTTGGTTGCCGTGTAGGAACGGCTCTGGAAACGAGCCGACCACCGCCGGCACGTCCTCCGTTTGGCTCCAATCGTGCAGGTCCCACCAGACGCGGTCGCCGCTGTGAACGTTCGTGTTGGCCGCGCCCACGGGCGCCTCGACGCCGTTGACGTAGTAGAACCAGTCGATCGGCTCACCTGCCTGGCTGCCGCCGGACAGACCGTCGATCGACTGCACGAACCCTCCTCCGTAGCGGGTCTTTACGCGCGCGTTGCGCGCCAGCAGGCTCATGATCGTTTCCTGGCCTACCACTTTCGGAGCGCGCGTTGCAAGCACGACGCGCGTCCCAAAGTCGCGTGTGACCGTGAGCTGGGCGTCTTTCGGCGCGGCACCCGGCCCGAGGCCGCAGCTTGCGAGCGCGCACAGCGCCGCGAGCGCGACCGCCGGAGCCGGGGTGCGCCGCAACAGCATCGGTCTAGCCGCTCACCTGCACGGTCAACTCGGCGCGGATCGAGTTGGGCGCGGTAGCGACGATCTTGTACTTGCCGGCCTTGGCGAAGCGCACTTGCGCCACTCCGGCGGCGTTGGTCTTGACCGATCGCTTGCCGAACGTCAGCTTGACGCCCGCACCGGGCGACGGCGCGCCTGTGAGGTTGGCCAGCGAGCTGACCTTGACCTTGACGTTCTTGCCCTCGCGCGCGCGCGAGGGGCCGCTCACCCGCAGAACCGCGGGATCGAACAGACCCTGCGGGCAGCTCGCCGCGCTTTCCTGGGAGCACTGCGGGAAGAACAGGACGCTGTCACCGGCTTTGAGCGTCGCGCCGCAGATGCCCGTGGTCGCAGGCTTGTCGTCGATCCACAGCGACCAGTAGTAGTCGGATGTGAACGGATACGACTCTTTCTCGATGCCTATCACCGGGTAGCCGAGGCCCGAGGAGTATGTGCCTGCGGTCCAGTGGCCGTGAGTGCCGTCTTCCAGCGCTACGGCCGCTGTGTCCCCGACGCATGTGTCGGTGGGCTTGCCATCCTTGTCGATCTCGCTCGAGCGCGGGCTCAACCCCGTTTCGGGCAAGAGCGTCCGGCTCATCCCCTCCACCCGGATCGAAACGGCGGAGCCGGTTCGGTTCGCCGCAGCGATTGACGGCGCCACTGCCGGCAAGAGAGCGACGGCGCAGACGCCGGCCGCGGTGAGAGTAATGCGTTTCATGATTGAGCCACCCCTTTCCACGAGGGCTTGTGGGCTTGCCGGCCGGAGGCAGGTCTCCTGGCTCCCGGGCCTACCCTCCGCGCCTTCCCGGTCCCGCGATCGCGGCGATCAGTGGCTTCGCGCAGGTTGCGCGCTGCGGACGGCATCCCCGGTCACAGTGGCGGGTCCGCGCCGGACTCTCACCGGCTTCCCTTCGCCACCGACCGTATGTACGCGCAGGATGCTACTGCTCGGGCTCGCCGGAACGCAGACCGGCGCGCTCTGAGCGCATCAGCTCGTCGTGCGCGACCCAATTGGGCTCGGGGAACAGCTGGCAGTACTTGGCGTCGCGCATCAACTTCTCGACGCCGGTCTCGACCATGTAGCCGGTCCCGCCGAACACCTGGACTGCGTCGGTCGTCGTTGCGACGGCGGCGTCGGTGGCGGCGATCTTTACGGCGAGCGCGTACTTCTGATCGATGGCGAGGCCGAGCGGATCGGCGGTCATGTCGGAGCCAAACCGCCCGGCGCCGACTTCTGGCCTACATGCCAGTCTCACCGCCATCGCCGACAGCATGTCGCTGACAGCGTCGTGCTCGATGATCGCGACTCCTCCCTGCTGACGGGCGTGGGCGTATTCGAGCGCCATCTCGTGCGCGCGCCGGGCGATCCCATTTGCGATCGCAGCGGTGCCGGCGCGCAGCAGCGCCCGCGCGTTCGCGGCGCTCATCATCCCGTTGGAGCAGTCTGACCCATCCAGAGCGGGCGCGCGCCCTGCAGGGCACGGACAGTCGATGTCTGCCAGCTCGATCAACGCGGCGGGCGCCGCGCGCAATCCCATTTGCGTGACGTCACGCTCGAGCCTCGAGCCGGCTGCGCCGGCGTCGATCGCAAACGCCGCCGGCTCGGGTCCGTCGAGGATGACGACGAGTCCGTGAGCGCCGAGAGCGCCGAGAGCGCATTCGATGCGACCGTCGAGCGCTCCGTCCGACACGGTCACCTCCGTACCGGACGTGGCCGGCACGAGCGCCCAGCGCGCTCCCCAGGGGATTTCGCTGAGCTGCTCGTCTGTGAGTGTCGCCAGAGCGGTGTTGCAGAGCAGCACGCACATCGCGATCCCACCGTCGCCGACCGCGAGCTCCTCGAGTGCGGCGAGCAGGTCGCGCACGCTTAGCTCGACGCCTCCGTGCCGTTCGCCGAGCAGCGCCCTGTCGAGACCGACGCCTACGAGGCTGCGCCAACACTCGGCGATCGCCTCGCGATCGCCCCGGTCAAGATCCACGCTGCGCGCTAGCAGCTCGTGGCGCGCGAGATCGCGGGCCATAGCGAGCAGCGCCGCCCGCTCGCCGCTCGTAGTCGTCTGCGTGCTCATCGCGGACCTCCATTCTCACCTGCGAGGATTTTTTCGCGGCTCCCGCCGACTCCAGCGTCCGGCGGCGGCACGGCGGAGCGGTGGGCAAGCAGTGGAGGCAGGCAGGCGATCGTCTCTCGCCGGCACAGGCCGCGATAGACCTCCAGGCGGTTGAGCTGGTTGGTGCCCTCGTAGATCTGGCACAGCTTGGCATCGCGCCACAGCTTCTCCAGTTCCGCCCTGATCCGCACGCCGCGCAGCCCCACGATCTCCAGGGCCGCACCGGTGACGCGCATCGCCACGTCGCCTCCACGCGCCTTCGCCATTGAGGAGAGCGCGACCGAGCGAGTGACGGCTGACTCGCTCGTTGTGCGATGCAGGATCGAGATGGTCGTGTCCCGCATGCGATCAGAAGCGAGCAGCCCGCGTACGGAACGGCGCTTTCGGATGCCGGCCGGCACATGCCCGAGAGCCCGTACCGCGGGATGCCTCATCGCGCCGCCGAGCGCCCGGTAATCGAGCTCGGTGGCGGCGTCCATGTAGGCCTGGCGGGCGAGGTGGATCTCCTCCTCCATGCTCGCGAGCACGAGTTGGACGTGCTGGCGCTCGAGCAGGCCTTTTGCCGCACGGTCCTCCTCCAGCCAAACAAGCAGCCGCTCGTATGCCCCGCGAGCGATCCCCGTGGCGATCGCCCCGACAGGGGGACGTGAGCAGGCGAGCACGATCATCGTGGCGGCCGCTCCGTCGCCCTCCCTGCTGACGACGCGCTCGTCGGGGACAAACACTTCATCTAGAGCCAATTCCGCGGCGTGGGCGGCACGCTGGCCCATCTTGTGCTCGACTCGGTTCACGGAGAAGCCCTCGCTGCTGGCGTCCACGAGGAAGCAGGTCCAGGTGTGTGCCGGATCGCGCGGATCCGTCGGCATCAAGAGCGTTATCCAGCGGGCGACGCTGCCGTTTGAGATGAAGCGCTTGGCGCCGCTCAGGCGAAAGCCGCCGGGCACGCGCCGGGCATGGCTGGTGATCCGCGCGCGCGCCAAGAGGTCGGGGTCCTCGACGTCGGTCCCGGCTTCGGGCTCGGTGATCGCACACGCCATCAGCAGTGGCCTGGTGGTGCGTTCGGAGCACACGAGCTCGGAGAGGACGCCGTCCCACTGAGAGGGCCCGCCGAGCAGAAGAGGGGATATTCCGAGCGCATGCGCGCCGAAGATCAGGGCGATCCCCGGACAGGCGGCGCACAACTCCTCCATCACGACCGCCGCCTCGGTGGAGAGACCGCCTCCGCCGCCGGCCGGCTTGGGGATCAAGAAGCTGAGCATCCCGTGCTCGGCCCCTGCCCGCACGAGATCCCAGTCGAACCATGATGGGTCCTCGTCGGTGCGCCGGTCGATCTCCATCGCGCGGGGACTGACGTGCTCCTCGGCGAAGCGCCGCGCACGTGCGCGCAGACGCTCGAGCTCGCGTACGTCGAGCGCGTTGCCGCCGTCTATGAGTCGCGGGAAGTCCTCAGATAGCGGGCGCTGCTTCCTCGCAAGTGGCGTCATGACGCGCCGCCTATGCGGCCCGCGCCGTCGTGTCGGCGCCGGTCGCGGAGGGCGGGGTCCCGGATGCGGAGGCGCTTGCCGGCGACCCGGCGGTCTTTGCCGCGTACTGTGCGATCAGCGGCTCCATCAGCGCGAGCGTGATGTGCTCGGGCCCATAGAGGATCCCCTCGAAGCTCGCCAGGTACTGGTATTGGATCGGGCGACGAGCGACCAGCAGCGCATCGAGCTCGCGTGCGATCGGATGACGCGTGCCGAGCTCGAGCGCCGCCGACCGGGGGTTGATGCTCACGCCCATCGCGTTCGCTGAGATCTTGAACTCCGAGCTCTGGGGCTGGCGGTCCATGTAGAGATGGCTGAACAGCTGGAACTGCTCGGCGCGCGGCGTCGCGATCCGCTCTCCCGAGAGCGTGAGAATGTGCTCGGCGCCCTCGCTCAGGCGGCAGGTGCGCGTGCGGTCGCTCTGCGCGAAGTCGATGCCGGCGATGAACTTGGGGTAGTTGTAGAAGTCGACGCCTCCCGCCCTTGCGATCTCAGTCGTGACCGGTAGGTGCTGGACCCAGGCGTGCAGTTGGCGCCGGCGCAGGCTTGCGATGAGAGCGCGACCGGGCAGGTTGGGCAAGAACCACGGCTCGTTGAGCACAACGGAGATCGCAAGCTCGTTGTAGGGGCCGATGTCTGTGTCTCGGTACTCGAAGCACGTGACGGCCACGGCCCCGAGGCCCGGGGCGAGCCGCGCCGGCGAGAAGCGGCGATCGGGCATCAGCCGCCGCAGAGCTCCCAGGCGAGCGGCGAACACCGCGCTCGTCGCCGTGCCGTCGTAATAGAAGATCGGCACCTTCGCCGGTTGCCCGGCAATCGACACCTCGGACTGAGCTACCCCGTCGAAAAATGGTGAGCGTCGCATCGCCGCCTCCTCTTGTTAGGTTGCCCTAATTAGGGTACCCTAACAGAGCGTTGTCAGGCGCGAGCTTTTGAGCTTTTGCGCGCTTCTTCGTCGAGCCGCCTGCCGAAGGCGACCTCGACGGCGCTCGTCATCGTCTGGCGGAAGACGGCTATAAGCGCATCGGAGGCGAGCGGGCGCAGCTCGTCGAGCGCCTGTTGCACGCGCGGCCAGTCGGCCTCGGGGCGACCGGCCTTGTCGAAGGGCTCCCAGATGAACTGGAGGAAGATCTCGACGAACGTCTGTGCGACGCGCTCGGTGTGGCGCCGCAGGCGCGCCATCATGTCGAGCGCCGTCTCGAGCGGCACCCCGAGGCTGACGAGCCGCTCGCCGGCGGCGAGCAGCGTCGGGCTTGGCGCTTCGAAGCAGCCCTCGCCGATCGGGACGACCAGCCCGAGGCGGCGGGCCTTTGAGAGCAGCTTAGGATCGAGACCCTCTCCGCGGCCGAGTCGCCGCGAAAGGTCGTCCTCCTGAACGATCTCGGGAGCCTCCGTCTCGAAGGGCGTCATCAAAGAGCGCGTAAAGCCGAGCACCTGCTCCTCGGCGCCGCGCGCCTGCTCGAGCAGGTGAGCGATCGCGGCCAGGTTGAAGCCCTGGGCCTGCATCTCGCGGATCAGGTGCAGCTCGGCGAGGTGCTCGGGCCCGTAGTAGCCGACCCTGCCGCGCACCTGCGGCGGAGGGATCAAGCCGCGCGACTGGTAGTTGCGCACGTTGCGCACGGTCAGGCCCGCGGCCTGAGCGAGCTCGTCAATCGTCATCGCCTCGCCCTTCGTGGTCGCGATCGTCGTCGGGGCGGTCGTCGGGGTATCTGCCACCCCCAAAGCATACCCGATCCCAATGGAACACAGAATGATGTAACATTGGATTGTGTGCCAATACGTGAGGACACAGTAATGCGGCTCATCCCCCTCCGATCGACGGGCGCGTAGAGATGAGCGACCGCCGCCCACAACCCGGCAGCGTGCCGAGGCGGCGCTCGTCGCGAACGCTGATCGCGTGGGGCGTTGCGATCCTCGCGCTGACCGCTCTGGGGAGCGGCATCGAAGGAAGGCTGAGCCCGATGTCGCTGCAGGTCCCGGGCACACCCTCCTCGCATGCCGAAGAGCTTCTGAATGCGGGCTTCGGCAACACGATCCCCGTCGCCATCCTGCTGCGCGGCCCGGAAGGCCCGCTCAACAGCCAGGGGCCGCAGCTCGTGGCACGGCTGCGCGCCCTCGGCGGGGTACAGGTGCTCTCGCCGTGGGACCCCTCGACGACGATGAGCTCTTCGATGGCGCGCTCGCTGCGCCCGAAGGGAGGGACGGCGTTCGTGCTCGTCAACTACGTGCGCCCGCAGAGCGAAGCGATGGAGATCGCGCCCCGCACCGAAGCCATCCTGGCCCGAACGGTGAGAGCGCCAGTGCACAGCTACCTGACGGGCCTTGCCGTGATTGGGCATGCGCTTCAGGAATCGACGCTATCGGACACCGAGAAAGCCGAGATGATCGCGCTGCCGATTCTGATCCTCGTCTTGCTGCTCGTCTTCCGCTCGCCGGTGGCCGCCGCGGTCCCGCTGGCGATGGGCGCGGCGACGGTCATGGCGGGGCATGGCCTGCTGTGGCTGGCGACGTTCGTGACGCCGATCAACTCGCTGGGGGTGGCGATCGCGGCGATGATGAGCCTCGCGCTGGGCGTCGACTACGCGCTGCTGATGGTTTCGCGCGTGCGCCAGGAGCTGGCCGCGGGCTGGGACTACGAAGAGGCGGTGTCGATCGCCACGAAGGCAGCCGGGCGGACGATCATCGGGGCGGGCGGCACGCTGGCGCTCACCATGCTCGCGGCGAGCGGGGTGGCGACGCCGGGGCTGCTCGGGCCCGTAGCTATCGGCGTCGTCATCTCGGGACTGCTCAGCGTGGCGCTCGCGCTCAGCGCCATGCCCGCGCTCCTGCGCCTGCTCGGCCCGCGGCTGAACAGCTGGGAAATCCACATGCCGCGCCGTGCAGGCACGAAGCGCGCGGGCGCGGCGGCGCTGGCCGAGCGCTTGATAGGGCACCCGGCGATCACGATCCCGCTGATCCTCGGCGGTATGCTCCTGCTCGCGGCGCCCGCGGGCGCGCTGCGCCTGGGGCCGCCGGACCCGAGCCAGCTTCCGGCAGGGAGTCCGGCGCGCGAAGCCGTGAAGATGGTGGAACGCACGATCGGGCCGGGCTGGTCGGCGCCGTTCGTGATCGTCGACAACGCAAAGCAAGGGGCGATGACGACGACGAAGCGACTGCAGGCATTGATGCGTTGGCAGGAAGAGGTCGCCAAGGACCATGACGTGGCGGTTGTGATGGGGCCGGCGTCGGTGGCGGGCGCAAGGCAGAGGCTGGCGCAAGCGCACGCGGCGCTCGAATCCGCCCCAAAGCGCCTGAAGGGCGCCAAGCAGGGAATCGGAAGCCTGCGCGCCGGGCTCAGCAGCGCGAGCAGGGGAGTCGCGCAGCTGCGCAGCGGCCTCGCCGTGGCCGCGTCCGGCGCGCACGCGCTCAGCGGCGGCGGGGCGCACGCTGACAGTGGCGCCAACCGACTTGCCGGGGAAAGCGCGCGCGCACAGAGAGGCGCAAAGCTGCTGGCGCGCGAAAGCGCCAAGGCGCACGCGGGCGCGAGCAAGCTGGCGAGGGAAACGGGGCGCGCGCACAGCGGCGCGAGCCGACTCGCCCGCGAAACGGGGCACGCAAGCAGTGGCGCCAAGCAGCTGAGCGAAGGGATCGGCCAGGCGGCCGAAGGATCGAGCAAGCTGGCGGTCGGCCTCGACGAAGCGTCCGCGGGCGCCGACAAACTGGCGAGCTCCGACCACGAACTGGCGGGCGGCGCGGCGCAGCTCGCCCAAGGCATGGACGCGCTCGACGCGACGGTTCACGCGGCCGTTGCGCCGGTCGAGATTCTCGCGACGCAACTGCAGTCGTGGTCGGCAAAGCTCTCCTCGCTACAGGAATCGAGCCGGCTGCTGAGCGACCGGGTGCGCGAAGCGATGCGCGAACTGAAAGCGATGACCGCGGGGCGCGAAGATCCGCGCTATCAGGCGCTCGCGCAGGACCTCGCGGCCCTCGAACAGCTGATCGAACAGAGCGACCTCTCACAGCTGGCGGCCCTTGAACGGCAGCTGACGGAAGGGCTGCATGCGCTTGAAGCGCTTCCCGCCGAGCTTGCCCAACTGACGAGCTCCCTCGATCGCCTGACGGCGGGCGCCGACAGGGTGGCCAAGGGAACGCGCGAATCCGAAGAAGGAGCGGTCCAGCTCAGAGAAGGGCTGCACCAGCTGGCGGGGGCCGGTCATGCCCTGAACAACGGCCTGAGCGCCCTGAACGGCGGAGCGAGCAAGCTGACGAGCGGGCTCGGCAAGCTGAGCTCCGGCAACCAGCAGCTCGCCGGAGGACTCGGCAAGCTCACGGCCGGCAACAAGCGGCTCGCGGGCGGCCTGGGCAGGCTGACCGCGGGGAACAGGCAGCTGGCGGGCGGCTTGGGGAGATTGAGCGCGGGGAACAGGCAGCTGGCGGGCGGCCTTGGCAGGCTGACCGCGGGAGACGAAAAGCTCGCCGGCGGCCTCTCGAGCGCGGTCGGGCGCAGCGGCGCTCTCGCGTCGGGCCTGGACGGAGCGCAGGGCCCGCTCGCGACCTACGCGAGCATGCTCGAAGGCTACGAGCGCGACTGGCGCCTGTTGCACAGCGACGCGCCAAACGCGATCGACTCCGGCTACCTGGTGCTGACGGCGCTCGACGGGACGGTCAATCCGATGCGCGAACAGGTCGCGCAGATGGTCAACGTCGACGGCGGCGGCCAGACCGTGCGCATGATGGTGGTCGCGAAGAGCGCGCCGAACGCGGCCGCGACGACCGCCCTGTCGGGCAGGCTGCGCGCCACCCTCCCGGCCCTCGCGAAGGCGACCGGCGGCAGCGTCGCGATCGGCCAGGGCGCCCAGTACCTGCTCGACTACAAGAACGCGAACACGGCGCGCGTGCCGTGGCTCGTGCTCGCGCTCGCACTGGTGGCGGGGCTCACGCTGGTGGTCGTGCTGAGGGCGCTGCCGCTTGCGCTGCTGGCGGTGGCACTCAACCTCGCGACGATCGCGGTCGCGCTCGGCGCGCTGGAGCTGCTGACTGAGCACCACGTGCTCGGAGGCCCTGGCTACATCGACGCGACCTCAGGCGCGGGGATCCTGTCGATCATGTTCGTGCTGTCGATCGACTACGAGGTCTTCCTGCTGACGCGCATGCGCGAGGAGTGGGTGGCCAAAGGCGACGCGAACGGCGCGATCCACTTCGGCCTGCGCCACACCGCCGGCGTGATCACAGGCTCGGCGGCCATCATGACCGCCGTGTTCGCGGCGTTCGCGAGCGCAAGCGTGATCCCTCTGCGCCAGTTCGGCATCGGCCTGACGATCGCAGTCGTGCTCGACGCGACGATCGTGCGCCTCGTGCTGCTGCCCGCGGTGATGCGCATCGCGGGCCCGCGGGTTTGGTGGCTGCCGGGCTGGCTGGAGCGCCGGCTGCCGGCCTTCGAGTGAGCCTCCCATGAGACAGGCGTCTGTGGATCACCCAGGGCACCATCGATCCCGTGGATAGCGCGCGAACGGTACTGTCCGGCGCTCAACCTAACGTTCATAACTTCACCGACCGGAGGTCGCCACATGCCGTCCCTTATCACGCGCGAGGAAGCGCTGGAGTTCGGCCAGATCGAGGATCGCGCCGAGATCGAAGCGCTTGTGCAGCGCGCATGGGACACGCGGGTTGAGCGTTTCGGCGACTCGACCGACCTTTGCTCGCTCGTGAACGCCAAGTCGGGTGGCTGCGCCGAGGACTGCGGCTTCTGCGCCCAGTCGCGCTTCGCCGACGCGGAAACGCCGATGCACGCGATGATGGACCCGGAGCAGATCCTCGAGCATGCGCGCGCGGCCGAAGCGGCGGGTGCTCATCGCTTCTGCATGGTTACGCAGGGCCAGGGCCTCTCAAAGCGCGACTTCGAGAAGATCTTGGAGGGCGCGAAGCTCGTCGCCGAGCACACGAACCTGAAGCGCTGCGCCTCGATCGGGCACATGTCGCCCGCACGCGCAAAGGCGTTGAAGGACGTGGGCATCCAGCGCGTGCACCACAACGTGGAGACGGCGTCCGGCTACTACGACGAAGTCTCCACGACCGTCCGCTACGAGGGCCGGCTGCGCACGATTCAGGCGGTAAGGGAGGCTGGCCTGGAGACGTGCGTCGGAGGCATCCTCAACCTCGGCGAGAGCAGAGAGCAGCGCGTGGAGATGGCGTTCGAGCTGGCCGCAATCAACCCAACGAGCGTGCCGATCAACCTGCTCAATCCCAGGCCGGGCACAAAGTTCGGCGATCGCGACTACATGGACCCGTGGGAGGCGGTCAAGTGGATCGCGATCTTTAGGCTGATCCTCCCGGAAGCGCTGTTCCGTCTGTGCGGCGGACGCGTGGAGAACCTTGGCGAGCTGCAGCCGCTGGCGGTCAAGGCGGGATTGAACGGCGTGATGATGGGCAACTTCCTGACGACACTCGGCTCTGAGCCTGACTTCGACAGGGGCATGTTCGAGGAGCTCGGACTGAACGTCGCGCGCCAGCCCGACAACGGGTCGAACCCCAGACCCGACAATCGGTCAGGGTGGCTCGACGGTGAGACGCCCGATGTGATCGACGGACTGCTGGGCGGCTCGCACGAAGAGCCGGCGCCCGAGTCACAGGCGGCCGAGCTGAAGATCCGGCTGTGGGACCCCTCGACCCAGCTTCGCTTCCGAGCTAAGCGTGCGGTTCCCCCACGACCGGACGGGGCGCGCAACGCGGTGCCGGCGGGCTGGGGCGATTGATCGACGAGAACGGAGAGACGGCTGCATGAGCGACATCGAAGAACGTCTGGCGGAGCTCGAGCGGCTGGGTCTGGACCGGCGCCTGCGGATGGTGTCCGGTCCCCAGGGCCCGCGCGTGCTGCTCGAGGGCGAGCCGGTGCTGCTGCTCTGCTCGAACAATTATTTGGGCCTCGCCGACCATCCGAAGGTGCGCGAGGCCGCTGCGGATGCGGCGATGCGCTGGGGCGTCGGCGCGGGCGCCTCGCGACTCGTGTCGGGTACGATGACGATCCATCGGCGCCTCGAGGAGCGACTGGCCGAATTCGAGGGAACCGAGGCGTGCGTGCTGTTCGGGTCGGGCTACCTCGCCAACCTCGGCGCTATCGGCACGCTCGCGGGCCCGGGCGACGTGATCTTCTCCGACGAGCTCAACCACGCGTCGATCATCGACGGGTGCCGTGCGTCCCGCGCGGATGTGGTCGTCTATCGCCACCGTGACATGGATCATCTCGAGCGTAAGCTGTGCCGTCATGCAGGCGAAGGAAGGCGCCTGATCGTGACCGACTCGGTGTTCTCGATGGATGGCGATGTAGCCCCACTGCAGGAGATAGTCGAGCTCGCCCGCGAGCACGACGCGCGCGTGATCGTGGATGAGGCCCACGCGACCGGAGCGCTCGGCGAGGGCGGACGCGGCGCCGTGGCGGCCACCGGCCTGGAGGGCGAGGTGGACGTGATCGTAGGCACGCTCAGCAAGGCGCTCGGCTCTTACGGCGGATATGTCTGCGCAAACGAGGAGATGGTCCGCTATCTCGTCAACTCCGCTCGCTCGTTGATCTTCTCGACAGCCCCTCCACCGCCCGCTGTCGCCGGTGCGCTCGCCGCTCTGGGGCTGCTCGAGGAGCGCCCCCACAAGGTGAGTCGCCTACACGCAGCCGCCCGCACGCTGCGGGGCGCTCTCGCGGACGAGGGCTTCGCGGTGCGAGAGACCGACATGCACATCGTGCCGCTCGTCGTAGGAGGCGACTCGGACGCGGTACGCCTCTGCCAGGCCGCGCTCGAGCGAGGCGTGTTCGCCCAGGCGATACGGCCACCGACAGTCCCTATAGGCAGCGCACGACTGCGGTTGGCGGCGATGGCCTCGCATACCACCAGCGAGCTGCAGGTAGCCGCCAAGGCGTTGGCGGCCGCGGCGCGCGAGGTGGGGCTAGACCCGCGCGAGATCGGGGAGCCGGCGCACCGGCGAGTCCCAGCTGTCACCTCGGTCAAGCCTCGGCCCGCACATGCTGCCCGCGATGTTCGTAGCGCCCCGTTCGACGGTGAGCGCGGGGAGATCGGCAGCGCCCCGTTCGACGGGGAGCGCGAGACGTGCATCGCCCGCGCCGCCTAACTTGGCCCCTCCCATCTCGGTAGCACCTACGACGTGCGCGGACTGTTCGTAACCGGAACCGACACCGGGGCGGGCAAGACGATCGTAAGCGCCGCCCTGCTCGCCGCAATGAGGGCCGCGGGGGAGCCGGTGACCGCGCACAAGCCCGTCGTCACGGGCCTCGACGAGCCTCCGGGCGAATGGCCGCCCGATCACGAGTTGCTCGCGCTCGCGGCGGGCATTAACGCGAACGACGTCGCGCCGCTGCGCTTCGGGCCGGCGGTGTCCCCGCATCTGGCGGCGGCGATGGCAGGCCGACGCGTCGAGCCGGGCGAGCTCGTGGCGAACGCCCGCGCCGCGGCCCGGCAAGCCGCCGATCGAGGGGGGACGCTGATCATCGAGGGCGTCGGAGGCCTGCTCGTGCCGTTGGCCGACGACTTCACGGTGCGCGATCTCGCCGTCGAGCTGGGTCTGCCGCTACTGATCGCGGCCCGCCCGGGGCTTGGGACAATCAATCACACCTTGCTCACACTCGCTGCAGCGCGCACGGCCGGTCTGACTGTTGCGTCAGTCGTCCTCACACCCTGGCGGACGGTGCCGTCAGAGATGGAGCGCTCCAACCGCGACACGATCGCGCGAATCGGAGCGACAGAAGTAGTCACGCTCGAAGAGATCATGAGTACCGACATCGCAAAATTGGCGCGCGCAGGGGACCGCTTGCTCAATCGTCTGCGGCCGCGATAACCGCACCGGCGACCTGTGCCAAGTCGTCGTCACCGATGACGTACGGCGGCATCGTGTATATGAGGTCGCGGAAGGGACGCAGCCACACGCCATGCTGTACGGCGGCGGCGGTAGCTGCAGCGACGTCGACTTGGTGGTCGAGCTGGACGACTCCGATCGCGCCAAGCACGCGCACGTCGGCGACGCCGGGCAGATCGCGAACTGGGGCAAGGCCCTCGCGCAGGCCGCACTCGATACGCGCGACATTTCCGCGCCAGCCGTCGTCGGCGAGCAGATCGATCGAGGCGAGCGCGGTCACGCAGGCGAGTGGGTTGGCCATGTAGGTGGGGCCGTGCATCAGCGCCCCACCCTCCCCATAAGAGATCGCCTGGGCGACCCCTGACGTGCAGAGCGTCGCCGCAAGCGTCATGTAGCCGCCGGTGAGAGCCTTGCCGATGCACATGATGTCCGGGACGACGCCCGCGTGCTCGCACGCGAACAGCGCGCCCGTTCGTCCGAAGCCAGTCGCGATCTCGTCGAGGATGAGCAGCAGTCCGTGTTCGTCGCACACTTCTCGCAGCAGGGCGACGCACGCGGGCGAGTGAAAGCGCATCCCGCCCGCGCCCTGGACGACCGGCTCGACGATCACCGCCGCCAGCTCGTCCGCGTGAGTGGCCGCAAGCGAGCGCACCTCGGCCGCCCATCGCTCCCATTCCTCGTCGAGGCCGCTGTCGAAGCCGTCGGGCGGGCGGGGCGCGAAGACGTGCTCGGAAAGCACGCCGGCGAACATGCCGTGCATCCCGCCGACCGGGTCGCAGACGGCCATCGCGCCGAACGTGTCGCCGTGATAGCCGCCGCGGACGGTCAAGAGGCAGGTTCGCTGCGGATGCCCGATAGCAAGCTGGTACTGGAGCGCCATCTTGATCGCGACCTCGACCGACACAGATCCGGAGTCGGCGAAGAACACGTGCTCGAGCCCGTCCGGCACAAGCTCCACGAGGCGCTCGGCGAGTCGCACCGCCGGCTCGTGGGTGAGCCCCCCGAACATGACGTGCGCCATTCGCCCGAGCTGGCCCTGTACCGCCGCGTCCAGGGCAGGATGCCGGTAACCGTGGATCGCACACCACCACGAGGACATGCCGTCGATCAGCTCGCGCCCGTCGGCAAGCCGTAGCCGCACACCCTCCGCGGAGACGACGGGAAGCGACGGATTGGCCGTTGGCAGCGGCGCGTAGGGGTGCCAGACGTGCCGGCTGTCGAGTCGCGCAAGCTCGGCCCAGTCGGCGCCCGTTCCAGTCATGGCGCGCTGCCTCGCAAACGCGGCTCAGAGAGCGTCTGCTCTAGTCCTCATACAGGGTGAAATCCCGCTTACGTGCGCCGCAGACCGGGCAGTACCACGTGTCGGGGATGTCCTCGAAGGCGGTGCCTGGCGGGATGCCGCCGTCGGGGTCGCCGTCCTCGGGATCGTAGATGTAGCCGCAGGACTCGCAGATCCAGCGCTGCAGGGTCTGGGTGGTGCTCATGCCGGGAAGCTTATCTCTGTAGGGTCAGCGACGTGAGCGCCGAGACGACTCGAGACGAGGACCGGCAAGAGCGGCCGGGGACGCTCGGAGAGCCTGGCCAGGAGTTGAATCTCGGGCAGGCCACGCCGCCGCGCCAGGCCGCGACCGTGATTTTGTTGCGCGGCGGCTCGGATGAGCTCGAGGTGCTGCTCGTCAAGCGCACGGAGAAGGCGCGCTTCATGGGCGGCGTATGGGTGTTCCCGGGCGGCGCGGTCGATGAACGCGACGGCGAGCTCGCGCACAGGGCGGCTGCCGTTCGCGAGCTGGCCGAGGAGGCGGGTATAGCGCTCGCCGACCCCGATGAGCTCGTGGCGTTCTCGCGCTGGATAACCCCGGCTCAGGTCGCGATCCGCTTCGACACGCTGTTCTTCCTCGCCGAGCTGCCGGCCGGTCAGGAGCCTGTGATCGACGGCGAGGAGTGCGTCGATATGGGCTGGTTCACGCCCCAGGCGGCACTGGAGGCGTCAGAGCGCGACGAGCTCACGCTCGTGTTCCCAACTATCAAGCACCTCGAACAGCTCGGAGCCTTTCAGAGCGCGGTCGAGCTGCTCGACTACGCGCGCGGGCGCGAGGTGCGGCCGGTCGAGCCGAAGGTCGTGCTCGAGGGCGAGGTCGCGCGCGTGCTGCTGCCGGGCGAGCCCGGCTACGACTCCGACTGATCGCCGATCACATGGCTGACCGCGTTGATCAGCGCAAGGTGCGTAAACGCCTGGGGGTAATTGCCCCTGTGGCGCCCGCTGGAGGCCTCCAGCTCCTCGGCGTACAGGCCGAGCGGCGACCCGTATGAGAGCAGCCGCTCGCAAAGATGGCGCGCCTGCTCGGACTCGCCGATCTCAGCGAGGGCCGAGACGAGCCAGAACGAGCAGATCAAGAACGTGCCCTCCTCGCCGTTCTGGCCGTCGTCGGTCTGGTCTGTGCGGTAGCGCAGGACCAGGCCGTTCTCGGTCAGCTCGTCTCTGATCGCCATCACGGTCGCGCGCACGCGCTCGTCGTCGGCCGGCAGGAAGCGCAGGAGCACGATCAAGAGGTTGGAGGCGTCGAGCGCGTCCGTCTCGTAGTGCTGGCGGAAGACTCCGCGCGAATCGACGCCCTTCTCGAGGATGTCCGCCTTGATCTCATCGGCGATCGCCTGGAGCTCCTGCGCCGTCTGGTCCTCGCCGCGCCGTTCGGCCAGGCGCGCCCCGCGGTCTAGCGCGACCCAGCACATGAGCTTTGAAGAGACGTAGTGGCGCGGCTGTCCGCGCCCCTCCCAGATGCCCTGATCGGGCTGCTTCCAGACCTTCGCCGCGCATTTCGCCTGGTCGATGAGAATCGGCCACAGCCGCTCCGGGATGTGGTCGCGCTGCTTGGCGTGCAGGTAGACCGAGTCGAGCACGGCGCCGTAGACGTCGTTCTGGCGCTGGCTGTAGGCGCCGTTGCCGATCCGCACCGGTCGCGCGCCCTCGTAGCCCTTCAGGTGGTCGAGCGTCGACTCCGTCAGGTCCTTCTGGCCCTTGATCCCGTACATGATCTGAAGCGATCCGTCCTTGTTTCGCTCCATGTCGGCGAGGAACTGGATGAAGTCATCGGCCTCCCAGTCGAGGCCGAGCGCGTGCAGGCCCCAGAGCGTGAAGGCGGCGTCGCGCATCCAGCAGTACCGGTAGTCCCAGTTGCGCGATCCCCTCGGCGTCTCCGGCAGCGACGTCGTCGGGGCCGCGACGAGCGCTCCGGTCGGCATGAACGTGAGCGCCTTCAAAGTCAGCGCCGAGCGCTGCAGGTGAACGCGCCAGGGGTGGTCGGGATAGCGCCCTTCAGCGAGCCACGTCCGCCAGAAGTGGCTCGTGCGCTCGATGTGGCCCTCGGCCTGTTCGGCGCTGCGCGGGCCGCGCAGATCCTCGGTCCAGGAGATCGCGCAGAAGCGCTTCTCGCCCTCTGACATCGTGTGGCGCGACTGGGCTCTGTTGCCCTCGATGCCCATTCGCGTGTCCGGGAGCAGGCGGAAGGCCGTGTCGCCACCTGACGCGCGCAGTCCGGATCCGTCGTCGTCCTCGTCGAAACTCCACGAGGCGGCGCTCGCGCCGTAGTCGAGCATCGGCTCGCACACCATCTCGACCTGAACCTGGCCCTGGACGCATTCGACGAGCCGCACGAGCAGGTGGTCGGCGTCGAAGTCTGTCGGCGGTCGCGTGTGGCTCGTGTTGCGCTCGTCTGCATGCCAGTCGGAGATCGTCAGCGCGTCGATCACGCGCAGCCAGCCCTGCGGGGTCATCCAGGTCGTCTCGAGCACGTTCGTGCCGGGCATGTAGCGGCGGCCGGCCGGCACGTACACCCCGTACGGGCCAACCCTGAAGGACCCGGCGCCGCGATCGAGCACCGCCCCGAAGATGGACGGCGAGTCGAAATGGGGAAGGCACATCCACTCGACCGAGCCGTCGGAGGCGACGAGCGCGCCTGTATGGCAGTCCGAGAGGTAGGCGTAGTCGGCGATCGGCGGAAACGGCGAGTCGGTGGTCGATGAGGGGCTCGACGCCATCACTGCAATGGTCGTTCGACGCCGTCGGGGAGCCGACCTTCTTCGGCGAGCTTGTCGAGGTGCGCGGCAAGCGTGACCGAGGCGGCGGGACGTAGGACCTCGGGAACGTCAGACCAGGCGGCGTCGAGCATGTCCGTCGTCGAGCGCACGCCGCGGGCGAGCGCGTCGAGCAGCAGACGCTCGCGGTCCAGGCGGTGCTCTATGTACTCAGACAGCCGCGCGCGAGGGTCCCATATCGGAGGGCCATGGCCTGGGCAGAGGACCGCCGTGCCGAGCTCGCGCAAGCGGGAGAGCGCATCGAGATAGCCGCGCAGCGCGCCAGGGTCGGGGGAAATGAAGACGCTGCCCTCGCCGAGCACGGCATCGCCGGTGAAGCATGCGTCGCCCATGAGGAAGGCGAAATGGTCCGGGGCGTGGCCGGGGGTGCGGAGCGCCTGGAGCGGCCCGAAGAAGGCGCCGTCGGCGAGCAGCATCTCGACCTCGCCGCGCCCGGCGGCAAGCGGCGCGGGGAAGCGTTGGCGCAGCACGGGCACCGACTCGCGGTGATCGTCATGGTCGTGGGTGAGCGCGATCCCGCCGAGCCCTCCACGGCGACCGATCTCGCCGAGCACATCCTCCAGATGGTCGTCGAGGAGCGGACCCGGATCGATGACCCACGCGGGGTCTCCTCCGACGATCCAGGTGTTCGTGCCCGACAGGGTGAGCGGTCCGGGGTTCTCGGCGCGAAGGCGGACGATCCCGCGCTGCGCGAGTCGCTCGTCCTCTGAAGCCTCGCCGCTCACGGTGAACGCGACATTAGCCGAGGTCCGCACGCGCCTGGCGCTTCCCGGCGTAATCCGAGTATTCATCCGGGTCTGTGCATACAATTGTCTTCTTGGATGGGGTTCAGGCGACCCATCTCTCAAGGATGAGGCTATATCGACCGAAAGGATCGGCATGAGGAGCGAGGGAACCAATCAGTCGTGGCTGTGCCCGACGGAGCTCGACCGAGCACGAGTGGTCGACGCGAACGAGCGCGTGCGCAAGATTCGTCTGGTCGGAATCGGGGCGGTTGGGGCGACACTGCTCGCGAGCGCGCCGTGGATCGGCTGGTGGGTGTTGATCCCGTTCGCCGTCACCGCCGTGAACCTGATCTCCGTCGAGCAGCGGATCGTGCGCAGCGCGCGCCCCGAGCGGGTGAGCGTATGGGCGATGGCGACCACTCAGCTCACGATCGCGATCGGGGTCGCGTTCAGTGGGGGGCCATAGAGCCCGTCTCTGCCGTGGATGGTGCTTCCGGCGGCTATCGTCGCGGCGCGCTTCAGGCCGCGCGTGGTGATCGCCGGCCTGGTGATCACGGTCGCGACCATCCTCGCGTGCACGCTGGGGGTCGCGCCGAACGCAACGATCAAGGACCCGGTCGACGTGATGGCGACGCTTGCGCTGCTGGCGGGAGTCGTGTCGGTCGTATGGGCGCTGCAGGCCGCCGAGCTGCATCATCGCGGGGAGGCGATCCTCGACCCGCTGACGGGCCTTCTGAACCGCCACGCGCTGCTGCCGCGCTTCATCGAGCTCGCCTGCCAGGCGCGCATCTCGCGCCAGCCGGTCTGCTTGATGCTGTGCGACGTGGACGAGTTCAAGCAGATCAACGACGAGCACGGCCACGACAGGGGCGACGCGGTGCTGCGCGACATCGCCTATGAGCTGCGCAAGCGGCTGCGCTCCTTCGAGCTCATCTACAGGCTCGGCGGCGAGGAGTTCCTGATCCTCCTCCCAGGCATCGGACGGAGGGCGGGCATCGAGATTGGGGGGCGCTTGTGCGCCGCTGTGGCGAACGCGCGTCCGACGGGCATCCGTACGACGATCTCCCTCGGACTTAGCTCGGCCTGCGGTGAGGCGATCGACTACGACACTCTCTTCAAGGAAGCGGACGAGGCCCTTTATAAGGCCAAGCACGGGGGCCGCAATCGCGTCATGGCCGCCCCCGCAGCCGAGGACGAGGAGGGCGAGCACGAGCAGCTGAGCGCGCTCGACGAGTCGTTCCTCGCCTCGCTCGTGGCCTGAGCGGTCTCTGCTTCCCGCGCGAGCCGCACGGTAGACGCCCATATATGTTTTGCCGACGCGACTTGTTAGCCGGTGCGGTGTTGAGGGTGTAGACGAGCGCAACGCGCAAAGGAGACCGCTATGACCGCCCGACTCGCAGGCCAGCACCGTAGCTTCAGAGGATCACGCCGGATATCGAGATGCGTGGCGGCCATCTCGATCGCACTGCTCGCGGCGCCGCTGGTTGCGGCGAGCGCCCTGGCGGCGCCGGTCGTCACGCTCAAGGCGAGGGTCGTGCCCGTGCCGGTCAACCCGAACTCAGCCAAAAGCCGCAACTACCCCCACACCGGCAACCTCCTCGGTGCCGGGGCCGCAGTCGAAACGCTCTTTACGATCAGCGGCACCGAATACGGGGGCTTCCCGCCGCCGCTGATCGGGGTCAACGTCTACTTGCCCAGCGGCACCAAGCTGCACCCGCAAGGCTTCGCGAGCTGCCCGACCGCCACGCTCGAAAGCCACGAAGTGCAGCACTGCCCGCGCAAGTCGATCGCGAGCCCAAAGGGCGAAGTGCTCGGTGTCGTCAGCTTCGGCGGCACGCGTGTTCAGGAGAAAGCGACCGTCCAGGCCTTCTTCGCGCCCGGCGGTGGCCTGGCGTTCTTTACCGAAGGCAGGAGCCCAGTGGCGCTCGAAGTGCTCTCCCAGGGCAGCTTTACGACCGCCGCGAGGCCGTTCGGGCCCGAGCTCGTCACGCAGGTGCCGCTCGTTTCGACCGTCCCCGGTGCCCCTTACGCGTCGGTGGAGCGCATCAAGATCAAGGTCGGCGCCGCGACCAAGAAGAAAGGCAAACTCATCTCTTACGGCACCGTTCCCAAGAAGTGCCCCAAGGGAGGCTTCCCCGGCAAGGCCGAACTGAAGTTCTTCGGCGGCGCAATGGTCACGGTCACAACGAAGGTGCCCTGCCCCAAGAAGTAGCGCTCCTATCGGCCCGCGTTTGCCGGCACGCCACTACTACGGGATCGGGTCTATGGCTTGCTCAATGCGCCTGGATACTCAGGCGCCGGACCAGCTCGGCATGATCGGTGCCGTGCGCTTCGAGCAGCCGGTCGAAGTGCGGGCCGTACACGCGCATGACAGCCCGCAATAGATCAACCGTCGTGACACCCTTCGCGCCTCTGCGCTCCGCAATCCTCATCGCCTCGTCGGCCACGCGCCCGACCGAGTCGCGCTCCTCTGTCGGATAGACGCCTTCGCTCTCCTTCTCGGCCGGCCAAGCGCTCGGCGTCAGTGGCTGCTCGCCGACCCCGATCGCCTGCAGCGCCACGCCCGCCTCGCCGTGCAGTCGCAGGATGCGAAGCCAGCGCTCGGCCTCGTCCTGCGGCGCCCTCGCGAACGGCATGGCCGTCGAAGCGATCCCCAGCGCAATCGCCGCGTCGGGTGCAAGCACCGCCGTGGCGCTCATAGCGAAGCCCTCGCCCCCACCGCGCGCCTTGACCCCGTCGCGTGCAGCCAGGCCACGTTGTCGGAAGCCCAGTCGGCCTTAGCCATGCCGTCCTCGTAGCGCACCTCTATCAACACCGATCCCGCTTGCTTCGCGTGCGCCTTCGCGCCGGGGAGCGCGGCGGCTATCCCCGCCTCCCGCACACCACAGGCGCGCAGGAATTGCCTCGTTCGCTCGCTATCTACGTCATCGGCACCCAGCTCGATCTGTTGCAGGAGCACCGTCGGCACCCCTCCGTGGCCCTCGATCGCCAGCAAGCACACCGCCATGTCATCGGGCCGGGCATCGGTCGTGTCAACGACGCGCTCGATCAGCGTTTGCGCGCGCGCGTCGTCATCGAGAGCGGCAAGCTCGCGCTCGAGGCGTCCCGCGCCGTACAGCTCAGACCCAACCCTCGTCTCGGTTACACCGTCGGTGTGGAAGCACACCCTCGCTTTGCCAGGCAGCCAAAGCACCGTCTGGCGCGTCCCGGTCCGTGCCCCGATCCCGATCGGGGCCGCCGACGCAGCGATCACCGGCTCGAACGACTTCGCGCCGGACACGAGCGGGGGCGGGTGGCCGGCGGACGCGTACACGAGCGTGCGCTCACGCGGATCGTACGTCGCCGCAAGCGCAGTCACGAACAACTCTCCCAGCTGGTGTTCGAGCACAACGCCCCCCGTCTTGACCGCCTCGCGGGGCGAGAGGCCCGCCTCCAGGTAGGCGCGCAGGGTGTAGCGAACGAGCGCCGTGTGCGGCAAGGCGCCGCGCCCATGACCTGAAACGTCGCCGACGACCACCGCGACCTTCCCTTCGCTCAGCGCGAACACGTCATAGAAGTCTCCGCCCGCGCCGGGACCCTCGGCGGGCCGGTAGGCGGCTGAAGCCGCGACCGGGCCAAGGCGCGCCGGCACAGTGGGGAGCAGCGCGGCCTGCAACAGCCCTACGTCTTCGAGCAAGGTGGCGCGCTGGTGCTCGAGCAACCGCGACTTGCGGGCCGCAAGCAGCGAGCGAGCGCCGCTCGCCAGTGCCATCGCGAACAGCGCCCCAATCAGGATCCAGACCCGCGGCGGGACTACGCCGACAATCTTCGTGATCGTGCGAGCCAGCGGCGGGAGAGCGCTCTGCGCAAGCGAGCGGTGCGCCGGCCTGACCACGTGCCGCGCCGGCGCGGGGCTCGTCACGATCGGCAGCGCTGCGCGGGCGAACGTGCTCTGAAGGGCTCGCTCCGAGCTCGATCTGAGTCCTGTCGATGCGGAGAGGCGCGATCCGCGGCGACGGCGATGGTGCGGGCGGGCGAGCGCGACGTGTCGGGCAGGGATCGCAGCCGGTGACGCGGACGTGCTGAGCGCAGTCGGTGCGGCGCTTGACGCCGGAGCCGGTGACGAAGTCGGGTTTGCTTGCTGCACCGTCGTCGCAGCCGAGACCTTGGGGGCTACGACCGCAGAAGCCGTTCTCGCCGAGCCGTCAGAGGCCGCGGAGGCCGCCTTGTCCCCCGTCGGTTCGGGTCGGGCGCCCGCTTCTTTGCCGTCGCCGCGCCCTTTGCCGCGCCCATTCCCACTCCCTTTCGCCTCTCCCTGACCTTGCTTCCCTTCCCCTTCTCCGTGCCGTTGACCTCCGCCGCCGCCTTGCCCGCCTTGGCTGCCTTGCCCGCCTTGCCCGTAAGCGCTGCCCTGTCCCTCGCCGCCTTCGTGCCCGTTGCCTTTTGGAGCGTTGCCTGCTTCGGCGTTGCCCCGCCCACCATCGCCGTTGTTGCCCGCCCGTCCGTGACCTCGTTCTTGCGCGCCGCCCTGTTCGGCCTGGCCTGAGGATTGACCTTTGCCGTCTCTGTGACCTTTGCCTTGAGCGCTCTTCGATGCCTGGCCCTCGCCCTGACCTTGACTGGCGCCCTGTTCTTGTCCTGCGTGTCCCCTGGAGCCCCCGCCGCCGCGGTCGGCCTTCGCGATCGCGCTCGGTCCCAACGTTGCCAGGGATACGAAGAGCAGGAGAGCGCCGCATAGGAGCGCACCGCCCAGCAGGGGCACTGCGAGCGCCGGCCGGCCGATGACCGAACCGTGCGAGAAACGCTCGCGAGTGGCGCTCATTCTCCCGGAACCCCGATCAGCCTGCCTGCGCCAGTTGCCCTCGCACGCGAGCGAGCGCATCACCGAGCGTCGGGTGGATCGCAAACACCCTCGCGGTGCCTGAGAGCTCGAAGATGTCGAGCAGGGTTTCGCGGGCACACACGATCGCCATCTGCCCCTCGTCGAGGCGACGGTTGATCGCTACGAGCACGCCGAGGGCCGTCGAGTCCAGGAACGCGACGTGCGACAGATCGATCACCAGCCGCTTACAGCCTGCCTCCAGGCACTCTACGAGCATCCACTTCAGGCGCGGAGAGCTTGCGAGGTCGAGCTCGCCATCGACCGACACGACGCTCGTGCCGTCCTCGAGCTCGCGCCTCATGATCGCGAAGGCCGTTGGCCTCGACTCTGTGGCGCCGAACGTGTCGATTCGTCTGAGCATCGTCAACCCTCACGCGCCCGGACCCAGGCAACGACACCATCAGCCGGGCCGGCAGCTAGCGCGCGCGTGTGTCTTTTGATTCGGATACTTTCGCCCGGTCGATCAGGCCCAAGGCGATTCCTCGAACAGACGTCCACTACGATGCGGGCGTGATCGAGCCCGGCATGTCCGCCCCCGACTTCGAGCTGCCCGATCAGGATGGGCGCGCCGTCAAGCTGTCTGACTTCCGCGGCCAGACGGTCGTCCTCTACTTCTACCCCAAGGCCGACACGCCCGGCTGCACCACGCAGGCGTGCGGAGTTCGCGACCACAGCGCCGACTACCAGCGCGCGGGGGTGGTCGTGCTCGGCGTCTCGCCCGATCCTGTCTCGCGCGTCAAAAAGTTTTACGACAAGCAGCGCCTGGACTTCACGCTGCTCGCCGACGAGGACCACTCCGTCACGGAGGCCTACGGCGTGTGGGTTCAGAAGTCGATGTACGGGCGCACCTACATGGGTGCCGAGCGCAGCACCTTCATCATCGACGCCGACGGGCGCATCGCCCGCGTGCTGCGCAAGGTCAAGCCCTCCGAGCACGACAAGCTCGTGCTCGGCGCGCTCACCGAGATCCAACCGCCGGCGGCTCGGTGACGCCACACGAATAGTCCCTCGACATCTCGACCGGCGGCTCCCCCCGATGCTCCGGCTCGGCTCGCAGCGCGTCGTCGCTGATCGTCAGCCAGGCGAGCGCGCCGCCGATCCCGGCGAGCGCGGCGCAGGCGATCATCGCGACCCGGAACCCGTCGGTCATGGAGGCCGGGTCATAGAAGCGATGGCCCTCTAGCCCCGCGATCAATGGAAGCACCGCGACGGCGAGCAGCCCGGCGACTCGCGCCACGGCATTGTTGATGCCCGACGCGATCCCCGAGCGACGGGCTTCCGCCGCCGCCAGCACCGTCGCGGTGACGGGCGAGACAACGAGCGCCAAGCCAAGCCCGAAGACCACCACAGCGGGCAGCACGCTTGCCACGTAGCTGTCCCCGGGCGCGATCCTCGTCATCAGCAGCATCCCGGCCGCAACGCCCATCGGTCCGACGGTGAGCGGTATCCGCGGTCCGATGCGCTGGGCGAGCGCACCTGAGGAGGAGGAGAGCAGGAGCATCAGCGCAGTCACCGGAAGCGATGCCGCGCCGGCCGCGATCGGGGAATAGCCGAGCGAGATCTGCAGGAACGCGACCAGTAAGAAGAACACTCCCCCCAAAGCTGCGTAGACCACGAACGTGATCAGGTTGGCTGCGCTGAACTGGCGTGAGGCGAAGATGTCCAATGGCAACATCGGGTTGGGTGTGCTCTTCTCCAGAGCGAAGAAGGCCACGGCGGCGAGCACGCCCAGTCCCGCCGGCAGCGCGATCGATGGGGAAAGCCCATGTCGGGGCCCTTCGATCAACGCGTACGTGACACCGGCGAGCGCGAACGCCGCGAGCAATGCGCCGCGGATGTCCAGCGGCCCTCGAGCGCTCCGATCGCGGGTCTCGGGAACCTTGCGGGCCGCGATGACAACATACACACCGATTGGCGCGTTGATCAGGAAGATGGCACGCCAGGACACGGCAGAGACGAGATAGCCGCCCAGCAGCGGTCCCAGCGCAGCCGCCACTCCCGTCAGGCCGGACCACGCACCGATCGCGCGCGGACGATCCTCGCGCCTGAAGCCCGACTCGATCATCGCGAGGCTGCCGGGAGTCAGAAGAGCTCCGCCCACCCCCTGCAGGAATCTCGCCGCCACGAGAGCTCCCGAGCTCGGGGCGATAGCGCACAGCGCGGAGGCGATCGTGAACAGGCCGCCACCAAGCACGAACACTCCTCGCCGCCCATAGCGATCTCCAAGCGACCCACCGATCAAGATGAGCGACGCGAGCGTCAACAGATAACCGTTGAGGATCCACTGCAGCGAGCTAGTCGAAGCACCCAGATCACGACCGATCGTCGGTAATGCGACGTTCACGGCGGTCCCGTCGAGAAACGCCATGCCGGAGCCGAGCACCGCCACCACGAGCACTCGGCGCCCAAGCGCACTGCCGAAAGCTACTGTCGCTGGATCCTCAACACGCGGCACGCTCACGCCGGCGAGCGGTAGCGGGGGTTGTAGATGATCTCCCACAGATGTCCATCGGGATCGCGGAAGTAGCCCGAGTAGATGCCCCAAGGGCGATCGTGCGGCTGGTCGGTGAGCGTGGCGCCAGCCGCCTGCGCCTGGGAGAGGAGAGCGTCGACCCCGGCTCTACTGCCGACCATGTGCCCGATGCTGAACTCACCCGGCTTGGGCGGCCCGAGGGCGACACGTGCGTCCTTTGCCAACTCAGTGCGAGGATAGAGCGAGAGCATCAGGCCACTCTGGAGCTCAAACAGCGCGATCGCCCCGGCGGGCGTGTCCTCGTCGCCGGCGAACTCCGTGCCGAGCACCCCCCGGGAGATTAGTCCCAGGCCGTCGCGGTAGAACGCGAGCGCCCGATCCAGGTCAGCGACTGCCAGCGTGATCACGTCTATCCGCGCATCCATCATCCGTCCTTTCGTAGTGCTCGCCGGGTTGCGCTATCGAGGGTTACAGCAAACGTAGAAGGGGATGCAGGCCGATGTCGATCATGCCACGCCCAGCGCTATCGTTACACCGCCCGGGGGGGCTTATGCGAACATATGTTCGTGCGCTGGAGCAATCTCGCTGAGCAGGCAGACGAGCAGCGGCGCCTGCCCGGCTATCGCGACGAGGCGGTCGTGCGCCACTTCGACGCCCCCGAGGCGCTCGACATGCGCTTCTATGAGGTTCGTGCGCGCTCGGTGCTCAACCGCGTGCCCGGGCGCTCGCGGATGCCGTTTCGCTGGACGATCAACCCGTATCGGGGCTGCGGACATGCGTGCGTGTACTGCTTCGCCCGTCCCACGCATACCTATCTCGGCTTCGACGCCGGCCGCGACTTCGAGCGCGAGATCGTCGTCAAGGTCAACGCGCCCGAGGTGCTGCGTGCCGAGCTGGCGCGGCGCTCATGGACCGGCGAGCACGTGGCGCTCGGGACCAACACCGACCCCTACCAGTGGGTGGAGGGCCGCTACCGGCTGATGGTCGGCATCTGGAAGGCGCTGCGCGATGCGGCGGGCGGGGCGGGCAACCCGTGCTCGGTGCTGACCAAGTCACCGCTGATCCTGCGCGACCTGGCGCTGCTGAAGCAGATAGCCGAGCGGACGACCTTCAGCGCCTGCCTATCGATCCCGACGCTCGATGAGCGTGCATGGCGTGCCACCGAGCCGCACACGCCCAACCCCCGGGCGCGACTGGAGGCGGTGACAGAGCTGAATCGCAACGGCATCCCAACGGGCGTACTGATAGCCCCGCTGATGCCTGGGATCAACGACTCACCCCACCAGGTCGAGCCGCTGCTGCAGGGCGCGATCGACGCCGGCGCGACGAGCATCGGCGGGGTCGCCTTGCACCTGCGCCCGGGCGTGAGGGAGGTGTTCATGCGGTGGCTGCACGCCGAGCGGACCGACCTCGTCGAGCGCTATGAAGAGCTGTATCGGAAAGGTGCCTATGCGCCAAAGGACGAACGGGTGCGCCTGGCCGGGCTCGTGCGCCGAGTGGGACGAGCCCGCGGATTCACGCGATCCTCGCGCGTGCCCGGAGAATCGACAGCGACCTCGAGAGTCCCGCCGCGGACGCAGCAGACACTGTTCTAGATTGTTCTAGACGATTGACTCCACGGCGCGCCGTCGAACCTGGCTCCGAGATCCTCCAGATCCTCCTTTAGGTTCCTGAGCGTAAACGGCACGGTCGAAACCCTATGGCACCGCACAGGGCATGTCATCGCGCTACATAACTTCGTTCTCCTCGCGGACACGCCCGTAGCGCTCGTAGATCACGTGCGAGCCGAAGGTCCTGGTCTCGACCAGGTCTAGCCGAACGTCTTTGGTGACCGGCGGCAGGAAGGGCGTGCCACCACCAACGACGATCGGATAGCGGAACATACGCAGCTCGTCGACGAGATCGAGCTCAATCGCCGCCGCCGCCAGGCCGGCCCCGCCGATCTCGACGTCCTTGTCAGTCGCGGCGAGCGCTGCGGCGACCTCCTCGGCCACCGACCCCTCGGCGAGCCGAGCGTTGCCCTGGACGCTGTCGAGCGTGCGGCTGAAGACGACCTTCGGAAGCGCGCACCAGACGTCGGCGAACGCGGCTTCGAGCTCGGTGGCGCGCAACGACGGATCCGTCTCCCACACCAGCATCGTCTCGTAGAGCTTGCGGCCGCACAGATGGCAGCCAAGTTCGCGCACCCGCGCGAGGTGGAAGCGAAACAGATCCTCGCTAGGGGCCGTCCACCCAAACGCGCCCTCGCGGTCGGCGATAAAGCCATCCACCGAGACGCTCATCGAATAGATCAGCATGGCTTCAAGCTCATCGCATCGGAGCCGGATCGGTGCCTTCTCGTCATCTTTGCAGACAAAGAGTATCGGGGCGCCCGGATTTGAACCGGGGACCTCACCGACCCGAACGGTGCGCGCTACCAGGCTGCGCCACGCCCCGACGCGCCTCCAGTATCCCACACCGGCCGCCGCCCGCTCCGGTCGGGGCGACGGCCGGCCTGCCGGCGCTCAGCCCTGCTGCTCGACGA